>CAYQOJ010000288.1:0-3850 GCA_964419105.1 uncultured Methylococcus sp.
CTACCATGGGGAAGGACGACTCCTCTGCTGCAACCGTCAAAATATTTGTCAAACCCAAGAGGGCTTTCGCTTGCTAGGCATCACGGTGCATGCTCGGCCCGATCCTGAAGGGATCTTCAAAGTGCTCCTTTCTCGCGTCGCCCGCGCGCTCCCTTCGCTTTGGGGGTTTGCTGGAATCGATTTTATTTTGGGGCCCGAGGGTCCGAAGGTGCTTGAAATCAACCCCAGGCTGACCAGTGCATACCCTGGAATCAGGGCGGCCACGGAGTTAAATCCAGCAGCACTCGTCCTTGCCCTAGCGCAACATCATGCACTTCCCTTGCTGCCTGAACCCCTGCCAGGAGCCCCTGTGGAATTGAATTGGAGTCTGAACTGATGCAGATCTTAGGATGGGATATCGGGGGCGCTCATCTAAAGGTGGCCCAGCTCACCCAAAAAGGTCAGCTCATCGGAGTCCACCAAGTCGCTTGTCCCCTCTGGAAAGGCCTTGAGCAGCTGGACCGGGCCATTAAAGATCTTCAAATCCTGGCCGCTGTCTCACCTGAAGATCGGCATGCCGTCACTATGACCGGAGAGCTTGCAGATTACTTCGAGAATCGAAAGTCAGGCGTGACCTCCATTCTTTCCCAATTTACCCAAAGTGTAGATTCAACTCAGGTTCAGGTCTTTGCAGGACCGAGAGGTTTTCTCGGGGTCCAAAATCTTGGAAAAGACGACTGGGAATGGGTGGCATCTGCCAATTGGCTTGCGAGTGGGGAGTGGGCCGCGCGCAAGGTATCTGAAGGCCTTTTCATCGATATTGGAAGTACGACCTCGGATTTCCTCCTTTTGTCGGAGGGCAAAACCCAAGCCCAGGGGTATTTCGATCATGAACGGATGGGCTATGACGAACTGGTCTATACCGGATTAACGCGAACCCCCATTATGGCCCTTGCAACCCGTGCTCCCGTCCTTGGCGCATGGTCCAGCCCCATGGCAGAATGGTTTGCGACATCGGCCGATCTTTACCGAGTCACTGGGGAGTTACGCGAAGAAACCGACCAACACGCAAGCGCAGATGGTGGCCCCAAGACATGGAGAGCCAGCGCAAGACGGCTTGGGCGGCAATTTGGTGTCGATTCCGAAACCTTGCCAGCCGGGTCGATAGAAGTCCTTGCAGACTTCCTTCGGGAACAACAAATCCAAAGACTTTACGATGCCTTCATGCGTCAGATTTCGCGTGGGAAGATTGCACGCGATGCGCCCGTAATTGGTGCAGGAATTGGCCGGATTCTGGCCCGGGACTTGGCGCAACGATCCAAGCGCCCTTTCATCGACTTCAAGGATCTGTTCGAATGGATGCCTAGCGGAGCGCCGTTTGACGCCGCGGACTGTGGTCCGGCAGCAGCCGTCGCCGCCCTGAGCCTTGCATGATGGAACCACGAATCGAAGAACTCCCCTATTTTGAGGATAGCGCCGCACTCTTTTTGCCCTGGGCAGAAAGACCCTGGTCCGTTTTCCTTGACAGCGGTTTCCCCCACAGCCGGCAAGGGCGATTTGACCTGATTGCCGCAGAACCCCAGGTCACGCTGATCACACGAGGAGACGTGACGGAGATCCGAGAGGGCGATCACGTGGAGACCTCCAAAGAGGACCCCTTCGCGCTGCTCGCCCGCGTGCTGGGGCCCCAGCAGCCGGGCATCCCTGGACTCCCCTTTGCAGGCGGTGCGATCGGCTATCTGGGATATGACCTTGCCCGTCGAATCGAGCGCTTGCCGGTGAACGCCCAAGACGGCGAAGCCATTCCTGAAATGATGATGGGCATCTATGGTTGGGCTGTGGTCGTTGATCACCTCGCCCGAAAAACATTCCTGGTCGGCAAGCCCGACAGCCCGGGGCTGGCTACCCGATGGCCTCATCTTGTTCAGCAATTCAGCCAGATCCAGACTCTTGGCTGGCGCATGGGCGACTTTGAGATCATGGATGATGTTCGCCCCAACCTGGATCGCAGCGCCTACGGCAAGGCCTTTGATCGGATCAAACGCTATATCACAGAAGGCGACTGTTATCAGGTCAACCTGGCCGTACGATTTGAGGCCCCATCGCAGGGTCATCCCTGGATGGCCTATCAGCACTTGAGGACCTTCAATCCAGCCCCATTCGGCGCTTATCTTGGCTATCCCGGATTAGAAATACTGCGCTCTTCACCCGAGCGATTTATCAAGCTCACCGAATCGCGTATCGAGACCAAACCTATCAAGGGCACCCGGCCCCGACTCAACGATGTCATCGGTGATGCAACCCAGGTGCTCGCCCTTCGCGACAGCCTCAAGGACAGGGCAGAAAACCTGATGATTGTGGACCTCCTTCGAAATGACATTGGAAAGAGCGCCATCCCAGGCTCGGTGCGTGCCCCCAAGCTCTTTGAAATCGAGAGCTACGCTACGGTGCACCACATGGTCAGCACCATCGAAGGCGAGCTCAAACCTGAATTAGGTCCCCTGGATCTCCTTCGTGGCTGCTTTCCCGGAGGATCCATCACGGGCGCTCCTAAAATTCGTTCCATGGAAATCATCGAGGAGTTGGAACCTCATCGTCGGGGCGTTTACTGTGGATCGATTGGGTATATCGGCTTTGATGGCAGCATGGACAGCAACATTGCCATTCGAACGCTCATCCACTCGGGCGATCGTATTCGCTTTTGGGCCGGAGGGGGGATTGTGGCCGACTCGGAAGCGGATTCTGAATATGCCGAATGTCACCACAAGGCAGCCGCTATGCTGAGATTGGTGGAGGCCTGGAAACCGCGTGTCGAAAACATCAATCCGCTGGGTTATTAAGTTCGGCGGCAGCCTCTCTCAATCAGCGTCCCTTGCGACCTGGCTGAAGACGCTCGCTGAACTCCCCTCTGTCATCGTGGTTCCTGGAGGTGGCCTCTTCGCCGATGCCGTCCGAATGGCACAAAATAGCCATGGTTTTGATGATCTCCTCGCCCATGATTTGGCGATTCGTGCGATGGCTCTCTATGGCCGCATGCTCATAGGAATGGAACCCCGTCTCAACCCGGCCCTGACCTTGACCGAGCTGATCCCAAGAAAACAGGCGAATAGCCCGTGTCTGTGGTTGCCCGATCCCAAGGATCCCTGTCTTCAAAATCTCAAGGCCACCTGGGATGTGACTTCGGACACGATTGCCGCGCAACTGGCCCTGGAACTTGAAATCCCGGCTCTGCTTATGGTCAAGTCCGTGGATCCGGGGAGAGAAGAACTGAGTCTCAAGGTCGCGATCGATCAGGGGTTGGTTGATCCCGCCCTCGAAGGAATCGTTCGGAAAAGAGATCTTACGCTTTGGATTAAGGGGCCAAATCCTGAGGGACTGGCAAAAGCCCTTGAGGATCCGGTATCGTCTTTGACACGACTCATCGCATAGAACTTCCTGAGGTTTGAGAAAGCATCATGGCTATACGAATTCGTTATTTTGCAAGCCTTCGCGAAACGATGGGGAGGACAGCGGAGGATATCAATCCCGAGGGGATCGCCACGGTTGCCGATCTCTGGAAAGTGCTGGATGAAGGGCGCCCGCTACCCGATCGGGTCCTTTGCGCGGTCAATCAAGAACATGCCACGCCCTCCACAGAAGTCCATGACGGCGATGAGGTGGCCTTCTTTCCCCCGGTCACCGGCGGATGATGGAGTTCATCTGCCTTCGGGATCAACCCTTTGATCCCTATGCCGAACTTTCTGCGTTTACGGCCCTTTTGGACACCGAGCGCCAGAACTATGGGGCAGAATCGCACTTCATCGGAACCATGCGAAACTTCAATGAAGGCGATGCGGTTTCAACGCTGTGGCTGGAGCACTAACCCGGCATG
>CAYQOJ010000289.1:0-3841 GCA_964419105.1 uncultured Methylococcus sp.
ATTACAGATTACTCATGGACGCCAATTGGCAATCTCAAGTCGCCGATGCTTTTCGAAATCCCAGCGAGCTACTCACCTTTTTGAATCTCTCCGAGGCGTTTGTCCCCATAGCCGAGACGCCTTTCCCCTTCCTCGTGACCCGTCAGTTTGCCGATCGCATGATGAAGGGAGACCCAAAGGATCCCTTGCTCCTGCAGGTTCTACCAAATCCCGAAGAGTTAGAAACCAAAAAAGGTTTTGGACCTGATCCCGTCGCCGACCTCGGCGCACAACGTTCACCCGGCCTTCTTCAAAAATATCAGCATAGGGCCCTGGTGATCAGTACTGGAGCCTGCGCCATCCATTGCCGATATTGTTTCCGACGCGACTTTCCTTACCAGGAGCAGCAAACTTCTCGTAGCCGGTGGGAAACAACCCTTGAGGAAATCAGCTCTGATAGCACACTGGAAGAGGTCATTCTCAGTGGCGGCGATCCTTTCATGCTCTCAAATGAGCGGCTTGGAGAAATATTTCAGGACCTCAAGAGGATTCCGCATTTACAACGCATTCGCATTCATACCCGAATGCCAGTCGTGCTTCCCGCCCGGGTTGATAGTGGGCTGATCGAACTGATGAAGCAAGATAGTCTCAAGATGGTTGTCGTGATTCACAGCAACCACCCTAATGAGCTGGATTCTTCCGTAGGCTCAGCATTAAACCAAATACGTTTGACAGGCGTGACTCTCTTGAATCAATCCGTTCTTCTCCGGGGCATCAACGATTCTGCCACCACTCTGTCTGCATTAAGCAAGAAGCTCTTTGAAATGAACGTGATGCCTTACTATCTCCACGGACTTGATCGAGCAACCGGCACCCATCATTTCGAGGTCTCCCTGACTCAATCAAAAGAATTGGCCTCACGGCTAAGGGGATCCCTTCCCGGCTATCTTGTACCCCAGCTGGTACAGGAGATTCCTGGAAAAGACTCAAAAACGCCCATTGTCTAACCGACAGATCAAGATCATGGTTGAAAACATTCATCTCGACGAGTTTCTAACTGGCGGAGCCACCATTGCTTTGACCATCCTTCTATCTGTCGCAATACAGCATTGGATCAAGCAACGTGTCGGCAAAAAGACTCTCGAAAGCTTCCACGAAGTCGGCAGCTACTATATGTCGGCCGTTGGGACACTTTATGCGGTGATCCTTGGCCTAGTCGTTGTGGATGCGACCAATCGGTTTAACGATGCCAGACTTCATCTCGAGAATGAAGCGAATTCGCTCATGGAGATCTACGCTCTCTCCGAAAAAATGCCAGAACCTTATCGTGAAAGCATTCGGGACACGATTCGCGCCTATACAACGGAAACACTCAACCAAGGCTGGAAGCACATGGCAATGGGAGAGCGAGATATTGAAGGACTAGTCCTCTTCCAACATTTGATGTCGCAAATCAGAGAGGTCGAGCCGGTGACGGAGAACCAAAAAGCGCTTTACGCCACGATACTCACGTCTTTCGTTAGCGCCGGCGAGAATCGCCGGGGCAGACTTAACTTTGCCGAATACGATATACCCAGTGTCGAATGGTTTTCTCTGATCGTAGGCGGCATGATCACCATCGCCTTCACGATGTTCTTTTCCATCGAACATCTCATGGGACAAGCCATCATGACCGCCATGGTGACTTTTATTGTTTCACTCAACCTTTACCTGGCCTTTCTTTTTACGACACCTTATTCAGGCGACGTCAAAGTACCCAAGGACGCCTTCTTGTCACTTCAGTATTTCACCCAAGCCGATCCCTAGGCTCCTCAAACGACAAAGGAGCCTTACGGCTCCTTTGTGCTAGGTTAAGCAAATCAATCAGTGAAGGGCGCTCACTCTCCGAGTTCAGCGGCCTTCATGCTGAGGCGAACACGCCCCTGTCGATCGATTTCAAGAACCTTGACCCGAACGATGTCACCCTCAGCCAGCTTATCGCTGACTTTTTCGACGTGCTCGTCGGAAATTTGAGAAATATGAACAAGTCCGTCTTTACCCGGCAGAACGGTTACAAATGCACCAAAATCCATCAGACGAGCAACCCGTCCTTCGTAGATTTTGCCAACTTCAACCTCGGCTGTAATCTGCTCAATCCGGCGACGTGCTTCATCACCGGCCTCACGATCTACAGATGCAACCTTCACGAGGCCATCGTCGGTAATATCGATGCTTGCACCAGTTTCTTCCGTAATTGAACGGATAGTTGCACCACCCTTCCCGATCACATCACGAATCTTGCTGGGATCAATGCTGAAGCTGATGATGCGGGGCGCGTAATCAGACAGCTGCTCACGCGGCGCAGAAAGCGCCTCGGCCATCTTGCCCAAAATATGCAGTCGGCCTTTCTTGGCCTGCTGCAGGGCCTTACTCATGATTTCAGGTGTGATCCCATCAATCTTGATGTCCATCTGGAGTGCGGTAATTCCATCTTCGGAACCGGCAACCTTGAAATCCATATCACCCAGATGATCTTCATCACCCATGATGTCGGAAAGAATCGCAAAAGCGCTACCTTCCTTAATCAGACCCATTGCGATACCTGCAACAGGCGCCAAGGTCGGGACACCGGCGTCCATGAGGGCAAGACTTGAACCGCAAACCGATGCCATCGAGCTTGAGCCATTGGATTCGGTGATCTCTGAAACAACGCGGATGACGTAGGGGAATTCTTCCTGATCAGGCATTACCGCCTGAACACCACGCTTAGCCAAGCGACCATGACCAACCTCGCGGCGCTTCGGCGAGCCGATCATACCGATTTCGCCTACGCAGTAGGGAGGGAAGTTGTAATGGAAAAGGAAGGTTTCCTTATATTCACCTTCGATTGCGTCGATGACCTGAGCATCCCGGCCGGTTCCCAGGGTGGCGACTACCAGCGCCTGAGTCTCGCCTCGAGTAAACAACGCGGAACCATGGGTGCGCGGCAACACACCGGTACGAATGGTGATTGGACGAACAGTTTCAAGGTCACGACCATCGATACGCTTTGCGTCATTCAAGATCATGGCGCGGACCGTGTTGTATTCGAGGTCCTCGATCAGAGCCTTAACCGCTTTCGCCGCATATTGGCCATCTGCGCTGAGCTTTTCTACAACAGCCGAACGAGCTTGCTTCAGTGCCTGTTGACGCGCTTGCTTGTCAGCAATCTGATAGGCCGCGGAAACTGCTGCCCCAGCGTTTTCCTTGACCAAGGAGACTAGAGTTTCATCAGCACCTGATGCGCTCCAATCCCATGCCTTGACACCCACTTCAGCTGCCATTTCGCGGATCGCATTGATTGCGGTCTGCATCTGCTCGTGACCAAAAACCACAGCACCCAGCATTTCCTCTTCAGACAACATGTCTGCTTCGGATTCAACCATGAGTACGGCGTTTTGCGTACCCGCCACGACCAAGTCCAGCAGGGAGTCGTCCAACTGGCTGGCCGTGGGGTTCAGCACATATTTTTCATCGATAAATCCAACGCGACACGCGCCAATCGGCCCCTTGAAGGGCATGCCTGAGAGCGTAAGGGCAGCTGATGCACCAATGAGCGCAGCAATGTCCGGGTCAACCTCAGGATTGAGGGACATCACGGTGGCCGTGATCTGGACATCGTTGTTGAATCCTTCGGGAAACAGCGGACGGACGGGACGGTCTATCAGTCGAGCCGTTAAGGTTTCTTTCTCCGAAGGACGCCCTTCTCTCTTGAAAAATCCACCCGGAATTTTTCCAGCCGCATACGCCTTTTCCTGATAGTCCACGCGCAGCGGGAAGAAATCAGTGTCAGGAGAGGCTTCACGCTTGCCAACGGCGGTGACAAGAACCACCGTACCAGCCA
>CAYQOJ010000290.1:0-3823 GCA_964419105.1 uncultured Methylococcus sp.
AGTGAAAGTCTCCGCCTTAATGATCTTCTGATCGAGCAGGATGTTGGCGAAGATGATCATGATGAGGGCCTTGGTTTGAAGCAGCCAGCCAATCAGCCCGGCCTCACCTTTCTTCCACCTTAGCATTAGCCCGGCAATTGAGACCCCCAGCAGCTTCCCTCCAACGGAAGCAATGAGCAGTAAAACTGCAGCGCCAAAGACCTCAAGACCGCCAACACTCCAGTCCGTTCGAAGCCCGGTGCTCAGGAAAAACACCGGCATTAGGACCAGCAATACATGATGCCTCAACTGATCCAGTCGCTTTTGATCAAACCAAGCCAGATCAAGGAGGACACCCGAGAGAAATGCGCCCACCATGAAATGAAGACCCGCATAATCGGCCAAAAAGGCACAGCCACAAAGCCAGATCAAAGCGATGTACCAACGATCCTCCTTTGGCAAGCGTGGCATCAGCCAGCGCATCAATAGCCCCATCAAAGCCAGCCCGACGATGAAAGCTCCCTGCATGGCAAGCCGCGACCAATCCAAAAGAATCAGCGCGAGAATCGCCCAGATCGCCAAATCATCAAGACTGGCGTAACGCAGGACCCTTTGACCCAGGGCTTCTCGAAGGATGCCCAGTTTTTCGAGGAAAAGAACAAGAATGGGCAATGCAGTGACCGCGCAGGCCATGCCTATGCCCAAAATGAATTGCCAAGGCGATGCCGAGGTCCCGATCCACCCCCCTTGCTGCAACAAGATCCATGCAGCTGAGGACCCAAGGAGAAGCGGTATCGTCAACGCAAGACCTGCAGTCAGTGCGCTTTCTCTTCGGTGAATCCATGCCGACTTGAGATCCAGCTCGATTCCCGCAAGCATGACAAAGACCATCACAGCCCACCACGCTATCCCGTTCAGGAACTGGATGACCTGAGGCGAAAAAACAGTGGCGTAATAGGTGGGGTAGTGCTCTCCCAAGACACCAGGCCCAAGTGCAATTCCGGTCAAGATTTGGACAACAACCAGGGGAGCATAACGATCCGTCCGACCCAGACGCCAAATGAGATAAGGCACCGCCAAAATGATCATCATGGCGAGTAGGAAGCACAGCCGAGGATCTCCCTTCACCCCGGCTATTCCTCAACGAGGTCGAGAAACAACTGTTCCAGACGATTTGCTGCGTTTCGAAGCCCATGAACCCGAACGCCCTGCTCCGAAAGTCTCTCGAACAGCGCGTGGATCCCCAAGCTGGTGGGAACGTTTGCGGCCAAGGTCTTCGCATCAAGGTACTCAAGACCATACCCATCCACCCGCGGGGCTGACTCGATCGGAGCTTCAAGTTCGAGAATGTATCGACTGGTATGCATTCGGGCCAAGAGCTCCGACATGGCGCTGTTCTCAATGATCCGGCCGTGATTGATGATCGCGATGTTGCGACAGAGATTTTCAGCCTCTTCGAGGTAATGCGTCGTCAGAATAATCGTCGTTCCGGATCGATTGATCTCTCGCAGAAGATCCCACATGGAACGCCGATTTTCGATATCCACGCCGGCCGTGGGTTCGTCCAGAATGAGAAGCTTCGGATCATGAACCAGAGCACGCGCGATCATGAGGCGCCGTTTCATCCCACCAGAAAGGGTTCGGGTCACGGCATCCCGCTTATCCCAGAGGCTTAGTTCGCGAAGCCGTTTCTCCGCCTTGGCAAGCCCTTCCCGACGCGGAATCCCATGGTATCCCGCCTGATTGACGACCACATTCAAAACGGTTTCAAACTGATTAAAGTTGATTTCCTGGGGGACAAGACCGAGAAGACGTTTTGCCTCATCCGGCGAGCGATCCAGATCATGGCCAAAGATGTGGACACTCCCGGCACTCTTTTTGACCAAGGCGCTAATGATGCCGATCGTCGTGGATTTGCCCGCGCCGTTTGGCCCCAATAAAGCAAAGAAATCCCCAGGAAGAACGTCTAGATCGATCCCCTTTAGGGCTTCAAGACCATTACCATAGGTTTTCTTGAGACCTCGAATTGTTAGGGCTTCAATCATGAGTGTGTTTTTGAATGCAGATTTTGCAAAAATAACCGGGTTGCCATGGGATTTCGGCCGCTATCGGACCTGATCCCTGTTGCCCGTCGATTGTATCGGATTTTCCCTCAAGCCCCGTCTGCCGCGAGCCTCAGCCCCTTGAATACCCGCCAGCCTTTTAAACAGATCGCCGCCGTTGACCTCGGTTCAAACAGCTTTCACATGATCGTTGCCGAGATTCGCGCCGACGAATTGGTCGTTCTGGATCGCTTAAGGGAGATGATTCGCCTCGGTTCGGGCTTGACAGCCCAAGGGATGCTGACGGAGCAAATACAACAGCGTGCCCTTGAATGCCTCGAACGCTTCGGCCAAAGGCTTCGCCACCTCCCCCACGGCAATGTTCGGGTGGTCGGCACGAATACCCTCAGAGCCGCGAAAAACTCCGGTCCCTTGCTGATCAAGGCCATGGAAGCACTAGGGCATCCGATTGAGATCATTTCAGGAATTGAGGAAGCTCGCCTCATCTATCAGGGCGTCTCTCTGGGACTTCCTTCTGACGGGCGTCGCCGCATGGTGATGGATATTGGGGGCGGCAGCACCGAATACATCATCGGCGTTGATCGCACACCACTCCAGAAAGAAAGCCTTCGCATGGGATGCGTCTCGATGAGCATGGCGCACTTTGCCGACGGGAAAATCACACCCAAAAGATTCCGAAAGGCCGTCATATGCGCAGAAACTGAGCTTGAGCCGTTTCAGCATCTCTATCGCAGCGAACAATGGTCTTCGGCCATCGGGGCCTCTGGAACCCTTAAAGCGACACAAAAGCTGTTGCAAAGCCGAGGGCTCTCGCGGCGGGGCATTTCTCGAGAGGGGCTCAACAAGCTGGTCGAACAGGTTCTCAGCGCCGGTCGCATGACGCCCGCGCTTTTTCCAGACCTTAACCCAGAACGCTACCCAAGCTTTGTCGGCGGCCTCTCGATCATCAAAGCCACCTTCGACATCCTTGAAATCGAACATATGGATGTCTCTGAAGGAGCCCTTCGCGAAGGCCTGTTGCAGGATCTTCTGGGTCGAATCAATCATGAGGACGTTCGTGACCGGACAGTCCATGCTCTCGCGTTCCGCTATCACGTGGAAATGGAACACGCGCGATTGATCCAGGGAACTGTGCGGGAACTCTTCGCCCAGATTAATCTGCCTTCGGAAATGGAACGCGAGGTTGCAGCACAATGGCTGGATTGGGCCTCCACTCTGCATGACATTGGGCGGGATATCGCTCACAGTGGCTACCACAAGCACGGTGCTTATATCCTGGACAACGCGGATCTTCCAGGCTTTTCAAGATCAGACCAACAGGTGTTGGCTCTTTTGGTCAGAGGCCATCGCCGTAAATTTCCGGTGCGACTGTTCAAGGAGTTGCCGCCACTTCTGGAAGAAGGGGTGAAACACTTGGCGCTGATTCTAAGAATTGCCGTTTTGGTGCATCGATCCCGAGTCCTGACCATTGCCCCTCGGATTCGAATCCGGATTCAGCCCGGAGCTCTCAGCCTTGGCTTCCCCCCAGGTTGGCTGGATGAGCACCCACTGACTGTCGCTGATCTGGAGCAGGAGACCTTGTTTCTCTCGCAGGCGGACATCAGCCTTACATTCGCCTAATCAGTTCGTCCCTCGATTCTGGCGATCAGGTCGTACCAAAGCATTCCGACCCATTCGTGGACGGCCCAGTAACTCATTTCCAGGGCATCCGGGTGAGGCAAAAAATGAAACCACCGAATTTCGCCGAGCCCCCGGCATCCGGTCCCCGCCGGGATCACCTT
>CAYQOJ010000291.1:0-292 GCA_964419105.1 uncultured Methylococcus sp.
AATCTGCTTGAGTTGATTTCTCTCGTTCTCAATCAAGTTTTTAATTTCCGATTTGTTGTCGTCGAGTTTAATTTTAACTGTGCTTTCAAGGTCTTTGTAAAAATCTTTGTTTTCTTTCCTTATTTGGTCAGTTTTTTCTTCAACAAGTTTTGCAAGCTCGGTTTTGTTCTGCTTGTTGGCGTTCTCAATTTCCGCTAAACTTTTGAAAACATTTTCCTGTTGGGCTTTTTGTAGCTCATTTATTTTGTCAAGTGTTTTACTATTTTCTTCAAACTGCTTGATTATCGCATTG
>CAYQOJ010000291.1:302-3822 GCA_964419105.1 uncultured Methylococcus sp.
GTTCTTGTAACTTTTTGAAAGCACCTGAAACATCTTTTAGATTTTCAACTTCTTGATTGAAATCTTCAAGTGTTTGATTAAATTTCTGCAAGTTGCTCATATAACTTTCTATTAAGTTTTTTCAATTCTTTTAATTTCTGTGAGTAAACGTCATTTAACAAATATGCTAGATCATAATATTCTGCAAGTTCTTCCAACATTTCAGGATAACATTTTGAAATGGATTGGCTCAATTCCATTTTTTGTTCTTCAGTTAAATGCTTTCCTAAAACTTTTAAGCGGTTCAAAAAGTCTTTTTGTTGCTCTTCGGTAAAGGTTTCTTTTACACTTGATAATGCACTTTCAAAACGTTCCTTACCATCACTATCTCCATACTCATTCAATGCCAAACGAACAAAACCGCTCACAAAATTTAGCCCAACACTGTTTCGGTAGCTTTCTAAAAATCGGCTGATACTGTCTTTCAGTTTTTCAAATTCCGTTCTGTTGGGAAACTGATTGCTAGTTGTCAAAACTTCAAACCATTGTTCATAATCTTTTGGATTTTCAGCAATGTGTTGAAGGACAAAAGTTGTTTCTGAAAAAATGAAATAGCTGTCAATCCTTTGTTTAAAACTCTCGCTATCTTCAAACTGTAAACACCAATCTGAAAGCGTTTTTAGCGATTGTTTTCTGCTATATGCAATGTTTTCAAAAGTCCAATTCAGTAAATACCAAATAGCTTTTTCTAAAACTGTGTCGTGCTGAACTTTTTGCAGTTCCTTTTTTACATCGGTGTTTGGCTCATACTTAGTAATGTAATCTGTCAAACTTTTTATGATATTATTTTCTACAATAGTTTTGAACTGAACTTCAAAATGATTTATGAAATTGGTTGTCCAATCGGAAACAATACCTAATAGACTTAAACGATAAATTGCTTTTTGTAAGATATTGCTGTCTATTCGTAGCTTGTTGTATGCGTCATTCCAAAATATTCTCGTTTGTGCTTTCTCCTTGAAATAGTTTCTGATCACTCCTAAAATGATTTCAAAATCCTTATCAATGTCGTTTTGTCCTTGAACAAACAGAAAAACTTGTTTAAAAATATCTCTGCCACCAAAACCAACTTCATCGCTGATAGCTTTCATTTCAGAGAAGGTTGTGTCTTTGTGAAAAAGTCGCTCAACTCTCTCGTGGTCGTGTGTTTCAGGCGAATGCAAAACATAACATTTGCCAATTTTATTTTTGTTTTCTTCTTTTCGTTTGTCCCATCGTCCTGCTCTTCCTGCTTCTTGATAAAGTGCTTCTACTGAACTTGGCAAACCATAATGAAAAGTGTAAAAAATGTTTTGCTTGTCAATGCCCATTCCAAAGGCTTTTGTAGCAACTAAAAGTTGATACTTGTTTTCTTTGAAATCCTTTTGAACTTGTATTTTATGCTTGTTAAACTCATTTCTCGGCATTAAATCTATTTTTCTGCCCGTTCTGTTTCCATTTTCATCATATTCATCAACTTTTGGAACATCGCCCGAAAACCAACTTACTTTATTTTGATAAAGAGAATTTAATGTATTAGAAACAGGATAACAACCATAAGCACCATTTACATTTGGTGTAAATATTAAACCTGCTTTTTCGGTAGTTTCAATAAAACTTTCTGTGTCTTTAAGTTCGTTTATAAGTTTTTTAAGTTTATCGTTTTTGTTGCCGTTATCGTTAATCACTTCAAAATGCAATTCTTTACGGCTGTAATCCAAAAGTGACTTTATGTTTTCATCTTCCAGCCGCTGTTTCTGTCTTGAAAATTCAATTTTTATATCTTTCAAAACATATAAAGAGGCTGTTGCCGTTAAACCAATGAATTTAATTTTGCCTTCTTTGTTGTCATCTCTTGGACTTAGTTTGTCTATTGTTTTGGCTAAATTCAAATACGAAGTTCTGAAATCATGACCCCATTCAGAAAGACAATGAACCTCGTCCACAACTGCATATGCAATAGAAAAATTAGCAACTATCGCACTTATTTTATCTCGGAAACTCGGAATTTGAAATTTCTCTGGCGAAATCCAAACAAACAAATACCGACCTTGCTCAAAGTTTATTTCAATTTCTCGTCTTTCATCTGCTTCTAAATCGCTTGTTATGAAACTTACATTTGTTACAAGGGTTTTAACCAAATTGTCATTTTGGTCATACATCAATGATTTGATTGGGCAAACTACAAAATTTATACTTGGTTGCAACAAGCAAGGAAGTTGATAACACAAAGATTTTCCTCCACCTGTTGGCAAAAGTCCAATTGTATCTTTTCGATTTAGGGCGTTTGAAATGATTGGAAATTGACCTTCCCGAAAACTTGATTTATCAAATATGTTGTCAAGAAAAAACTCTAAAACTGGTTTGTCTTCGTCTGTAATATTGTAATTGATTGGCTCAGTTGTGCTAACTCTGAAATAGTTTTTGTCTTTTACGATGTCAAAATAATCAGTACGGACAAAAATCACATCTTCGTAGTTTTTATTTTCGTCTGTGTAGCGTTTGAATAGCGAAAAGTCAATGTTTATGGCTTTTGTTGTTGGTTGAAATTTCGTTTTGTCGTTTGTTATTTCAATGTTGAAATTTGGCTTTTTGAGTTCGGTTTTATTTTTTAGTTGCCAAAGTTTATCAATCCAAATAAGCAAATCGTTTATTGCCAAATCAGCAAAATTGTGCAAGTTTTCGTGAGATAAAATATTGAAATTCCAATTTTCTTCAAATATCAAATACTTATGAGTAAGCAACTCAATGAGCAAGACTTGAAAGCGGATTATTGCCGTAGGCAATAATTTCGTTTTAATTTCTTCTTCACTCATCTGATTATCTTCTATTTTCTCACAAGCGTTTTTATAGAATTTCAGAAGTTTTTCGTACCGTTCAAGATGTTTTAAAATCGTTTCAACTTTTGCCGTATAAGAGCCGTTTTGCAGTTCTCTTGTTGTAATTCTTACAGTCGAAATTCCTTTACCCGACAAGTAATTATCTCTATTGCTGTCAGAAACTCTTGTTACTTCGTCAAGTTTGTGTTGTTGCCCGTCAATTTCAATCACAAGTTTGGCTTGTGGCAAATAAAAATCAACTTGTTGGTTGATAAAGTTTCTGTCATCTTCGCCTGTTATTTCGTTGATTTCAATTTCGGGAATGAGTAACGATTGAATAAATGAAAACTCGCCAAATTCATTTGGTATAATGTTCTCAAAAAAATCTTTTGCTGGATAGTAGTTATGTTCTCTGTCGCCTTTTATTGTGTCGTTCCAAACAGGTTTTTGCTTTGTCGAAAACAAAAAGCGTTCTTCAAAGTTGTCAAGTTTGTGGATTTCACCTAATTGAGATTGTAAGTATTTTGAAAGAGTTGTCGGAAAGCCACGTTGCAAAATGTTTTTCGCCACATACAAAATAGGTAACAAATCAGAATTTGTCTGACTTGTTACAAGGTTCTGAATTACAAAATTCGGATTTGTATATGTGTAATTTGCCGAATATTTCTTCATTCTGTCAACTG
>CAYQOJ010000292.1:0-3821 GCA_964419105.1 uncultured Methylococcus sp.
ACCCAATCAAGCATCCTTCATAACAATTTCCTCCGGTCGTGTGCTGCCGTATGATTCAGGGTTGACCTGACACCTCCACTCATGAACACATCCACTCCTCAACGCGTACTGATTGTCCGCCTGAGTGCTATCGGCGATATCGTGATGGCTTCAGGCCTTATTCCTGCGCTCAGAAACCTCTGGCCCGAGGCTCATATCACCTGGCTGGCTGAAACAGGCCCCGCGGAACTACTGCATCCAAACCCCCAACTGGATGAGGTCATTGAACTACCACGCCAACGCTGGAAAACCATGGCGCGCGAAGGCCAGAGAGGAAAGGCAGTTAAGGAAATGTGGGCGTTTGCAAGAGCGCTGAGAGCAAAATCCTTTGACCTCACGTTGGATCTGCAGGGTCTATTCAAAAGCGGAATCTGGGCCTTTGCCACAGGCGCTCCGCGCCGAATTGGCCTCGGCTCAAAAGAAGGCAGCCAATGGCTCATGACCGAGTGCCTGATGCGCAATGAAACCGACCCCCGGATGGGAAAGGAATATCGGGCCCTGGCTGTCAGTCTCGGCGCTCAGGATGAGGATTTCACTCCCGACATACAGGTCCCTGATGTCCTGAAAAAGAAAGCTCAAGCCAAAATCCAGAGTCAATTCGGCGACGAAAAGGTGGCTCTTCTGGCTCCTTTTACCACCCGCCCGCAGAAACACTGGTTTGATGATCACTGGATTGCTCTCAGTCAGGGTCTGCGCTCCTTAGGTTATCGCAGTCTGATTCTCGGCGGCCCCGGCGATCTTGAAACTGCGGAACACCTCGCCAAAGGCATGGGTCCCGACGCCGTCTCCCTTGCCGGGAAGACAACCCTTCTTGAGTCTGCGGCCTTGATTCAAACAGTGAATCTCCTGATCGGGGTGGATACCGGCTTGACCCATCTAGGCAAGGCACTTGGAACACCGACGATCGCCCTTTTTGGCTCGACGCTCCCCTACTGGGAGGATCCCTCATCCAAGGCAGAGATTCTTTACGTCAAGGAACCCTGTTCCCCTTGCCATCGAAAACCGCTATGCCACGGCCTTTTCACCTGCATGCGTCACCTTGAGCCTCGGAAGGTCCTTGAAGCCGTTCAAAGGGTCAACCCCTCATGAGTCACGTTTCTATGCCCCCAAGCGCAGCGGCCTTCAAGCTTCATATTGGTCGCCTCACGCTGAACAACCCCTTTATTCTGGCGCCCATGGCTGGCGTTACGGATCGTCCTTTTCGGAATCTGTGCCGACGATTCGGCGCCGCCATGGCGGTCAGCGAGATGGTCTCGGCTAATCCTCTGCTCAAAGACGACCGGAAAACCCTCATGCGGACCGATCATGGCGGCGAAACTGGAATTAGAGCCGTCCAGATTTTAGGTAATGAACCCAAGGATATGGCCGAAGCGGCTCGCCTCAACGTGGCGCGGGGCGCTGATCTGATCGATATCAACATGGGCTGCCCCGCCAAGAAGGTCTGCCGAAAGGCCGCAGGATCTGCCCTTCTCAGGGACGAAGATCTGGTCCGCCGTATCCTTGAAGCTGTCGTCCACGCTGTCGATGTTCCGGTGACACTCAAGATCAGAACCGGTTGGGATCCAGAAAACCGTAATGCCGTCCGAATCGGACAAATTGCAGAGGATGCAGGAATTCAAGCGCTCACCATCCATGGACGCACCCGCAGCTGCGGGTTTTCGGGGTCAGCTGAATACCGTACAATCGCAGAGGTCAAGCGCTCGATCCGCATACCCGTCATTGCCAATGGCGACATCACGCGTCCTGATAAAGCCCTCCAGGTGCTGGAGGAGACTGGCGCGGATGCCGTGATGGTCGGAAGAGCGGCTCTGGGCCAACCATGGCTTTTTACGTCCATGATCCGGTATCACGATGGCAACCCATCACACCTTGAACCCGATCTTTCGGCGCTGGAGACACTGATGTTGGAGCACGTGGATGCCCTTCATGTGTTTTATGGGGAACATCAGGGCATTCGAATTGCCCGGAAGCACATTGGTTGGTATTTCGATCACCTGGAGGGTCCCTTGGAAGCGCGTTCAGCTTTCAATCAACAACTCTCGGCGGAGGGGCAAATAGGTCTGATCCGCGAACTCTTCCAACAGCATCTCATCGCGTACCGTCCGTGACCCAGATTCCGTCAGATACCGCCTCCTCGAAAGAGGGTAATTCCGTCCTCAGCAGCCATGTGCGTGATGCTCTGCGCGCGTATTTCGCAAGTCTTGACGGCCATGGCGCCAGCAACCTCTATGAATTGGTCCTGAGCGAAGTGGAGCAACCCCTGATCGAAACCGTGCTTGAACATTGCGAGCATAACCAGACCAAAGCCGCTCAAATCCTCGGACTGAGCCGCAGTACCCTGCGTAAAAAAATGCAGATTTACCGGATTGAGTAAGAGAGACTCCATCATGTCTAGCCCCCAGCGCATCACGCGCGCCCTTATCAGTGTTTCTGACAAATCCGGACTTCTCGAGCTGGCTGAAGGCCTAACTCGGCAAGGAGTCGAGATCCTCTCCTCCGGGGGCACGTACCGTTACCTTCTGGATCACGGCCATGCGGCCAAGGAGGTTTCACAACACACGGGATTCCCTGAAATCATGGGTGGCCGCATCAAAACGCTGCACCCCAAGATCCATGGCGGCATTCTGGGCCGCAGAGGTCAGGACGAGGGCGTGATGGCAGAACATGGCATCTCGCCGATCGATCTGGTCGTCGTGAACCTTTACCCCTTCGAAGCCACCATCGCAAAACCCGATTGCAGCTTTGAGGACGCAGTCGAAAATATCGATATTGGCGGACCCGCCATGCTTCGGGCAGCTGCAAAGAACCACAACGCAGTCGGCGTGGTCGTCGACCCTTCTGATTATGCTGGGATCCTTGAGGAAATGGTGCTTCAGAATGGCGCCTTGAGCCTTGCGACCCGCCTGCGTCTCGCTGCCAAGTGCTATCGTCACACCGCCCGATACGATGCGCTCATAGCGGATTATCTCGACAAGGTTTCGGGTGGCCCTCTTTTTCCAGACCCGCTAATCCTGACCCTTCAGTATGCTCAGGACATGCGCTATGGTGAAAATCCGCATCAACGCGCCGCGTTCTACAGAGACTCGACGCCCCCCAAAGGCTCCATTGCGGCTGCAGTCCAAGTTCAAGGCAAGGAGCTTTCCTATAACAACATTGCCGATGCCGACGCGGCCCTTGAATGCGTCAAGAGTTTTGACAGTGGGCCCGCCTGCGTCATCGTAAAACATGCAAACCCTTGTGGTGTTGCCGTGGGTCCGGACCTTCTATCCGCCTATGAACAGGCCTACAACACCGATCCGACCTCTGCTTTTGGCGGGATCATTGCCTTCAATCGCGAACTCGATCCTCAGACGGCGAAGACGATTATTGATCGTCAATTTGTCGAGGTAATTCTTGCGCCCTCCATCAGCCTCCAAGCCAAAACACTTCTTGCAGGGAAACCCAATGTCCGGGTACTCGAAACCGGAGAGTGGGATCCTAATGCACCGCATGCTATTGATTTCAAACGCGTCGGTGGTGGACTTCTCCTTCAGGATGCCGATCAGGGAAGAATCACCCAGAATGATCTTAAGGTGGTCACCCAAAGGCCCCCTTCACCATCAGAGCTCAATGATCTTCTGTTCGCCTGGAAGGTCGCAAAATTTGTCAAATCCAATGCGATCGTCTATGCCAAAGATGGACGCACCATCGGTGTTGGCGCAGGCCAGATGAGCAGGGTCTACTCCGCACGTATTGCCGCAATCAAGGCCCAGGACGCGGGTCTAGAGGTGCAAGGATCGGTT
>CAYQOJ010000293.1:0-3815 GCA_964419105.1 uncultured Methylococcus sp.
CAATTTTAGAACAATATATTGATGAAAAATGTAGGGAATTATTACAAAATGCTTTGGGATACGTTTTATTTAAAGATTTGGATATAAACATTACAAGTGGTGTTTTAAACGTAGGAGCGCCTCAAAAATGGAAAAACTTTGTAAATGGTGTAGAATATACCAAAGAGGGTAAATTATACAAGTGGAAAGGCTTAAAATACACAGAGGGGCTTTATAAGTCATCCTTGATGGCTAAATATACTTTTTACCACTGGTTAAAAGATACTATTTCAGTTTTAACCGGAACAGGCGAGAAAATGGTTAATTCACAAAATGCTCAAAATGTTAATTCAAATCAAAGATTGGTAACAGTTTGGAATGATTTTGTTTCTGAATATCAGGGAACAAATACTTACTTTCCAACTGTATGGTATAAAGGAACAACCAAAGTTGTGGATTGGTTCGGAAGTGGAGAGCAGTTAGGCTATGTTAGTTTAATTCAGTTTTTAGCTGACAACGAAGCAGATTATCCAGATGCAAATATGACTTTATTCAGAAATCAAAATCAATTTGGACTATGATCGTAGTAGAGCATTATTTGCGAGATTTATTCGCACAATTACCAACAATTGATGGATTTCAACCTAAATTTAACTGGGGAAGTCAAGATTCTTTGAACTTATATTTAAGTCAATTAAAACAAACTAATAAATACCCATTAATTTGGCTGGTCCAGAATGAGGAAAATGGCAATTTTTCTAAAAAAGGAGTTGAAAAATCTGTAAAACTAATTATTGCTAAACAATCAGTACACACAACCAACACAAATCCAATTATTTGGGAAACAGAATTTAACAACGTATTAAATCCACTTGCTGAAAATGTTTTGAAGGCATTGGATCGAAGTACAACCACAGAAATAAAAGAAGGAAAATATAAATTGCAAAGATTAGCCAACTATTCAGAAGACAACGGTAAAAATGCAAAAACCATTGATAACTGGAATGTTATAATTTTAGAATTGGATATTTACTTCAAAGAAAATTGTTTAAAAACTATAAACTTTAATTAATAAAATGGCATTAACTAACATCGTAAATTCGGTAAATTGTAGCGCTTCAGAAGTTTTGGGAACTGGTCTTAAAAACTGTAAGCAGGACATTAAAAGAGTAACAACATTAGGACTTTTGGAAAGAGGTCTTAAATTTGATGAGGCACGTTCTCTGGAATTGGCTTACATTCAAGAATTGCAACAAAAAGGGCAATTAATCATTTTGCAAGGTGTTGTTGAATTAACAGACAACACAGCAGAAGATACAATCATCACAAGAGCTGGATCAGGCGAGAAAATCGTAGCGGGTAAAAATCCATACGAATATGCTGTAATGTTTGACAATGGTCTTAATTTTCACAAAGCATTAACATCATTATCAAGCCACAGACAATACGACTTGATTATGTTTGATTCTAAAGGAGATGCTATCTTTACTCAAACCAAAGCAGGAGAGTTTAAAGGTTTCACGCTTGGAATGTTTGAAAATGGAAAATACACTATGAGCAACGGAACTGATGCTTCTGCTCAAACAGTAACTTTCCAAATGGTAAACCGTTTAGAATTTGACGAGCGAGTAAGCTGGATCACAGCAGATAACTTGGATTATAATGCTCAAGAGGATCTTGATGGTGTTAATGATGTAGTATTTACAATGACTGCTCCAACTGCTGGAACTTCAATTGTATTTACCGCTAAAACATTAGCCGACAATCATCAAGTATCTTTGAGCGGATTGCTTAAAACTGATTTGCTTTACACGGTTGATGGAGTTACTACAACAATCACAACTTTGACAGAAAGCACAACCGTGGCAGGTCAATACACTTTGACTGTTCCGGCATTCACAACCGGTAAAGTATTAACGCTTAAAACTTGGGATACTACGCTTTTAAAAACCATCATCAATTTAGATGGTACTTTGTATAAATCAAACGTAGCAACCACAACAGCTTTATAGTTTTTTGTTTTTTGTTTTATGAATTAAGCGCATCATAATAGGTGCGCTTTTTTTTGTACTTTTGTATTATGAGAACTATTAAAGATTATATGGACTTTGTTAAAAATGTTAGGGATAATATTCCGCAACAAACTGAAGGTATAATCAACAGAAATAAGGCTGAAATAATTGATCTAAATAGACAAGCGCAATTATATGAAAAAGGGGAAGATAGTATTGGTTTAAATTTAAAACCTTATTCATTTTTTACAATCCAGATAAAACAGCTTTTAGGGCAACCATACGACAGAACTACATTAAAATATTCTGGCGCCTTTTATGATGGATTTTATTTAACAGTTGACAAAGATAACCTAATACTTACTTTCAATTCAACAGATAAAAAAACACCTGATTTGATTGGAAAATACGGCAAAAATATTTTTGGATTGAATTACGATAACCAACAAAAACTAAATTATGAAATTATCCTTCCTGAACTGGAAAAATACATCCGTCAATATTTATAGAAAGTGTGATGAAATGCCACTTTGGAACTTTCAAAAGTATCTTGAAACAAACGATCTTAAATACTTTACAAAGGAATTAAAAGAGGTTAAGGATCTGCATTTAGTAATGAATGATTTTTTTGTTGAATATTTAGAATTAACTCAAAATAATGCAGTATATCAAAGATTCTCAAAGATTTATAAATTATTGAAATTAGAAGGAAAATTTAATTGTGTTACATTAATACTTAAATCATTATACAATTACGATAAAGGTTTAGATATTGAAATGTTCCATAAACTTACTTGGGAGCTTGAAAAATGGCATTACAGGATTGACAGATCAAAGGATATATTTTCACAGATTGAAAACATTAACCAAAGATTGCAGAATGTTAAAACGCAAATAGAGGTATTACAATTGGAACTTAAAAAAGATGATCAACAGGAAAGCCAAAGTATTGAAAGTCAATTAATATCTGTTAGTCGTATTTTAGAATTAAAATATAAACTGGATGCAAAAGAAATTACGGTAAAAGAATGGATTGAATTCCAAAAACAAGCTGAAAAAACAATAAAATCACAAAAGAATGGCAAATAGTATAGATTTAATCGTAAGTAAAGAGGCTCAAAAACAACTTGATGATCTTTATAAATCATTAACCAAAACACACGAAGAAGTTGTTGCAATTTCAAAACTACAACTTTCATTTAATGGTGGTCAATCGCCTAAAAGTGTAACGGATTTAAATGATAAAATAAAGGATCAAGCAAAAATACAGGCACAATTAGAAAAACAAATTGAAAAAAACAGACTTGCAGAAATAAGACTTCAACAAGTCAGGGAAAAAGCATTTGACAAATATAACGCACAATTACAAAAGGAAGAAGCCAAACTAAAAGCATCCGAGGCGGTTTACAATAAAATTCAAAATAGTATGAATTTATTGCAGAAAACTTATAAGGATTTAGCTATTAGAAAGGAATTAGGAAGCCAATTAACTGAAAAAGAGGAGAAAAGTTTAGAAAGGTTAGGTAAAAGAATTCAAGACTATGATAAAGCCTTAAAAGCTGTTGACGCACAAATGGGTAAATATCAACGTAATGTTGGTAATTATGCAAGTGCATTTAATCCATTAAACAACTCAATAAATCAATTAAGCCGTGAGATGCCAGCTTTTGCAAATTCTGTACAAACTGGATTTATGGCAATTTCAAACAACTTACCTATATTTTTTGATTCAATTAGCGGAATAATTGACAAAAATAAAGAATTAAGGGCTGAAGGAAAGCCAACGGAATCAGTATTTAAACAACTTGCTGGAGCATTATTTAG
>CAYQOJ010000294.1:0-3806 GCA_964419105.1 uncultured Methylococcus sp.
CTCTGACCCGGCTGCCCATTTGTCTGAGACGTTGGAGGGATCGCTGGCTAATCTCACCGTGAGCCGGATTGATCCTCACAAGGAAACCGAACGCTACCGCAATCATGTGCTGGAGACCAAAGGGGCTCACCTGGATGCTGAAGGTCGCGCTTTGCTGGAAGAGGATCTGCGATCACCTTGCACCGAGGAAATCGCCGTGTTTCAAGCCTTTTCCCGCATCATTCGTGAGGCGGGCAAGACATTCGTTGTGATGGATACGGCACCGACGGGTCACACCCTGCTTCTCCTGGATGCGACAGGGGCATACCACCGCGAAGTAACTCGGCAAATGGGGGAGACCCGTGTTCACTTCACTACGCCAATGATGCAGTTGCAAGATCCCAAGCAAACCAAGGTGATCATTGTCACGCTGGCTGAAACCACCCCCGTCCTAGAAGCCCAGAACCTGCAATCGGATCTCCGTCGAGCGGGGATCGAACCCTGGGCATGGATCATCAACAACAGTGTTGCAGCGACGTCACCCAGTTCACACCTGCTTCGGCAGCGAGCGCTCAACGAAGTCCGGGAAATCGATGCGGTCGCAAATCATCATGCCCGCCGCTATGCATTGGTCGCACTCCAGAAACAGGAACCTGTCGGTGTCGATCGACTGCGGCTTTTGGCAAACCGAACCGGCAACGAAATTTGAAAAGATTGGAGAGGGATCATGAGCAAAAAGACAGTCTTGAAGACTCAAGCCAAACAGATGAGCTTTTTTGATCGTTACCTGACTTTATGGGTCGGCCTTTGCATGTTGATTGGTGTTTTGATCGGGAAGTTCATTCCGGGCCCTGTGGCCGAATTGCGTGGCCTTGAGATTTCGAACATCAATTTGCCGATTGCCGTTCTGATCTGGCTAATGATCTATCCCATGATGCTCAAGGTGGATTTTGCCTCCGTCATTGGTGCTGGCAAAAACCCCAAGGGGCTTCTCATTACAGTTTTCGTGAATTGGCTAGTGAAGCCTTTCAGCATGGCCTTTCTGGGCTGGCTCTTCTTCAAGCATCTTTTCTTTCCGTGGATTGGAGCGGATGCCGCAGACCAATACATTGCTGGAACCATTATTCTGGCGGCGGCTCCCTGTACCGCGATGGTTTTTGTCTGGAGCTATCTTACCGACGGGGATCCGGGCTATACCCTGGTCCAAGTGGCCGTGAACGATCTCATCATGCTGGTGGCATTTGCCCCTATCGTGACCTGGCTGGTGACTGGCGCTTCGAATCTGACGGTTCCCTTCGATGTCCTTCTTTATTCAGTGATGATATTCATCGTCATCCCCCTCACGGCGGGCATCATCACTCGTTCGGTGTTGGTCAGTATCAAAGGCAAGTCATGGTTTGAGGGGGCGTTTCTCCCAAAGCTTCACCCCATTGCGATTTCTGCGCTTCTCGCCACGCTGGTTCTGATCTTTGCCTTCCAGGCCGATAACCTCGTTGGAAAGTGGTTCCATGTCGCCCTGATTGCCGTCCCAATCATCATTCAGGTGTACTTCAATTCGTCCCTGGTCTATGGGCTCATGAAGTTCTTCGGTGTCAAATATGCGATTGCTGCGCCGGGTGCGCTAATCGGAGCCAGCAACTTCTTTGAACTGGCCGTTGCAACGGCCATCGCTCTTTACGGCCCTGAGTCGGGCGCGGCCCTAGCTACGGTCGTCGGTGTTCTGGTTGAAGTGCCCATCATGCTCTCTGTCTGCGGTTTTTGTAATCGAACTCGCAGTTGGTTCAATCCCTAGCCTATCCAACAGACGGACTTAATGCTGTTTTCCGCTTTTGACCTAGGCCAACTCATACCAGGGGAAGAGCTGTATACCGATGTCAAAACCATTCTGGTTATTGCATTGCTAGCCCTGCCTTTTCTTGCCTATGACGGTATCGAATAAAACCGAAGCGCGCGGGACAGCGTGATGTGCCATGAAAGCCTTAAGGTGAAGACAAGGTGGCGGCCGAGCTAACCTCTCTAGCTACTCTTCGGTGTGGATACAGGGGGTATTGTCTTAACTTATTCGGAGCAGGAAGAGCCCGGCTGGCTACAGCACGAACCCTTCTCTTGGATCGGCGGACAGGGCACTGATCCAAATGAGCAGTAGACACAACAGTCCCCAGGATTTGGGCGTAAGAGTGTCTTGCAGTGGGTGCATTCATAGAAGAACTGACACGCGTCTGTCGGCATAACCTCTTGCTGGGCGTGACCGCAGTGAGGACAGGTCAAAATACTTTCGAGGATGATTGAACTCATTCAAGCCTCACTGTTGCACGCTGGATGGATAACCGGAATCCGCTGTTGCTTTCTTCAGAATCTCTGGACTGGTTTTATCGGGATCGTAGATCACCTTCGCCGTCTTTCTATCGAAATCGACGCTAGCAGACTCTACCCCTTGAACCTTCTCCAGCGCTTTCTTGACCGTAACCGGACACAGGCCGCAATTCATATTCTGAACATTGAGTGCGACGGTTACAGGAGCTGCAGCCAGTGATGAATGCGAGAGGGCTACCAGACCAGCCATCAATAAATTACGCATGAAAACTCCTTCCTATTCACATTAACAAGGGGATCAGCCATGGCGTAGCCAATAAGCCAAGCATCAGAACGGCTACGAGCCAAAAAATACCTTGCTGCCGCTTCCTCACGGATGGATCGGCACACCCCTTATCGGGGTGGCATTGTTGTGGGTCTCGGTAGAGTTTGCGGTAGGCCATAGCCAGAGATAGCAGCGCGCCTCCTACAAAATAGAAGCGATAGGGTTCCATGACGGTTAAGCCGCCTACCCAAGCTCCACCAATACCTAACGAGAGTAGTACGAGAGGGCCAAGGCAACATAAGGACGCGCCGATAGCGGACAATCCGCCTGCGATCAATGAGCCTCTCCAAGTAATTTTCATAGCCACCCCCATCCGTAGTTACACCATCATTCTATAATCCGTACCATGGTACGGGATCAATGGGGAAGGTATGGCATCACTGTCTATAGGAAAGCTGGCCCAAGCAACTGGCGTCAGTGTTGAGACCATCCGCTATTACCAGCGAAGAGGGTTGTTGGATCAACCAACAAAGCCGCTCGGTGGGAATAGAAGCTATACAAGCAAACACATCAAGCGTGTCCGCTTTATAAAGCGGACCCAAGCTTTGGGCTTTACGTTGGCCGAGGTTAATACATTGCTTGCCCTGGACTCGATTGGCTTGTGTAGCGACACAAGAGATATGGTTCTTCAAAAGTCAGCGCTCATTGATCGAAAGATCGCTGAGCTCACATCACTTCGTGACGTTTTGGACGGGTTGGCACAACGGTGCGAGTCCGAAAAACCAGATTCGGCTTGTCCGATCATTGATGCTCTCGCCGGAGACATCCAGTAGCCGGTTGTAGAATCAATCGGTCTATAAAACCAGTGGTTTTTAGACTTGGGTTCCCGATGGGAGTGATCACCCAAATGCGCGGGTATTTGATCGGCTAATCTGGATGGATGGTGAGGCCGACAGGCGACAATCGTCGGTCTTGAAGTCGATAAATCATGGAGCGATTCGCAACAACATCATTTGATGTTTTGCTCATTTGAGTTTCACATATCTAGGCGTGAGCGCGAACTCACACTCAGCCAATCGCATGAGAAAATCAGTCTTTGTTCTAGATGGATCACCGAGATAGACATGACCCAAGAAAAAGTAATCGAAGCAGAAGTGATTGAGCCTAAGGTGGCCGAAGAGTGCGACTGGCTTAAGAAGGTTGATGAGCTTTCTGTCGGCGAGATTCGGAAGAAGTACCCCAAAGCCTT
>CAYQOJ010000295.1:0-2568 GCA_964419105.1 uncultured Methylococcus sp.
TGACCGCATTTCTCATGTCGGAATTGTTATTGAGGATAATGAAGACGGGACCGTTTGGTGTATTGAAGGAAATACTACTGGAGACGGTAAAAAGGGAAGCCAGAGAAATGGCGGAGAAGCCTGTAAAAAACTTCGTGCATATAAGAAGAATAAAAAGAATGTTCAGGTATCCATAGTAGGTTTTGGTCGTCCTAAGTTTAAAGGGGCTGCTAAGGCCGAATCTGGGCCATCTGAGGCGGTATCTGAGCCAAAGACCTGCCCTACCTGTGGTCAAAATATCAAATAAAGCCTATTTGACGTATTAAAAACTTCTTGATATACTAGAGTAACGAGAAAATCTAGGGGTAGGCATGACTTGTATCGCAGGCATAACAAAAGAAGGCAAAGTTTATTTTGCTGGAGATCGTGGAGCATCTGAAGGAAACTATACTGTTCCTATAGATAGACCTAAAATCTGGAAAAATGGTCCATATATATTTGGATTTGCTGGAACTTTTGATGCTCAAGTTGTTCAATATAACTTTAATCCCCCAACGCCTGAAGGTAATTTAGATAAATTTATGCATACCAAATTTCTTAAGGCTCTTAAATCATTTTATACTGAATGGGATATCGGCGGTAAAGATTCAGAAATGTCTTTATTGATTGGTGTTAAAGGTAAATTATATGAACATGAAGCAGAGGGTTTAACTATGATTTCCTATGACAGAGATTATATTGTTATAGGATCAGGGGCAGACTACGCTATGGGTTCTCTTCATGCCACCCGCAACCACAAGGATCCAAAGCGTAGGCTTGCTCTTGCATTAGATGCTGCCTGTGAATTAAGCACATCTTGTATTGGTCCAGTTGACTTTTTAAACGGATAAGGGTAGAATTATAGTATGAATCATATACATGAGGAAGACCTGTCTCCAGAAGAGCAGGAGTTTGGCATATGGTTAGAAAACGGCATCGAAAGAGGCTGGGTAAGTGGTCCATATTGTGCTACACATGATGGCGGTATGGAATATATGAGTGAAGAAGAATTGGAAGATTGGGAAGCAGGAGGCGACCCATGCCAACACGTAATTAGAATAATGGTATAGGAGAATAATGAAGAAAGTAGCAGTGGGGATTGTTGCAGTACTTGGACTTACGCTTTTACAGGCGGTACCAGCTAAAGCAGCAGGAGAAACTATTGTAATTATTGATACAGTTCTAGACACTTCTCGTCCAGAACTAAAGAGTAATATTGTACACGAAGTATGTATTACTGAAAGCAGACGTTGCTCAAATCAAACATCAATGGAGCAAGAAGGTCCAGGAGCAGCATCTCTACAGCCTGGCCTTACAAATCTTATTTATTCAAATAAAGATATGAGACATGGAACTGATATTGCCCTTACTGTAAAAGCGGTAGATCCAAATGCACGAATTATCTTTATTAGAACCACTGGTGTTGATGTTCTGTCTAATGGTAGAACTTCTATTGCACATGCAAGCAATATGAAGCATCTTGCAAAACCACTAAACTGGGTTGCACAAAATAAATCTAAATATAATATTGCTGCAGTAGTTATGTCAAAAGCATCTAATGCTTGGGGTGCAGGAACTTCTTGTGTACCACGCAAAGATGATGAGCAGTTGGTTGCAGCAATTAAAAATGTAACAAGTCTTGGAATTGCTGTGATGGCTGGTACTGGTAATGATCGTAACTTTACTCGCACAAGATTTCCATCATGTGTTCAGGAAACAATTTCTGTTAGTTCTGTTGTAGATTGGCAAGAATCAATTGATGAAATTCAAGCCAACCATTCTAGTGATGTTGACTTTTATGCTCTAGGATTTTGGAATCTTCCTACAGGAAGAACAACTGGAACATCATTGGCTAATGCTGCTCTTGCTGCGTATTGGGTAAAGAACTATAAGGGTTCGTACCAAGCAACATATGACTATCTTAAGTCAATTAGCAAACCACTTAATGGTGGAAAAGCATCTACTAATTCTTT
Organism: uncultured Methylococcus sp.; assembly: GCA_964419105.1. Classification (GTDB taxonomy): domain Bacteria; phylum Pseudomonadota; class Gammaproteobacteria; order Methylococcales; family Methylococcaceae; genus UBA6136. The sequence continues at coordinate 1,992 of CAYQOJ010000295.1, forward strand.
TATTGATATAAAGAAGTAATAGAGTTTGGGGATTAGCTCAGCAGGCAGAGCGGGAAGCTGTTAACTTCTAGGTCGCAAGTTCGATCCTTGCATCCCCAGCAAATTGAAAAGGTTCAAGTTATATGGTATACTTGAACTATGCCATATAAAGATCCTTTAGCACAAAAAGCAGCACAGGCTGCCTGGTATCAAAGAAATAAACAGCTTGTTCTTAGTAGAACAAAAGACAAAAGAAATAAAGCAAGAGTTTTTGTAAGAAATTATAAGTTAGAAAACTCTATATGTACAGATTGTGGAATTTCTTATCCACCGCATATATTAGATTTTGATCATTTAGGAGATAAAAAATTTCAAATAGGTGGGAATAATCATAAGGGCAGAAGCATTGATTCTATTAAAAAAGAAATAGAAAAATGTGAAATTGTATGTTCAAACTGTCACAGACACAGAACATATATGAGATCTGTTAATAAAAAAAAGAATAAGGAATCGTAGTTCAGTGGTTAGAACACAGGCTTGTCACGCCTGAAACGAGAGTTCGATTCTCTTCGGTTCCGCTACGCCTCCCTAGCTCAGT
>CAYQOJ010000295.1:2578-3257 GCA_964419105.1 uncultured Methylococcus sp.
GAGCATCCGCCTTGTAAGCGGAAGGTCGTCAGTTCAATCCTGACGGGGGGCTCTGTGATATAATAGTATTGTTCCCGCCAATAGGGGGAACATAAAATGAAACTCGCTGAAAAGGAGAACAAAATGGTAAGTTCATTTGCATGGGACCTTTTTAAGGATCCCTTTTTTATTGGCTTCAATCGTGAGATGGAGCGTCTAAGTAATGTACAGTTGGCTTCTCGCCAAGTATCGTATCCTCCATATGATCTAGTAAAAGTTGATGATGATAACTTTAAGTTATCTTTAGCTGTTGCTGGATTTTCAAAGGATAATATTTCAGTTACAGTAGATAACTCTACACTAATCATTAAAGGCGATAGTTCTTTAGAATCTGAAGAAGAAAAGTCTGAAGTTCTACATAAGGGTATTGCTGCACGTAAATTCACAAGAACTTTTGCTCTTGGTGAATATATGGAAATTACTGGCGCTGAAATGAAGGACGGTATGCTTCATATTGATATTGAACGTATTGTTCCAGAAGAGAAGAAGCCAAAAGAAATTGCTATTAAAGTCGCTAAGAAGTAAAGCGGTATAATAGAAGTCCCCGCATGGGCCTTGGGATGGATTAGTTACCCATTTTATTAATCGGGCCATCGTGCTTGAATTCGCCTCGGACGAAGGCGATATAGGTCTTGACCGC
>CAYQOJ010000295.1:3267-3779 GCA_964419105.1 uncultured Methylococcus sp.
TTGAATTCCCATGCGGGGCTTATTAAACTTCAGATATAATTAAAGTGCTATGACTGAAAAAGAACTAGCACACTATAATAAGCAGCAGTTTAAAAAGAAGCTTGCTGAAATAAAGACAGCAAGTGGATGTGTTGACTGCGGAGAAAGTAACCATATAGTTTTAGATTTTGATCATATTAGAGATAAAAAGTATAATGTTTCTAGAATGATTCACGATGGATTTTCATGGAAGGCTATTATGAAAGAAATTCAAAAGTGTGAAGTTGTTTGTGCCAATTGTCATAGAATTCGCACATATGCTAGATTGACAGCAAGAACAGCATAAGGTATAATTTATATATGCCAACATACGAGTATAAGTGTATTACCTGCAATATGGTAACTGAGTTTCAAAGAGGTTTTGGAGAAGATAGAGAGCCTACATGCTGCGGATCAACTATGCAGCGGGTTTGGTCATCTCCAGGCGTATTGTTTAATGGTTCAGGATTCTATTCAACCGACAACAGAAAGTA
>CAYQOJ010000296.1:0-3779 GCA_964419105.1 uncultured Methylococcus sp.
GTTGATATCGATGATCTGTGCACCGTTTTCAACTTGCTGGCGTGCCACTTCGACCGCTTCTTCGTAGCGCTCCTCTCGAATCAGTCGACGAAACGCTGCGGATCCTGTGACATTCGTTCTTTCGCCGACATTGACGAAGAGGGATTCTGATCCAATGTTGAGAGGTTCAAGCCCTGCGAGTCGGCAAGCCTTCGGGAGCTCAGGCACCTGCCGCGGAGCATATCCTTGGACTGCGTCATGGATGGCCTTGATGTGTGGCGGGCGTGTTCCACAGCAGCCCCCAATGATGTTCAAAAAGCCTGATTCAGCCCATTCCGCAATTTCCCGCGCCATCGCTTCGGGCGATTCATCATATTCCCCAAACTCGTTGGGTAGGCCCGCATTGGGATGTGCTGAGACGTGCGTGTCCGCGATTTGCGAGAGCTCCTCTACGTACTGACGCAGCTGTTTTGCGCCCAAAGCGCAATTGAAGCCAAATGAGATGGGGCTGACATGACGCAGGGAATTCCAGAAAGCGCCAACGGTCTGCCCTGAAAGGGTTCGGCCCGACGCATCCGTGATGGTCCCTGAAATCATGACCGGCAGTCGGGTGCCAAGCCGCTCGGCAACCTCGTCTACGGCGAAGGCTGCCGCTTTGGCGTTGAGGGTGTCAAAGACAGTCTCAATCAGGATGAGGTCGGCGCCGCCCTCCAATAGGGCGTAGGTGGCCTCAATGTAGGTCTCGACCAGCTCGTCGAAGTGAACGTTTCTGAAACCGGGATCATTCACATCGGGAGAGATCGTGGCCGTTCGACTGGTTGGACCCAGGACGCCGGCCACAAATCGGGGCCGATCCGGGGTCTTGCGCGTCATCGCGTCACAGGCTTCACGCGCCAGTCGCGTCGCTTCACGATTAAGTTCGGGGACAAGCGCCTCCATGCCATAGTCGATCATGCTGATCTTGTTGGCATTGAAGGTATTGGTCTCGAGGATATCGGCGCCCGCCTCGAGGTAGGCGGTATGGATGGCGCTGATGATCTCAGGCTGCGTCAGCGCCAGAAGGTCATTATTGCCCTTGAGATCCGAAGGCCAGTCTTGGAACCGTTTTCCACGGTAGTCAGCTTCTTCGAGACGGTAGGTCTGAATCATGGTTCCCATGGCGCCATCCAGGAAAAGGATGCGCTCTTTGAGAAGGCCTCGAATCAGGGTATCGATAGCGGCGTAGTCTTTGGACATGTGGGGAGGATGCGCCGGAAAAACCGAATATTCTAGCCGATGGCCGTCACTGGAGGTGACCTCGAGGTCGTCGGGTGAGCAGTAAAGCGACCCATCGGACCCGTGGGACCGCCATGGTATACTTTCGCGGCGGCCTAGGGCGCGGTATTCGTGCTCCTCGGACCAAAACAGGCCCCGGGTCATCGGCGATGCCGTGTCCTCGTCGAGAAGGGTCGAAAATAATAATCCCAACGCTGGGGGAGACCATGGCTTTTTCGAAAGGTTTTCTGGCAGGTTTCATCCTTGCCATCGCAGGTTCCGGGGCAGCCCTTGCCGAGGTGGCTCTGGAGAATGCCACACCCTTGATTGGTAACTGGAAGCTTGAGTCCGTCGCTGCCGGTCTCACGAAGCCGCGAATCGAGGAGAACCGCAACTGGGAATTCCGTGCTGACGGAGTGATTGTCACCAGTGGCTACAATCGTCATTTCAAGACGACCGATCGCCATGAGTGGGCCTACAAGGTCGAGAGCGGCAAAATCATTGCTGACGATCCAGGTCGTCCCGGCAGGACGATTGATTATTCGGTCTACAAAATGGAAGGGAATGAACTCATTCTGAAAGGCGGACTCGAAGGGTTTTATTTCTTCAAAAAACAATAAGGAGGACCTACTGTGATTAAAGATCTTTTCAAGTTCGGCAAAGCGGATGTGTATCTGTGGTCTGGCGTTGGAGCGTTCAGCATTATTCTGATCGTGGCTTTCAGCCTGTTCTCAAGTGGCGGCGGACTCGTCGTCAAGGATCTCTTCGGTATGGCCGTGGTCCTGATTCTCCCGGGCTACGTCATCTTCAAGCTGTATCTGAATGAACTTCAAATCACCGAAAACCTGACGGCTAACGAAGACATCAATCGTGCCATTGACATGTTGATCGTCTCCATCGCGCTGAGTGTTTCGACGATCATCCCAATGAACTTTGTCTGGAACTACCTCCTGACCATGGGCGGCGGCGAAGAGTCCTCTCCGGGCGGTGCGAGCAACCTCTGGGGCAACGTGGATGAGGAAGAAATCTATTCTGGCAGCGCAAGCTTCCGTTCCATCTTCACGGTCATCGTGGTCGTAGGTCTCGCGATTGGCTACAAGGTTTTCGAAGCCAAGCGCAAAGAAAAGCAGTAAGCCCGTGACGCCTCAGGAAAAGCCCGGTTTCTTTGATATCGTTGGCAGCGTTATTTCCGCTGCCTTCGGTGTCCAAAGTTCTAAGAATCGTGTCCGAGACTTTGGGGGAGGGTCTGCGGCCCCCTATATCGTGGGCGGTATCATCTTTACCGTTCTTTTCATCTTGGCCATTGTTGCGGTGGTCAAGACGGTAGTTGCGAACTAGACTACCCTTTTGAAGGGGCTGCACCCTTACGCGCAGCCCCCTTCAATCTGTCATCCAAGTCAAAGGTCTCAAACTCCTGCTTTCCATGGCTGAAGGGATCCGATTGCGTTATCTACCTGTTTCACTGGCTGTGACCTTTTTGATTGGGTGCACGGCTTTCCTTGAGGGTTGCCAACCCGGTACCGAAATTACCGAGTATCAGGCGCCCGCACAAATTCTTCGTACCTTTCGGGCCGAACATCCCGGAGCTCAGGCGGTTTCTTATCGTCAGTTATCGAAAGACGGGGTCAAGGTGTATTTGATTCAGTACCTTGAAGGTGAGGAAGAAAAAGACGTCTGGTACAACGTCCAAGGTAAACCTTTCGTATCCAAGGCCGAACGCCGCTCTGCTGAACAGGAGCGTCTCAAACAACAGGAAGAAAGCGAAGCCAAGGCGAAAGAGGAGGCCGAGGAAAAGGCCGCCCAGGATCATGAGAAGACACCTGAGCATCCAGCCGGAAAACCAGCGTCCAAGCCTGCCCCATTGAGCGTAAATCCGCCCGTGCCATAATTATCCTGCGATCTTGAGCGCCTTCAGGATGCACAGTTCCCAACCCTGTCCGATCAGGGCTGTATTAACGGATGGGCCACACAGGAGAATGCGGGTCGAGTTTCCATCCCTCCCGGTCATACCGGATCCCCGCGACATCAGCCATGAATCGATTGAGTCGTTTTTTTCTTTCTTTGTCCCTCTCGCTGGTCGTTGGAAGCGCATTGGCAGGCATCGAGAACAGTACGCCAGCCCAGCGATCGCAGCTGATGACGGCCTTCATGAAGGATCAACTGAAGTTTGATGCGGCGGTTCTTCCAAAAGTACAGGCGATCAATGTGAAGTATGCGGAATTGGCTGAACCTATCCTCAAAGGCGATGACAATCTATTCAAGAAGCGTTCCAAGATGCACGATCTGATGGATGCCAAGGACAAGGAGTTGCGGGCGGTCTTGAGCAAGGAGCAGTTCGAACTCTATGACAGCAAAAAAGATGAGCTCAAGGACTATATTGATAGCCATCTCTGATCGCTGTTGCGTCTTTTATTGAAGAAGGGCCGCGTTTGAGCGGCCCTTCGTGTATTCAACACTCAGCGCTCGCTGTGCGAGGCTTCCTCCTTCTGGTTTGATCTGAAGGTGTGAGCGATGAAGAAGTGCATGGATGCACGCCGACCCCCGAG
>CAYQOJ010000297.1:0-3216 GCA_964419105.1 uncultured Methylococcus sp.
TGGAAATCATCTGGATGCTGAGTCCTAAATCTTAGCGCATCGTTCTGAGGCGATGGCATTTTTTCGGTTGTTGCGCCTAATCCTGAGGCTTCTGCTTAGTTTTCTTCAGCCACATCTTCCGGAGGCTGCTGACCGTCTTCAGGGTACTGAGCCTGGCCTCCAGCGGAGGCGTGGGGTTGCTGCTGGTATTGTTGTTGTGCGACGGGCTCCCCATTTGGCTGGCCTTGTGGGCTTTGGGGGTGGGGCTGCCGTCGTTGGGCTGCCTCATTCTCTTGCGGCGCTTGTTGTTGGGGCGGCGCAGATTTGTCGCCTGCCGTCTTAGCTCGCTTCTTGGTGAGACCAATGTCCTGTTTCAGCCCGCCCTGCTCCAGGAACAGGCGATCATCTCGAATTTCAGTGACTTCCCAGCCATCTATGGCCTCCTTGGTGCGCAACCTGCGGTATTTTCCCTTGGCTTCGGCTATGAGCGCCAATCGGCCTTTTGGAGACTCAATGACGCCCATGAGTTGGAAGGTTACAGGAGCTGGGGGTTCAGACCGTGGCGGGGGGCCTGGGGGTGGCGGAGGACTGGGTCTGCGGGATTCCATAAAAAGAGGCCGTTCAACGGTCTCTGAAAATTCGCTGACATGGGGTAGCCCCAGCCCTTCGAGGGAAACTGCAGCCCCCAAGGTTTCCGGATTCGGTGCGCGAGGTGCCTTGTTATTTTGAGCGAGGCTGTGACGGAAGGCGAACCACTCCACCAAGATCACAATCACCAGTAATAAAAGACCTGCACCCAGCCCGATTGGCACAGTGTAGGGTTTGAGTCGGGGATCGAGCGCGAATTTCATGGTCAGGGGGCCTGCATGTAGCCGATTACATCAAAGTCGATGCTCAGCTTGTCTTCAGGTCCAACGCTCTTTTCCCTTGGATTTCCGGGAACCCGGATGGGCCGAATATTGAGGTTATCAATGAAAAGGGCAGGCTTACCAGACTCGAAGGCGTGAAGCACATTTCGAAGGATCGGGGTGCTGCCATTGATTCTGACCTTGACCCCGACACGAACGACATTCTCCTCGTTTTTTTCCGGGATGACCTGAGTACTGGAGAGTTCGCCACCGGCTTCACCCACAACCTGCTTAATTCGGGTCTGAAGATCTGCACTGGCCAGAGCAGCTGTGGTAGTAGGCAGCAGCGTCTCGTTGGAGCTGCTGAGTGCCTTGATGCTCTCAAGTCGTTGGTTTAAAGGTTCTCTGAGCGACAAGATTTGTTTCGCCTGTCGCAGCTTGAAGCGCTGGCGATCCAGGGTCTCTCGGTAGTCCGATTCGAGACTGATCAAAGGATAGATGAGGACCATGAACAGAAGCAGCACCGCACCTACAAGCAGGGCGATGGCGCTCAGCCGGCTGGTATTAACTTCAACGGGTTGTTGAAGCTTTTCAATGAGCTTCTTCAGAGAACCTCCCGTTAACGACGTCAAAGGCAATCTGGAAACGCTCCAGATTGTTACCCGCATCTTTGGTTACCGGTGATACGAAGCTGACATCCTTGAAATGACGTGATCCCTCAATCTGCTTGAGAAGAACCGATGCCGATGGCGACTGCCCTTGAATCACCACGCGGTGATTGGCGTACTGAAGACCATTGAGCCAGGTATCATCCGGGATCACCCGGGTGAGTTCATCCATGGCATCCACTAGAATCGGTTCCGAGCGTTTCTTTTCCTGAAGGAATTGGGCCTGATGAAGAAGCTTTTCGGCTTGCTCACGCATGCCCTCGACTTCCTTTGCCGCCTTGGTGGTTTTCTTGAGTTCAGCCTGAACTTTCATGACCTCAGTTCGTGTCATCCAGACGGGAAGAACAAGGATTAAAATCAAAATTGCCAAGATAGCGCTGCTGAGGCCAATGTTCAGCATTTCGACTAACTTGTCGCCCTGAGGTTTGAATCTTTCGGGAATGAGGTTGTATTCGTTGATTTTGGTTTCGCCTTCCAGGTGAACGTTCACCGGAAGCCATCCTGCATGGGAAAGGCTCTCAAGAGCGCTTTCGAGAAAGTCTCGAGGTGCAATGATAAGCTCAACCAAGATTTGTCGGGTGGCCTTGGTGCGACTCAAGATTCGTGTGGCAAATGAGACTTGATCCTGTGTGAAGGGCGTCAATCGGTCCATCTCAAGCCCGATGACCTGTGACAGGTTTTCCTCTGCAGCCATCGGGAGTTTGAACTGACGCCGAAGCCCCTGACCCTTGATCAGTCGAAGCGAGATCTTCGTTTCGGCGAGTTCAGGATGTTCTGTGATGAATTCAGCAAAATGACCTGGGCTCAGGTCATTCAATGCGACCCGCTGTATCTCTGATTCTTGAGATCCCTGTGCCCGACGGATTACCCAGTGGTCCTGATCCAAACTCAGGATCAGAAGTTCTTGCCGTCGCGTAACAAGCTTCAAGGCCCGATCGGGGATGATCTGGGTGATCTCGGATAGCCACCAGCGCCAGAATTTCTGGATCTGTGCTTCGATGGGAGCGTCAAAATCAATCATGATGCAAGGAGGGTCAATCAGGAAGCCCGAAACTAGATCTCTTCACGGGAAGTTGAGCGCTCATGATAAGGTCTCCACCGAAGGATGGTGAAGGGCAAGGTTCCTGCCATGGCTCCACGGCGGACGTTAGCAATGATTCCGAAATGCTGATCACCATCAATCACGACTTCCGCCATGATGCTGTATGAGACGCCTGCGGCTTGGGTAAAGTTGATACCTTGAACGGGCGGGAGGTTGACTGGAAGGTTCTGAAGCCTTTGCTGCATCACGGTTTCTACCGCCGCTGGGTCTCCGCCGGTTAGGGCAAAGAGCATCTCTCGTGGAGCCTTTGAGGGATCCAATCCGTCGATGCCCGAGTATAACGTAAACCAGGATTGCATTCTTTTGAACAGATGTGGCCTGATGCCCATCACGCCCTGAACTTCATCCATGACGAGGAATTGGCGATTTTGCGGCAGCGCATTCATTCGCCGAGCCTCATATTCAGGTGCCTCGGCTCCGCTTGGGCGCTTGATTTCATCGGCATCCCGCCAGTCCAAAATCGCATCCGTAAGGACGTTGACTTGCTCCTCGCCAATTCCCATTAGCTTGAATGCGGTCTTGAGGGTGGGCTCCTGTGCAACATTCAGGTCAATCTTCCCCCCCTCGTCTTGAATGCGAATTCTGACCGGAGTCCCTTTTGCGTCCCAGAAATAGGGTC
>CAYQOJ010000297.1:3226-3770 GCA_964419105.1 uncultured Methylococcus sp.
CCATCACCTTGCCAGCGCATTTTGGGATCCGGAATATTCAGCATTAGCATCGCGTAGTAGATGGCCCCTTCGGCCAGGGCCATCGCGTGGGCTCTTTCATGCGCATGACGCAGGACGGCAGATTCTCTCTGGGTCGAGAGCGCAAAGCTACCAGCCATGATGGTCATGAGGCTGACGACCCAGAGAACCATCACCAAGGCCATACCCCGCTCTTTAGTATGCTTGATTTGCATGGTGATTCACCGCAATACCTGTGTCTTCGGGGCAATCAGAAGCGTTGGCCATGAGGGTTCGCCCACCCGACCCATATCAATCCGTATCATCAGAGGAAGTTGATAGTCATGCCATGTGTTGGTCCACCGTGGCAGCGGGGGGCCACCTGCGGTCTGGGTGTTTTGTTCCTGACTGATTCCAAAATAGCTCACTTGGAAATGTGACGCCTGATCAAGTAATACAACGTCATCGATCGGTTGGGGGGGAGGGCGCTCACTTTTTGGATTGGACTGAAAGGGGGTGATTGAAACGCGAATGGCTTGGTTTCCCT
>CAYQOJ010000298.1:0-3749 GCA_964419105.1 uncultured Methylococcus sp.
ATGCGGTCAACAAGATCCTCAAGGACATCATCGTCAAGAGCAAGGGCTTTGAAGGTTTTGATGCGCCCTACGTCCCAGGCTGGGACTGCCACGGCCTTCCGATCGAACTCATGGTCGAGAAAAAAGTCGGTAAAGCCGGCGTCAAGGTCGAACCGGATGCCTTTAGAACCGCCTGCCGCGACTATGCCAAAAAACAGGTCGACACCCAGAGGAATGAATTCATCCGTCTGGGGGTGTTTGGGGATTTTGAAAACCCCTACCTCACCATGGACTTCCAATTTGAGGCCGATATCGTCCGGGCTCTGGGCCGAATCCACGCCAATGGCCACCTGGTCAAGGGCGCAAAGCCCGTCCATTGGTGCACGGACTGCGGCTCCGCGCTCGCCGAAGCCGAAGTCGAATACGAGAACAAGACCTCCCCGACCATCGATGTCCGTTTCAAGGTCCTGAGCGAAGAAACCCTTTGGGCGCGGACCGAGCGAGTGGGTGCAGGCCCTGGGGAAGGACCCGTCTCCATTGTGATCTGGACCACGACACCCTGGACGCTCCCGGCCAATCAGGCTGTCGCCTTGGGACCTGATGTCGACTACGTTGTCGTCGAATGCCCTGAACAAAAGGAACACCTGATCGTCGCCGAAGCGCTACAAGAAGAGGCCTTGAAGCGCTGGAACATCCTCGAGGCCCGAACGGTGGCTCGAACCACAGGTTCCGCGCTGGAAGGGCTTGCGCTTCAGCATCCCTTCTATGACCGGGAGGTTCCGGTCATCGTTGGCGATCACGTCACGCTGGATGCCGGTACCGGCGCCGTCCACACCGCCCCCGGTCATGGCCAAGAGGACTATGTGGTCGGTCAGCGCTATCACCTTCCGGTCGAAAACCCGGTCGGTGATGACGGCAAGTTCCTGCCTTCGACGGCACTTTTTGCCGGCGAGCATGTGATGAGTGCCAACCCTCACGTCATCGAGGTCCTGAGACAGCATGGCAACCTCGTCCATGAAGCCCGGATCGAGCATAGCTATCCTCACTGCTGGCGGCACAAGACTCCGGTCATTTTCAGGGCAACCCCCCAGTGGTTTATCGCCATGGACCATCAAGGCCTTCGCGCCAAGGCCCTGGAGGAAATCCAAAATGTCGACTGGATCCCCGATTGGGGTCAGGCCCGTATCGAAGGCATGGTCGGCAACCGACCGGACTGGTGTGTTTCCCGCCAACGCAACTGGGGTGTCCCCATCGCCCTCTTTGTCCATCGCGAGACCCAAGAGCCGCATCCTGAAAGTCTCGCCCTGATCGAAAAGGTCGCGCAAAAGATCGAGCAACGGGGGATTGATGCCTGGTTTGACCTCGATCCCCAGGAACTTCTGGGCGATGACGCGCCGAACTACCGAAAGGTCAAGGACACCCTGGATGTCTGGTTTGATTCCGGCGTCACGCACGCCTGCGTTCTGGATCGGCGGAAAGAACTCGGAGTTCCTGCCGATCTTTATCTTGAAGGCTCCGACCAGCACCGCGGTTGGTTCCAGTCCTCGCTGCTCGCCTCAGTCGCGATCCATGGCAAAGCGCCTTATCGCTCGGTCCTGACCCACGGCTTCACCGTCGATGCCGAAGGCAAGAAGATGTCGAAGTCGAAGGGCAATGTCGTTGCACCGCAAAAGGTCATGCAGAACCTTGGGGCTGACGTCCTGAGACTCTGGGTGGCCGCGACCGATTACCGGCAGGAAATGCATGTTTCCGATGAGATTCTGAAACGAACGGCAGATGTCTACCGCCGGCTTCGTAATACCGCACGCTACCTTCTCGCCAACCTTGAAGGCTTCGATCCCGGCCGCGATCTCTTGAAACCCGAAGCGCTTCTCCCCCTCGACCGCTGGGTCGTTGATCGGGCCCATGCCCTTCAAGGGGAGGTACAGGAAGCCTACGCGACCTACCAGTTCCACAATGTCTACCAGAAGGTGCACCACTTCTGTTCGGTAGACCTTGGAAGCTTCTACCTGGATGTCCTCAAGGACCGCCAGTACACGACCCGGATCGACAGCCCCGTGCGCCGTTCAGGTCAAACCGCGATGTACCACCTTGCGGAAGCCTTGACCCGCTGGCTCGCGCCAATCCTCTCCTTTACCTCCGAGGAAATCTGGCGTCATCTCCCGGGCGAGCGCGGGGAATCCGTGTTCCTTGAGACCTGGTACGAAGGCCTTTACCGTCTGGACGAGACGAGCCCTTATGACGGGGCTTTCTGGGAGGAAATCCTTCGCATGCGCGAGATGATCAGTAAGTCGCTTGAGGGCCTTCGAAGCTCCGAAGCGATTGGCTCATCCTTGGATGCCGAAATCGCCCTGAGCGTTAATTCTGGGCTTTATTCGAAGCTCAAACCGGTCGAAGCCGATCTTCGCTTCATCTTCATCAACTCGGATACCCAGGTCATCGAGGATGCCTCACTACCTGAAGGGGAGATTCGTATTGAGGCCAAGGCCTCTGAAGCCCCAAAATGCATCCGTTGCTGGCAGCATCGTCTGGATGTCGGCGCTCACGCCGAGCATCCGGAGATTTGCGGTCGTTGCGTGGACAATGTGACAGGACCCGGTGAAACCCGGGTATTGGGGTAAGCCGATGTTGATCTGGCTCTGGCTTTCCTTGATTGTCCTGATTCTGGATCAGGTCACTAAACGCATCGTCGACACCACCATGGCGCTCCAGGAGAGTATTCCATTGGTGCCCATGTTCCAACTGACCTACCTTCGCAATCAAGGGGCGGCCTTCAGCTTTCTCTCGGGTGCGGGGGGCTGGCAGCGCTGGTTTTTCATCATTCTGGCCATTAGCGCATCCGGCTTCATCTGCTATTGGCTCAAAAGCCTTCCCAAACAGCGGGCCTTTGAGGCTTGCGCCTGGTCTTTGGTCTTGGGAGGCGCCTTGGGAAATCTGATCGATCGGATCCTCTACGGCTACGTTATCGACTTTCTGGATGTCTTTTATGGCGATTGGCACTGGCCGGCCTTCAATGTCGCGGACTCAGCCATCACGGTCGGTGTGGTGATGCTGCTCCTCGACTCGTTCATCAGTCGCCCGGATCCTCGCAAGGCGTGAATTCACGGGCCGTTTCAAAGGGGCGCCAGATCCAGGGCCATCGCCTGGTCGGCGTCCCCTTCATTGAAAGCCCCAACCAGAACGAGCGCCCCGACCCCAAAGACATTCAACTGGTGGTCATCCATGCAATCAGCCTTCCCCCGGGCCAATTTGAAACCCTCGGGGTCAGCCAGCTCTTCACCAATACCCTGGACCCCCATGCGCATCCTTATTACGCAGAAATTGAAGCCCTTCGGGTCTCGGCCCACCTTCTGATTCAGCGTTCAGGGGTGATCACCCAGTATGTGGCGTTTGATCGACGGGCCTGGCACGCCGGGGTTTCGTTATGGCGAGGACGCGAAGTCTGCAATGATTTTTCGATCGGCATCGAGGTTGAAGGCACCGAGGATCAGCCCTTTGAACCGATTCAGTACGAAGTTCTCAATCAGGTTCTCGATAGCCTGATCGCGGAATATCCCCGGCTCTCTCGGGAAAATATCGCAGGTCACGAGGACATCGCACCCGGGCGAAAGTGGGATCCGGGTCCTTATTTTGAATGGAGCCGCATCGGGGTGGGTGCCGATCGCACCTGAAGAAGAAAAAGGGGGATCACCCAGACACAATAAACCCGGCTTTAGGCCGGGTTTATCAGCGGGACTGCATGGACTCAGTCTTCGAGTCGGTTTTTCAGG
>CAYQOJ010000299.1:0-3705 GCA_964419105.1 uncultured Methylococcus sp.
TTTTCTTCCTGTTGAACCGGGTTCGCAAGGCCTCGACGGAACATCCAGCGGGCTTGCTCGTAGAGCTCTCGGAGTAGGGCATCACGCCAGGAGTTCCAGAGATTTGGGTTGGTGGCCCGGATGTCGGCGACAGTCAGAAGATAAAGGTAATCCAGAGTGGTTTGGTCACGAATGGTGGTTGCAAACGCATGAATGATCTTCGGGTCACTGATGTCCTTGCGTTGAGCCGTTAAGGACATGAGGAGGTGATTCTGCACGACCCAGCAAACCCTCTGAGTGTCAGCTTCTCCGATGCCATGGCGTTGACAAAAGTCCGCAGCAATTTCAGCGCCGAGAGTCGAGTGATCTCCTCCACTGCCTTTGGCAATGTCGTGCATGAGTCCAGCCACGTAGAGCAGTTCCGGTTTCTCGATGCGTTTGAAGACTTCATTGGGGAACGGGTGGGTTTCCCGATGTTGCTCAAGGGCAAAACGGCGGAGATTGCGGACAACAAAAAGGGTATGTTCGTCCACGGTATACACGTGGAAAAGGTCATACTGCATTCTTCCAACAACTCGGCCAAAGGCAGGCAGATAGGCTGCCAGAACACCATATCGGTTCATGCGTCGCAGCTGGTGGGTGACGCCTACAGGTTGCCTGAGAATTTCCATGAAGAGGCTGCAGGCCTTAGGGTCTTCCCTGAACTGATCGTCAATCCGCTCAAGATTCTGTCGGATCAGGCGAATCGTTGAGGCTCGGATGCCCTTGAGTTCTGGATGAGTCTGCAAGAGGAGCAGGATTTCAAAGATGGCCAGGGGTCTTTGCTGAAATATCTCAGGATCAATGACCTCAAGATAACCATCAACGCTCCGGAAATCCGACGTAACCGTCTCGACCTTGAAAGGATGCTCGCTGTGAAGAATGACCTCCTCAAAAAGCTGCATCAGAAGTTCGTTGAGTCTTTCAAGGCCCATAACGGTCCTGAAGTACAGTTGCATGAACTGTTCAACGGCATGATTGACGTTTTCTGATTCCACGCCAAAAAGGCGGGCAAGTTCTTTCTGATATTCGAAAAGGAGACGTTCTTCAGGTCGATCCGTGATGACATGGAGCGCGAATCTAATCTCCCAGAGGAAGTCGCGCGCCTTTTCGAGCTCATCATGCTCTGCCTCAGTAAGCCAGCCAAGTTGGACGAGATCCAGCTCCCGAAGGTCATAGTGTCGCTTGATGATCCAGTGGATGTTCTGAATATCCCTAAGACCCCCAGGGCCTTCCTTGATGTTGGGTTCCAGATTGAATGCGGTGTCATGAAATTTAGCGTAGCGACCGGCTTGTTCCAATCGCTTGGCCTCAAAGAAATCGTCCGATGGCCAGATCAGGGCGGGGCTGATCTCCTGTTCGAGTCGCGCATAGAGCGCACTGTCCCCATAGAGCAGCCTGGACTCGAGAAGATTGGTCATCACGGTTTGGTCTTTGACCGCTTCTTCAATGCACTCGTAAAGTCCGCGCACACTCTGGGCTGGACGAAGGCCAATATCCCAGATGAACTGGAGGAACCCGGCAATTTGGGCGTCTGTCTTTGGGCAATCCTTTGCGGCTGGATCCCTCAGAATCAGAAGATCGACATCCGAATGAGGATGCATTTCGCGGCGCCCATAGCCCCCAACGGCAATCAGGCTGGGTCTTGGGTTCGGAAGGTCGCCAATGAAATCCTGCCAGATGAACCCCAGGAGTTCATCGATAAAGTCGGAGCGCCAGCGAATCAGGTCGCGAGCGGTTTCCCCCGCTGCAAAGCGCTCTCTAAGTAGGGTTTGATGTGCTTTTGCGGCTTCAGTGCAGGCAGCTTTGGGGTCTAGCTCCGAAAACCGACTGGGATCAATTTGTGGCGAGAGCGTTTCGAATATCAAGGGGTTCCTCCGCACGGCGCGTGAGGATTTCGAAACCCTCGGATGTCACTGCAACCATATGTTCCCACTGAGCAGAAAGGCTGTGGTCCTTCGTCACGGCTGTCCAACCGTCTGGCAGAATCTTGACGTGACGTTTGCCCAGATTCAGCATCGGCTCGATAGTGAAGACCATGCCTTCTTCAAGTTTCAGCCCGGTCCCGGGAGTGCCATAGTGAAGGACCTGCGGGTCCTCATGGAAATCCTTCCCGATCCCATGGCCGCAAAACTCTTGGACAACAGAGAGGCCGTGAGCTTCGGCGTGGCGTTGGATTGCGTTCCCAATGTCACCCAGCGTAGCGCCTGGCTTGACCTCTAGGATGCCGAGATACATGGCCTCCTGGCAGATTTTTGCCAGACGGCTTGCCCGAATCGGGACGTCTCCCACCAGAAACATCTTGCTGGTGTCGCCATGGTATCCATCCTTGATGACGGTGATATCGACATTGATGATGTCCCCACTCTTGAGTTTTTTGGGGCCGGGAATGCCGTGGCAGACGGTATGGTTCACGGACGTACAGATCGACTTTGGGAAGCCTCGGTAATTGAGCGGGGCAGGGATCGCCTTCTGCACGTTGACGATGTAATCGTGGCAGATCCGGTCTAATTCTTCGGTGGTCA
The DNA here is from genome assembly GCA_964419105.1 of uncultured Methylococcus sp. GTDB lineage: Bacteria > Pseudomonadota > Gammaproteobacteria > Methylococcales > Methylococcaceae > UBA6136. Next base: position 2,544 of record CAYQOJ010000299.1, read on the forward strand.
CGCCAGCAATCACATATGGCTCGATCATTTCGAGAACTTCAGCCGCCAGACGGCCTGCGACTCTCATGGTCTCGATTTCTTCGGAAGTCTTGATGCGGATGGTCATCGGGATTCGCCTGATGGTCCCCAGTGAGCGTTCTGGGGGCGCGACTTAGGGTAGGTGGATTGTTGAGATAAGCCGTTCATGGTATAAAGGCCTGCTTTTTTTAGCAACAACCCACACACATGTCGTCACGCTCGGCAGGGTGCCGGGCCGGCCTAGGTCGGTCACGGTCGTCGTTCGGGATATGTGGAGGCACAACCCTAATTTAAGGAGTTTTCATGTCGACTGTAACCATGCGCCAGATGCTTGAGGCCGGTGTTCACTTCGGACACCAGACCCGCTACTGGAATCCCAAGATGGCACCTTTCATTTACGGTGCTCGCAGCAATATCCATATTATCAACCTCGAAAAGTCTCTCCCGCTTTTCAAGGACGCCATGGCTTACCTGGAGCAGGTCGCAGCCAAGCGCGGCAAGATTCTGTTCGTGGGAACCAAGCGTACGACCCGTACGGTCGTTCAGGAAGAGGCACTGCGTTGCGGAATGCCTTATGTGAACCACCGCTGGCTCGGTGGCATGCTCACCAATTTCAAGACCATCAAGCAGTCTGTGGCTCGCATGAAGGATCTCGAAGCGATGCGCGATGACGGTCGCCTGCAGCGTTTCAGCAAGAAGGAAGGCTTGGGCATGATGCGTGAGCTCGACAAGCTTGAGAACAGCATGGGCGGTATTCGCGATATGGACCGTCTCCCTGACGTGCTTTTTGTTCTGGACGTCGGTTATGAGCATAACGCGATCAGCGAAGCCCATAAGCTTGGCATCCCGGTGGTTGGCGTTGTAGATACCAACAACAACCCGACCGGCATTGATTTCATCATTCCGGGTAACGACGACTCGATTCGTGCGGTTCAGCTCTATGTTCAGAGTGCGGCCACAGCGATTCTTCAGGGCAAGGCCAACAGCCTGAGCGTTCCTGCGGGCGAAGATGATTTCGTCGAAATGGACGCGGCTCCTGCGACCGCAGTCGCTGCGGAATAACCGGTGCGGGACGGGTCATGGAGACCCGTCCCCCGGCTTGAATTGAAGACGCCTCCGGACTGGGGGCGTTTTGTTAGTTGTT
>CAYQOJ010000300.1:0-3701 GCA_964419105.1 uncultured Methylococcus sp.
ATAAAGTGGGGCGCACCACTATCCGCATGTCGGACGACGAACATATCGACCTGCATGGCCTCGATGTTCCGAATGGTATCGAGGAGACTTTCACCCTTGGTGGTCGCAGAGGTTGCGATGTTGAGGTTGAGCACATCCGCCGAGAGCCTCTTTGCGGCAAGCTCAAACGTCGTCCGCGTCCGCGTGCTGGTTTCAAAAAAAAGGTTCACCACGGTCTTTCCGCGTAGGATCGGCACTTTCTTGACCGCCTGTTCCGAGACACTGGCGAATGATTCAGCGGTATCCATGATGGAGACGAGCTGGTCTTGCGAAAGGCCCTCGACCGTCAAAAAGTGACGCAGCCGACCCTTGGCATCGACTTGAAGATTGTCTTTGAGGCTCATGGTGCAACCCCATGCACAGAGAGAACCAGGGGATCAGGGCCTGATAGCTTGATGCGTTCTCCCCGGGACAAGGTCAATGCCGCTCCAATGCAATCGGGCCTGATGGGTATTTCACGGCCATTTCTCTCAATCAGAACGCCCAGCACCACTTGTTGGGGGCGGCCATAATCGAAAAGTTCGTTCAGTGCCGCCCGGATCGTTCTTCCCGTGTAGAAGACATCGTCAATCAGGATGACATCCCGACCATCGACAGGAACGGGCAGCGAACTGGCCTGTACCGTGGGATGAAGTCCGGCTCTTGAAAAATCGTCCCGGTAAAAGCTGATATCGATGCGTCCTAGGGGCTCTGCAAGATCCAGGCGCTGGTGAAGGCGTTCGGCCAACCAGACGCCGCCCCGATGGATCCCGATCATGAGGGGGTTGTGAAGCGAACGGCGCGTGATTTCCAATCGTAGGGCCGCTTCCAGTTCATCCAAGTACTCTTCTGTCCGATTGAGCTCAATCACGCTCGGGCACCCTAGTTTGCTGTATGGGATAGCCAGGTCTCAAGAATGAGAGCCGCAGCCATTTGATCTTTGACTTGACGAAAATCGACGGACCGTTTGGGCCAATCCGCATAAAAAAGACTTTGGGACTCTCGCGTGGACAAGGCCTCATCCATGAGATGAACCGGCAAACCGAAACGGGCTTCAAGGTCGCTACAAAATAGCGCGATCTCTTCGATCATGGGGTTCTTGGGTTGGTTTTCGTCGAGGGGAACCGGCGTTCCCACTACAAAACCCTGAGGTAACCAAGTTTTGACCAACTCCGAGAGCCGGTTCCAGACATGCTCCCGATGGGTGGCCCGAATGGTTTCCAGCGCGCGCGCGGTCCCCATAATTCTCTGGCCAACGGCAACTCCAATGCCCTTTCGACCATAGTCGATCCCAAGAAAGGTCCCTGAACCCTGAGAAAAAGGGTCAGGCATGTCCCGCCTCCAGGGTAAGCAGCGAAATGTCGACCCCGACCAGTCCAGCCGCTTCGCGCCACCTTTTTTCAGGCGGGCGGTCAAAAAGTACGGCTTCAGTGGCCTCTGCGTTGAGCCAGGCGTTTTGTGCGATCTCCTGCTCCAATTGACCACTTCCCCATCCGGCATAGCCCAGAGCCAGGATCGCCCGGCTCGGGCCTTCGCCGCGACCCAGAGCTTCCAGAATGTCCCTGGATGTCGTAAGACACAGCTCCTCATTAATGCACAGTGTCGACTTCCATTCGCCCTCACGGGCATGAAGGACAAATCCTCGATCCGGCTGAACAGGCCCACCCCAATAAACGGGCTGATCGGAGACCCGTTCATCGAGAATCGGGATCTTCAATTCTTTCAAAACATCTCCCAGCATCATCTCGGAAGGTCGGTTCACAATGATCCCGAGGGCTCCCTCCGCCGTATGCTGACAAAGGTAGGTTACGGTGCGCTCGAAAGCAGGGTCGCTCATGCCCGGCATGGCAATGAGGAAGTTATTCGTCAGGTTGGAAGCGTCTGGATCCATGGACATAGTATCTGCGGAGCCCCCTTGCCGCTGCAACCCAGTAATCCCTGCCATTCTGAAGATGGGCGCCTATTTGGAAGAAAAATGTGCCTGATCATCAAAGCGCCAGCTTCGGGTGATGACCAGAATGTCGATGTCGCTTAAAAGATCCTGGGGGAGCGGAGCGAAGGGCGCGGAAAGTCGAACGATCTTGACCGCACCCTCATCGATGATAGGGTTGCCTGAGCTTTTGAGAATCTGGACAGAATAAAGGCTCCCATCCGGGCGGATGGCGACCGCCACATTCAAGGATCCTGAAAGTCCCTGATTGCGGGCAGCCTCCGGATAATTCAGATTCCCGATATGCTCGACCTTGGCCTGCCATGCCTCTTCATACGCCGACAAAGTCGCCGTGTGTCCCTTGGCTTCAGAAGCATAGACGATGCGTTTGCCTTGCGATTCCGCATTCCTTTTTTTGACCAAGCTTTCTGAAACTTCGCTGATTTGTTGCGATAAAAGCCCTGCTGAAAAATCGGGCCGTCGAGGACTTGGCTCGGGCTGAATTGGTTCTGGGGGGGCTTTGGGTCTCTCTTGAAGGGAAACCCCGGCCTCTATGACGGATGGCTTGGTTTTGGTGGCCGTCATAGACTGCTTTTCGGGGGCGGGAGGTCTTCGAGGTTGTCCCTCTAAATGAAAAACCGTCGGTCTTCGGAGCGCTACAGGACCCTGATCAGCCGGATGGGTGATCATCCAGAGGATCGGTAGATGCAAAAAGGCGGCAAGACCTAGCGCCGCTGCGATCCGGGCGTGATTTCGAATCTGCAGCGCCACGCTCACGCTTGGGCAGCCCTCTGGGTGGCAATCCGCGATTCAATCGAATCAAACAATGTTCCGGCAATATTAAGGCCGAACTGACGATCCAACTCCTGAACACAGGTCGGACTGGTGACGTTGATTTCCGTCAGGTAATCCCCGATCACATCCAGCCCCACAAAGAGAAGACCCCGCTTTCGAAGCTCAGGTCCAACCTCCTCTGCGATCCAACGATCCCGATCAGTCAAAGGCCGCCCCTCGGCGCGTCCCCCTGCCGCAAGATTTCCGCGACTTTCGCCTTCACGCGGAATACGCGCCAGGGCATAAGGCACAGGCACCCCATCGACCACCAGAATGCGCTTGTCCCCTTGAACGATTTCAGGAAGGTAACGCTGTGCCATGGCAAAGCACTGATTGTGCTGCGTCATGGTTTCAAGGATCACGCTGAGGTTGGGATCCCCTGTCGCCACCCGAAAGATCGAGGCGCCGCCCATGCCATCCAGTGGCTTGAGGACCATGTCCTGGTGCTCATCGAGGAAATCCCGAAAGCGCCTGGCATCTCGTGCCACCAGCGTCGGTGCACAACATTGGGGGAACCAGCTGGTAAAGAGCTTTTCGTTGGCATCTCGAAGGGACTGGGGCTTATTGACCACCAAGGCACCTCGAGATTCGGCAGATTCCAGGAGATAGGTCGCATAGATGTACTCCTGATTGAAGGGGGGGTCCTTCCGCATCAAGATGACGTCTAGGGTATCGAGAGGCGCATCCCACTCCCTTTCAAAGCTGAACCAGGCCTCTTCATTTCGCTGTACCCGGAGGCTCCGCATGCGGGCATAGGCACGGCCATCCCTCAGGTAAAGGTCTGAAAGCTCCATGTAGACCAAAGCATGGCCCCGGGCCTGCGCCTCAAGGGCCATGGCAAAACTGGTGTCCTTGCTGATCTTGATGTGATCGATGGGATCCATCACGATCCCGACTGTAAGTTGCATAGATAAACCGC
>CAYQOJ010000301.1:0-3699 GCA_964419105.1 uncultured Methylococcus sp.
GCACCATGACGAACATTCCCAATCCAAACGAATACGACAGCAGTTCGATCAAGGTGCTCAAGGGCCTTGACGCCGTGCGAAAACGCCCTGGCATGTACATCGGCGACACCGATGATGGCACTGGCTTGCACCATATGGTCTTCGAGGTGGTCGACAACGCCATCGATGAGGCCCTGGCAGGACACTGCCGAAACATTGGTGTCACGATTCATTCTGATGAATCCATCACGGTCTCGGATGACGGTCGTGGCATTCCGGTCGACATCCATCCGGAAGAGGGTCGTTCTGCGGCCGAAGTCATCATGACCGTGCTGCACGCTGGTGGTAAGTTCGATGACAACTCCTACAAAGTCTCTGGGGGTCTCCACGGGGTGGGTGTTTCTGTGGTGAATGCGCTTTCAGAACGCCTTCAACTCGAAATCCATCGGAGTGGTTCCCTGTATCGGCAGGATTACGTCCATGGGGAGCCGCAAGCTCCGCTGGCCCGAGTGGGTGAGACGACCCGAACCGGAACCACGGTGCATTTCAAGCCAAGTGCCGGGACCTTCACCAACATTGAATTTCATTACGAGATTCTGGCCAAGCGGCTTCGCGAACTTTCGTTCCTGAACTCAGGGGTTGCCATTACGCTTCGTGACGAGCGCCATGACAAGACCGATCACTTTGAATTTGAAGGCGGAATTAGGGCTTTTGTTGAATATCTCAACAAGAACAAGACGCCTCTCTTTGAAAAGGTCTTTTACTTCATTGCCGAAAAGGACGGTCTGACCGTTGAAGCAGCCTTGCAGTGGAATGATTCGTACCAAGAGAATATTTACTGCTTTACCAACAATATCCCTCAGCGCGACGGCGGTACCCATCTCGCCGGCTTCAGGGGGGCATTGACCCGCACCTTGAATCAGTACATTGATGAGCAGGGCCTGCTGAAAAAGCAAAAGGTCGATACGGCGGGGGATGACGCCCGTGAGGGTTTGACGGCCATTCTGTCGGTCAAGGTTCCCGATCCCAAGTTCTCATCGCAGACCAAGGACAAGCTGGTCTCCTCCGAGGTCAAGCCGGTTGTTGAAGCGGCCATGACGGAGAAATTCCAGGAGTTCATGCTGGAAAATCCATCCGTTGCAAAGACCATTGCCAATAAGATGATCGAGGCGGCCCGGGCTCGCGAGGCGGCCCGAAAAGCCAGAGAAATGACGCGTCGCAAGACTGCGCTCGATATTGCAGGACTTCCGGGTAAACTTGCCGATTGCCAGGAGAAGGATCCTGCGCTTTCTGAACTATTTATTGTCGAGGGTGATTCTGCAGGGGGATCCGCGAAGCAGGGTCGAGACCGTCGAACTCAGGCCATCCTGCCGCTCAAAGGCAAAATCCTGAATGTCGAACGCGCGCGTTTTGATCGGATGATTTCATCGGATGAGGTTGGCACCCTCATTACGGCCATGGGTTGTGGCATCGGACGGGATGATTACGATCCTAACAAGCTCCGGTATCACCGCATCATCATCATGACCGACGCGGACGTCGACGGATCGCATATCCGAACCTTGCTTTTGACCTTCTTCTACCGGCAAATGCCCGAGTTGATTGAAAGAGGCCATATTTATATTGCTCAGCCCCCGCTCTATAAGGTCAAGAAGGGGAAACAAGAGCAATATGTCAAAGATGATCAGGAGCTCAATAACTATCTCTTGCAGTTGGCCCTTGAAAAGACCCGGTTCCATGCGAATTCCGAATCACCGGCAATCCAGGGCCAGGGACTTGAGAGTCTCTGCCGGGAATATCTCGCGGTGCGTCAGATTGTTGAGCGTTTGGGTCATCGCTATGACGAAGGTTTGCTGGATGGCCTGACCGACGTCACACCGATTGAGGTTCAGGATCTTGTGGATCCCAGGCGGGTTCAGCTTTGGCTTGATGCGTTGGCTCGACGCCTTGCCTTGGCTGACCGTGGCGCTCGCTTTGAATTCGTACCGACCTTTGGCGCAACGCCGGATGATTTTCGTCTGGCCGTCAGCAAGCGCTTGCATGGGGTTTACAAGCATTTTGAGTTAGGCGCTGGCTTCTTTGGTTCGGGGGATTATCGTCGTTTGACCGCATTCTCGCGCATGATTGATGGCCTCTTCAGCGATGAATCCTTCGTCGCGGCCGATGAGCGTCGGGAGCGTGTAGGTCATTTCCGTGACGCGTTCGAATGGATGATGGCTGAAGCGCGTCGTGGTCAGCATATTCAACGCTACAAAGGCTTGGGCGAAATGAATCCTGAGCAACTTTTTGAAACGACGCTCGATTCGAACACCCGTCGTCTGCTTCAGGTCAAGATCGAGGATGCAATTTCTGCGGATGACATCTTTACGACCCTCATGGGAGATCAGGTCGAACCGCGACGCGACTTCATTGAACGGAACGCACTTGAGGTTTCCAACCTCGACATCTAGGGATTGCCTTTGGTACCTCGATTCGGTCGGGGTGCCATCTTTCTTTGCCCAGGGTCTTTTCCGTCATGTCTGAGCACATCCTGTTTCTCACCGGAAAGCTCGCCGAAAAGCAGCTGCGTCGAACGCTGGAAGAGATGCGGCCGGACTTTCAGTATACGATCCATGTTCTGGGCGTGACGGTTGCTGCCCTGATGACGGCTGAGATGATCGGTCGGCGGCTGACAGAGACCTTTGGCGCAGATCGGGTGCTGGTGCCTGGTCGATGCCGCGGCGATCTTGAGGCTTTATCAAAATTGCTTGGCATCCCTGTCGCGAGGGGGCCTGAAGAGCTTCATGACCTTCCGGAGTTTTTCGGGCGTTCAGCCCGAAAACCTGACCTCAGTCTGCATGATCTTCATATTTTCGGGGAAATTGTCGAGGCTCCGCAGCTGACGGTCTCGGGCATCGTTGAACGAGCGCGACGTTATCAGCGGGAAGGCGCGGATGTTATTGACCTGGGTTGCCTCCCCGCTACGCCTTTCCCTCATTTGGAAGAGTCTGTTCGTGCCCTCAAGGCGGAAGGATTTTTGGTCAGTGTTGATTCCCTTGAGGATGAGGATCTTCTCAGGGGCGGTCGTGCAGGAGCGGACTTTTTATTAAGTCTTTCTGAATCCAGCCTTTGGATCGCTGATGAGGTGGAGTCCACACCCATTCTGATCCCTTCACGTCATGGTGATCTTCCTTCCCTTGATCGAGTCATTGAGCGCTTTGCTCGATCGGGGCGTGAATTTATTGTGGATCCCATCCTTGATCCGATTCACTTTGGATTTACAGATTCTCTTGTACGCTATCACACAGTTCGTGCCCGTTACCCCGAAATCGAGATGATGATGGGGGTGGGTAATCTCACTGAGCTGACGCATGCCGATACTGCCGGAATCAATGCCCTGTTACTGGGCGTTTGCTCCGAGCTCGGTATTCGTCAGATTCTGGCCACCCAAGTCAGTCGTCACGCGCGACGTGCAATCCGCGAAGCGGACCTGGCCCGAAGAATCATGTATGCCGCGCGGGAAGCCAATCGTCTACCCAAGCATATTGACGATGGATTGATGGCACTCCACGAACGCAATCCTTTTCCCCTATCCCATGATGAGATCGTTGAACTACAAAGTGCGATTCGCGACCCGAGTTACCGAATCCTCGCAGGTGAGCGAGGTCTTTATGTCTTCAATCGAGATGGGCTTCAGGAGGGTGACGAGCCCTTTGCTTTTTTCCCTCGCCTGGGTGTCGA
>CAYQOJ010000302.1:0-3697 GCA_964419105.1 uncultured Methylococcus sp.
GGTCTTGATCACCACCTTTACCCGCCTTGAGAAGGGCAAGTCTCTTCTCTAATGGGGAGAGTTTTTCGTTTCTCTTCTTTTGCAATCCATCATCAATCGCAGCCAAAGCCTGCTGCCGCTCCTGCAACCGCGAAAGCAGCTTCTAAAAGTGCTTGCTCATCCGGCAAGGGGCAAGGTTCCAAGTGCGGCAAAAAACCCTAAGCCCCCATGTCTGAAGAGCAACGTATGACCGCCTACGAGGCGATTGGGGGCGAGGCGGTCTTGACTCAGTTGGTCAGCCGATTCTATGAGTACATGGATACCTTACCCGAAGCGTCAGGTATCCGGTCCATGCATGCGCCAAATCTGGAGGGTGCCCAATCCAAGCTCTTCAAGTTTCTCTCTGGCTGGTTAGGTGGTCCAAACCTCTATTGGGAGGAGTTTGGTCATCCGCGGTTGAGAATGCGGCACTTTCCCTTTGCGATAGGAGCGCCCGAGCGAGATCAATGGATGCTTTGCATGAATAGGGCTATCGATGACTGTATCGAGCATCCGGTCTTACGAGAGCGCTTGTCCAACGCCCTTCGGCAAACAGCAGACCATATGATCAACCAGGAGGGCTAGTTCATGTATCTGATGCGGTGGAGCTTGATCCCATGAAAATGAGCCCAGATCAATTCCGGAATTGGGAAACAAAGCGAATTACCCTGCTTGGAATGTCCGGTGTAGGAAAAACGACACTCGCCAATAAGTTGCCACGGCAGACCTGGTTCCACTACTCAGGCGACTATCGCATCGGTACTCGCTATCTCGATGAGCCGATCTCGGACAACATGAAGCTTCAGGCTATGGAAGTTCCTTTTCTGCGGGAACTCCTCCAGACCGACTCCATCTATATCCGTAGCAATATCACGATCGATAATCTGGCTCCGGTGTCTAGCTTCCTTGGGAAGATTGGGGCGCCCGAGCTCGGTGGCTTGAGTATCGAAGAGTTTAAACGCAGACAAGACCTGCACCGCCACGCCGAGATCAATGCAATGCGTGACGTTCCCGAGTTTATTCGGAAGGTCGAATCCATTTATGGCTACCGGCACTTCTTGAATGATGCGGGGGGCAGTGTATGTGAGCTGGATGACCCTGAAACCATCAGGATCTTGGCGGAACATACGTTGATCCTTTATCTCAGAACTACCCCTGAGCTGGACCAGATCCTGATCGATCGGGCGCGGGCGCATCCAAAGCCCCTCTACTATCGTGAGGCATTTTTGGATGAGCACCTTCCCTTGTTCATGAAGGAGGAGGGAGTGGCCTCGATCTCGAAAGTCAATCCAGATCGTTTTGCGAGCTGGGTGTTCCCGAAGCTGTTTCGCTCCCGATTGCCGCGTTACGAAGCGATAGCTTCGGAATATGGCTATACGCTGGATTTTGCCGATCTTCAGGGAGTCCAGAGCGAATCTGATTTTACCGAATTGGTATGCCGCGCCATTGGCGCAAACTGAACGAGATTTTCGAGATATGTCCCTCGTAGCCCACAATGACCTTCCGACCTATAAGCGCCTTCGCGATGAGGGACAGGAAGTTCTGAGTGTTGAGCGCGCCTCGCGTCAGGACATTCGGGAAATGCACATTGGTCTTTTAAACATGATGCCGGATGCGGCACTGGAAGCGACCGAGCGTCAATTTTTCAGATTGGTCGGTGCGGCAAATCCGATTGTCCAGTTCCATATGCATCCCTTCACAATCAAGGGGATCGAGCGCGGTGATGAAGCCAAGGCGCATATCGAGCGTTATTACGAATCCTTTGAGACGATTCGTGATATCGGTCTAGATGGTCTCATCATCAGCGGGGCGAACGTGACGCATCCGCACCTCCAGTTGGAGCCTTTCTGGGAGCCATTGACGAAAGTATTTGAGTGGGCAAAAGACCATGTGTCCTCCACCCTGTGCTCGTGCCTTGCCACCCATGCGTTGATTCAATATGGCTATGGCATTGAGCGCTCACCCTTGGGATTTAAGCGCTGGGGCGTCTATACGCACCGTGTAGTGGATGATCGACATCCCTTGGTTTCCAATATCAATACCCGATTTGATGTGCCTCACTCGCGATTCAATGCGATCTTTAGAGAGGACATGGAAAGGGTGGGTTTGAAGGTCCTTGTCGATAGTGCGACGGCAGGAACGCATTTAGCCGTCAGTGAGGATCTGATTCGAGTGGTCTTCTTTCAGGGGCACCCTGAATATGACACCGTCAGTCTTCTTAAGGAGTTCAAGCGTGAGGTGAATCGTTTCTTTGAAGGTGAAAGAGGTGACTATCCCCCTTTGCCCGAGAATTATTTCTCCGCCGAGGCGATTGATCGCTTACAGGACTATCGTGAGGAGGTGTTCTCAGCGAAGAACGAAGCCAAGCCCTTGCCCGTTCTGGATGAATCAGTGATCGCTCCATTCATCGACAATACCTGGCGAGACACGGCAAAGGCCGTTTTCAATAACTGGCTCGGTCTTATCTACAGCATCACCAATCAAGACCGCCTGAAGCCCTTCATGAACCATATTGATCCTAAGGATCCCCTGGGAATTGCCGAGAGGCTTGGAAATTCTGCCGGGATCTAGGTCGCGTAATGGATAATTTCCTGCCCGTTTGAACATGGACAGGAGCGGCCAATTTCCCTAGAATTCGGGGGATAGCATGTCCTGGAATCTGTCTTCAGCCCTGATCTTCAGGTGCGAAGGCCTGATGGGTTGCAGCCCGCACGATTCTTGGTGCCAGAAGCAGATTTGATGAACGGGAAGTGGCTGACAGTTTCTTCCCGTTTTGTATGTTTAGGAAGGTGAAATCCATTGAATACCGAAGCTCTGCTTGTCCTTGAGGACGGAACCCTTTTTCGGGGAGTCTCGATTGGCGCCGAGGGCATCTCGGTAGGGGAAGTGGTTTTCAATACGTCGATTTCGGGGTACCAGGAGATCCTGACGGATCCCTCATATGCCCGGCAGATCGTCACGCTGACCTACCCTCATATCGGCAATGTCGGCGTCAATGACGAAGACACTGAGTCCAAGGGCCTTTTTGCCAGTGGCCTGATCGTCAAGGATGTTCCCTTTCGTGCCAGCAACTTCCGGTCTCAGAAGGATCTTGGAACCTACCTGCGTGACAACGGGACGATCGGTATTGCGGGCATCGATACCCGCAAGCTGACGCGTATCCTCAGAGACAAAGGCGCGCAACGGGGCTGCCTCATGGCCGGTCCTGGACTTGATGCGACTAAGGCCTTGGCCGCCGCGCAGGCTTTCCCGGGGCTTCAGGGGATGGATCTTGCGCGGGAAGTCACGACGCCCACCGCTTACCCTTGGAATGAAGGTTCCTGGGTTCTCGGGCAGGGGCATGTGGCAGGTCCCAGTTCGAAGTTTCATGTAGTGGCCTACGACTTCGGGGTCAAGCACAACATTCTTCGCCTCCTGGCTGATCGGGGCTGTCGTTTGACCGTTGTGCCGGCGCAGACCTCAGCTCAAGACGTGCTTGCGCTCAATCCGGACGGAATTTTCCTTTCCAATGGACCTGGCGATCCTGAACCTTGCACCTACGCGATCGAAGCGATCAAGACCTTCCTTGAGAAGGCGATTCCGGTTTTCGGTATTTGTCTTGGTCATCAGTTGCTGGGCCTTGCCAGTGGCGCTCGTACGGTCAAAATGAAGTTTGGTCATCATGGGGCAAACCACCCGG
>CAYQOJ010000303.1:0-236 GCA_964419105.1 uncultured Methylococcus sp.
TTGGCCTCAACATTGCGGGCAACTTGTTTGATGCGATTGAATCCAGACGTGCCTGATTACGGAGGTCAAGACGCGGTCCGTCGTTTAAGAATCTTCGGCTTCGCGCTGATTTTTGCCCTGCTTTTGCACGGCCTGATGGTTGAATTTGTCTCTTCTACGTCCAGGGCACCCCGTCAGGATGAACCTTTAAGCCGCCCGATCCGATTTAAGCTCAGAATGAATCGGTTCAGCGAAGC
>CAYQOJ010000303.1:246-3091 GCA_964419105.1 uncultured Methylococcus sp.
TTTGGCATCAAGTTGATGAGTATTGGACTGTTGGTGGATGAAAAAAATGCGGTGCGCACACCAGAGACGGGTGGAGGCCAGTTATCGGGGAAGATGAAGTCCCTTGAGCCCTCTCCTTCAGAAATTCATGGCCCTGAGCATCCCAAAGTAGAGCAAAGCCCAGTGGTGCTCTCCCCCGATTTTTTGGCGCAACAAATATCGGCGGTGAGCCAAGAGATCGTCAACGCGCGCCATGATGAAGTCCAGAAGCGGCGGATCGTCCACTTTCAGGATGTGCAAGAGGCAAAGCCACAGGTATCGGCCTACGAAACGGCTTGGCAGGAGAAAGTCGAGCGCATTGGTAATCTGAATTTTCCGGAAGAGGCGCGTCGCGATCAATTGTCGGGGAGCCTGAAGATGGCGGTCGGCATCAAGAGCGACGGGACGGTTTACTCGGTCCAGATCGTAAAATCATCGGGTCAGCCGGTTCTTGATGCGGCAGCCAAGAGAATCATTCAGCTTGCGGCGCCTTTTGCGCCCCTGCCTGTTGAAGTTCGAGGCGCTCTTGATGTTCTGGTGATCACCAGAACGTGGCGTTTTGATGGCGACTATCGGTTTGGCGCTGCCAGTCGCTAGTCGTAATGGAGCCATGAGTGATTTTTTTTGGCGTCTGATTCGGCAAACTTCAGCGCCTATCGATCGCTGGGAATCGCGTTTGCCGTTCTTTATAAGGTTGCGCGGAAGGTCTTAACCAGTGAGTGTGAGCTTGGCTAGGCGTGATGAGACTCAGATGTGAAGTGGTCAGATTGAGATGATTGAAAATTACCTGGGTTTCGATTTCGGGCTCAAGCGAACGGGTGTCGCAATCGGCCAGAGAATCACCGGGAGGGCCAGGGCTTTGGGTTCTCTTCGATCCGATGATCCCCGCCTTTTCTGGAAGGAACTGGACCGCTTGGTTCAAGAGTGGCAGCCAACAGCGTTTATAGTCGGTCTTCCTCTTCCGCTTGAGGAATCCCAGGCGGTGAATCCGGTGGTTGTTCTGATCGAGCGGTTTTGCCAGGACCTTGGCGTTCATTTTGGGCGGCCTGTTCACACCATGGACGAATGCCTTTCTACTCGCGAGGCTGAATCCCTTTTTCGATCGACAAGAAGCAAATCCAGTGCTCAGTTCAGAAGCGTAAAGGATGAAATCGCGGCTCAGCTGATCCTTCAGAGTTGGTTGGATACAACCTCAGGCATTGTTGTATAACTGCTGTCTCAGGAAGAAATCCCGTAAAGACAAGGTGGGTTGGCTTCATGATCCCCACTATGAATTACGCTCAGATGCAGGGCGTTTACTATTCAACGTTGCCGGGTTATGCGGCCCGTGTCACCGGAAATGAGACGGGCCGGTTGAGCGCGCCACCGATCATTCAATTATGCTTACCCCTCCATGCATTCGGCCTCCATACAGTTTGATCCTCAAGGGAACCTTCGGCACTTTCTCACATTGGATGGATTTGAGCGCCCTGTGCTGGAATCCATCATGGATACCGCCGAGAGGTTCTCAAGTCTGAGTGAGCAGTCGCTCAAAAAGCTCCCTCTGCTGAACGGCAAGACAGTCGTAAACCTTTTTTTTGAGACCAGTACGCGAACTCGAACGACATTCGAGCTCGCGGCAAAGCGCCTATCAGCCGATGTCCTCAACGTCAATATTGCGACTTCTGCGACGACAAAGGGGGAGACGCTCCTCGATACGATCCGCAATATTGAGGCCATGCAGGTCGACATGTTTGTGGTTCGTCATGCACAAAGTGGTGCGCCTCTTTTTATCGCGCAGAATGTCGCGCCTCATATCCGCGTCATCAATGCAGGGGATGGGCGGCACGCGCATCCGACGCAGGCGATGTTGGATGTGTTCACGATTAGGAAGCACAAGCCGAATTTCGAGTCGCTGACGGTAGCGATCGTCGGGGACATTCTTCATTCACGGGTAGCGCGTTCTGAAATTCAGGCGCTCAAGATCTTGGGTGTCCCTGAAATTCGTCTGATTGGGCCACGTACCCTCATTCCTTTTGAAGCCGAGAGCCTGGGAGTTCGCATTTATCATGATCTTGACCAGGGGCTTTCGAATGTCGATGTCGTTATCATGTTGAGACTTCAGCGCGAGCGAATGGCAGGTGCTTTCATTCCGAGCGAGAGCGAATATTACGAAACCTTTGGGTTAACCCAGCGTCGGCTTGAGCGGGCGAAAGAAGACGTAATGGTGATGCATCCTGGCCCTATCAACCGGGGCGTTGAAATTGAATCCAGTGTGGCAGATGGTTCGAGGTCCGTAATTTTGCAGCAGGTGACCCATGGGATTGCAGTGAGGATGGCCATCATGTCCATGGTCCTCGGATGTCGGGTTGAGGGGTGAGCGCGATGCGGATGTCGATCAAGGGCGGGCGAGTCATTGATCCCGGCACCGGGATGGATTGTGTGACAGACCTTTTTATCGGCGATGGCAAGATCGTTGGTATTGGGCGGGCCCCCGATGATTTTTGTGAGGATCAATCGCTGAATGCGAGAGGTCTGATTGTCTCCCCGAGTTTTTTTGATTTATGCGCCCGCTTTCGAGAGCCGGGCCTTGAGCGCAAGGGGACGATCCAGAGCGAGTCCTTGGCTGCCGTTGCCGGGGGGGTTACGCGTATCTGCCTTCCGCCGGATACCCACCCCGTGATCGACACGCCGGCGGTGGTGCGGTTAATTAAGGACAGGGCTGCGGCCACGGGTCTGGTCCAGATTGAGGTGGTTGGTGCATTGACGAGAGGGCTAGAGGGCTCGGATTTGAGCGAAATGGCCGCCCTCAAAAAAGCGGGCTGTCGAGCGCTGGGTAATGGCTTTG
>CAYQOJ010000303.1:3101-3692 GCA_964419105.1 uncultured Methylococcus sp.
ATGCGGCCAGTCACGAATTGATGGTCATGATTCGGCCTGAGGAGCCTTATTTGGCCGATCAGGGCTGCGCACATGAGGGTCCTGTTGCCGCCCGGCTTGGCTTGAAGGCCGTCCCGCATGCGGCGGAGACAGTGGCGGTCGCTCAGGTGTTGGCGCTGGTCGAGCAAACCGGTGCAAAGGTTCACTTTGGACAACTCAGTAGCGGACGTGCGGTTCGCTCCATTGCAAGGGCCCAGGCGAAGGGCTATGCCGTTACCGCAGATGTCGCGATCCATCACCTGCACCATACGGAGGAATCTCTTAGGGCATTTGACCCCAACGTGCATGTTCGTCCGCCCTTTCGATCGCTTGAAGACCGGGACGCACTGAGGCAGGCAGTTTGCGATGGGGTGGTTGCGGCGATCTGCTCCGATCATCAGCCGCATGAACTCGATGCCAAACAGAATGCATTCCCAGCAACTGAGCCTGGAATTTCAGCCATCGAATCGCTTTTACCTCTTTCTTTGGCGCTGGTCAGGGAGGGTGTACTCAGTCTAAGGCAGGCGTTAAATGCGATGACGGTCGGTCCGCATCAGGCCTTGGGGATGAAGG
>CAYQOJ010000304.1:0-3680 GCA_964419105.1 uncultured Methylococcus sp.
CCTTTTCAGGCGTACGAATGTCACATTGCGTGCTCGCATGAAGCTGAATCGGGGGAAGATCCAGCATCAATAGACCCATATCCTGGATGATCAGAGCATCGACACCGCATTCGTAGGCCGATTGGATCAGTGCCCTAGCCTTGGGGAGTTCATCATCACGGAGGATCGTGTTCAAAGTCAGAAAGATGCGCGCATTAAAGCGGTGCGCATGACTGACCAGTCGCGCGATATCTTCGATCTCATTTCCGGCATTGTGCCTTGCGCCAAAGGAGGGTCCGCCGATATAGACTGCATCGGCGCCATGATTGATGGCTGCGATACCGATCTCGGCTGTTTTGGCGGGGGAAAGAAGCTCGATGCGGTGTGAGGAAGCACTCATGGGATCGGGACTCGGGGGATTGAGCCTGGGAATGGATTCCCCGGATCAGCATATTTTATCGAGTTCCCGAGAAGAAACGCGTGGTTTAATCGCATCGATCTGAATTAGATCTATTATTTTTCGAGGTCATCATGCTGTACAAAGCCTATGGAGCGGTGTCTCCGCAGTCGAAACTAGCCCCGCTGGCGATTCAAAGGCGTACGTTGAACCCTGATGATGTCCAGATACAGATCCTTTTTTGTGGTGTATGCCACTCTGATCTCCATACTGCCCGCAATGAGTGGCAGGGCACTCAATATCCCTGCGTGCCAGGGCATGAAATCGTAGGTCGGGTCACTCAAGTCGGGGATCAAGTAAAGGATCTACGGCCTGGTGACCTCGCTGGGGTAGGCTGCATGGTCGATAGCTGTGGAACCTGTCCCTCCTGCGCCGACGGTGAGGAACAATATTGCGAGGCAGGTTTTACGGGAACCTACAACGGCCCTATCTTTGGTGGGGAGAACACCTTTGGAGGCTACTCTGAATCCATCGTCGTCAAACGCGCCTTCGTCCTCAAAATCAATCATCCGGAAGCTGACCTTCCCCGGGTTGCGCCACTCCTGTGTGCGGGGATCACACTCTATTCACCTCTTAGACATTTTGGGGCAGGTCCCAAAAAGAAAGTCGGTATCGTGGGGCTTGGGGGGTTGGGACATATGGGGGTCAAACTGGCGAAGGCCATGGGCGCTGATGTCACCCTTTTCACGACATCCCAGGGGAAGGTTGAGGATGGCCTTCGACTGGGGGCAGATCAAGTGTGTATCTCCAAAGATCCAGAGGCCATGGCCAGACTTGCAGGTCAACTGGATCTCATCGTGGATACCGTTGCGGTCAGCCATGATCTTGAAGCGTATCTCAATCTGCTCTCAAAAAATGGTCAGCTGGTCCTTGTGGGTGCTCCAGAGGAAGCCCACCCCCAGGTACAACCCTTCACATTGATCTTCAAACGTCGATCCATCGCAGGTTCCCTGATCGGCGGAATCGCTGAAACGCAGGAAATGCTCGATTTTTGTGCGCGTCATCAGGTCCTCTCGGATATCGAGCTGATCTCTATTTCCGAAATCAATGAGGCCTACGCGCGCATGCTCCGGAACGATGTCCGCTATCGTTTTGTGATCGATATGTCGACACTTTGAGAGCGTCTGCGATTCTTGGATTCCGATGGACTCATCCAATCCCACCACCAGCTCCTATAACCTTTCATTAAATAAGGGTAATGGTAATTATTGTTGTGTATTTGAAAGGATTAGGACTAGTATCTTCGGCAACTTAAAGACGGCCACAATTTTCAGCGTAACGGCCCGTCAATCTGTGTTTGGAAGCCCCTGAGACGTCTCGTCCGCGTTCCTGAACACCACTCGGTCAAATTGCGTTTGATGGGTATCGCCTTCAGTGCGGTTTCTATCAATGAATGTATTTAAGGTCTTCGGGCTTTAACGTTAGAAAACGCGCAAACAGAGCGCTTTGGGCTTCTGTTTGTTCATCCCGTGTCCCCTTGAGACAGGGCAACCTTGATGAGTGAGAGAACGCATGACACAGCCTGATGATCTTCCCGTTTGGAATACGCTCAAATCACATCAGAAAGTGATGGAGCAGTTGCACATGCGCGACTTGTTTCGCGACGATCCTACGCGTTTCCAGCGCTATTCCATCCAATTTGGCGACATCCTTTTCGATTACTCCAAGAACCGCATCACTGATGAAACCCTTGGGCTTCTTTTGACGCTCGCCGAAGGTTCCAAGGTGGCTGAAAAGCGTGAGGCGATGTTTGAAGGTCGAAGAATCAACCTCACGGAAAATCGTGCCGTTCTTCATACGGCGCTTCGGAATCGATCCAACCATCCGGTCCTTCTCGATGGCAAGGACGTAATGCCTGACGTCAATCGGGTGCTCGACAGCATGCGATCTTTTTCCGAGAAAATTCGTTCGGGCGCCTGGAAGGGGTGGACCGGAAAGGCCATTACTGATGTCGTCAACATCGGGATTGGGGGCTCAGACCTTGGGCCACGCATGGTCGTTAAAGCATTGACGCCCTATCACCAACCGGGACTCTCGGTTCACTTCGTCTCCAATGTCGATGAAGCCGATATTGTTGAGAACCTGAAAGGTTTGGATCCTGAGACAACCCTTTTCCTTGTGGCCTCCAAGACGTTTACGACGCTTGAGACCATGACGAACGCGAATACGGCAAAGCAGTGGCTGCTAGAAAAGCTCCAGGATCCCAAGGCAATTGCCAAGCATTTCGCTGCGATCTCGACCAATGCCGAAAAGGTTCAGGCTTTCGGGATTGATACCGCGAACATGTTTGAATTTTGGGACTGGGTTGGAGGTCGTTATTCGATTTGGTCCTCGATTGGACTTCCGATTGCGATTGCCGTGGGTATGGATCGTTTTGAAAGTTTGTTGATGGGCGCCCACAAGGCCGATCAGCATTTCAGAACTGCACCCATGGATCAGAATATCCCGGTCATTATGGGGCTCCTCGGTGTTTGGTACGACAATTTCTTCTCAGCTGAAGCCTACGCCATTCTCCCCTACGACCAGTATCTTGAATATCTGACCGCCTATCTCCAGCAGGGCGATATGGAGAGCAATGGGAAGAGTATCGATCTGGACGGCGATCCTGTGGACTACAGCACCGGACCCATTATTTTCGGGCAACCCGGGACCAATGGGCAGCATGCTTTTTATCAGTTGATGCATCAGGGGACAACGCTGATTCCATCCGACTTCCTTGCCGCTGTTGAAAGCCACAATGGCAACGAGGCCCATCATGATCTTCTGATTTCAAACTTTATTGCCCAGACAGAAGCCTTGATGGTCGGCAAAACCCCGGAAGCTGCAAAGGCGGAACTTCTGGCTTCAGGCTCTAAGCTTGAGGGGGAAGAACTTAAGGACCTGGCTGCCGCCAAATCGTTCAGCGGTAATCGTCCGTCCAACTCTATCCTCTATCAAAAGTTAACCCCTGAAACTCTGGGTAGTCTCATCGCCCTCTATGAACACAAGATCTTTGTTCAGGGTGTGATATGGCACATCAACTCCTTTGATCAGATGGGCGTCGAACTTGGAAAGCAGTTGGCCAGCAAGGTTCAGAGGGAAATCGAAGCCAAGGATCCAGTCAATCACCACGACGTTTCAACCAACGGGTTGATCAACGCCTATGTGAGTCGCAAGCCAAAGCGCTGACCCAGCCACGGTGGAGGGTCTTTTCGAAAGTTTGCGATTTGAGGCTTAACAAGAAGACATCTTTCGGGAATTCCAG
>CAYQOJ010000305.1:0-1619 GCA_964419105.1 uncultured Methylococcus sp.
AGAAGTAATAGCCAAAATTTAGAATAAAATTTTCGAATTGGCTTAACAAGGAAGAACCTATTAAATATTTTTTTTATAAAATAATTCGGGATAGTAAAAGGAACCCAGAAATCATTAAATAAACAATCCTTAGCTGATCCATATTCAATCACATTTAAGACCCTGAATCCATTACTTTCAAACTTTTTTATCCAGCTATTTCTATCATAAAAATGATAATGTCTCCAAAATTTATTAAAAAAGGTGTTGTACTTAAGTGCAACAGATTTAAGTCCTACTCCATTCAATATTTTACTAATTACTGAATATTTCTCAAAATAATTTGTTGGAATTGTTGCATAGAATACACCCTCTGTCATTAATACACGATTAATTTCTCTAAGAACTGGATCTAGATTTTCGATATGCTCTAGCACGCTATTACTAAAAACAGTCCTATATGAGTTATCTGGCTTAGGAATACTATCACCGAATGCTTCTATTAGCTCATGATACATCTGGTACTCTTTTGCGCTTTCCAACTCATAAGCTAGTGGGTCAATACCCGTATCAATTTTTTCGTCAAAAAGAATTTTGGCAAAAATACCATCGCCACAACCAATGTCAAGAATTGGCCGCTCAAATTTTTGTTGTGATAAAATGAGACATTCAAAAGCTCTTTCAAATGCAAGGGGCACTGGAGCTTCATTTAAGTAAGCTTTTAAAAAAGCATTTTTAAATTTCATTGCCTATTTCTTTAGATTTAATAAACTCTTACAAATAAATTCTATTTCTTCATCGTTCAATGTTGGGAAAGATGGCACACTAATTACATTTTTACTTATAGATTCACAAATTGGTAATTCATGACTTTCATAAATATCGAGTAAACTTGAAGCAAAGAAAGCTGGTCGGGTTTCAATACCAAGTTCAGCAAGATCATTCATTACAGCATCTCTACCTTGAGGAAAATATTTTACATCAAGCTTAAGGCCAATTGCCCAAACAATAGGTTGAATGTTATTTTTAAATTTCTGTAATACAACCCCTTCTTGATTTTTTAAAAATCGTAAATATGTATCATAAACTCTTCTTCTGTGAAAAAGAATTTCTTCAACCTTTTCAAGTTGAGCTACTCCTAAAGCGGCTTGTAAATTTGTTAGCCTGAAATTATGACCTGGCAATTCATGCCAGTATATAATTTTTTTTCGATTCATACCATGACTGCGGTATAGCATCATTTTTTCTGCTATAGTATCATCATCTGTAACGACCAACCCTCCTTCCCCTGTAGTTATAGTCTTTGTAGCTTGAAAGCTAAATGTATTAATTAACCCAAATGTCCCTGACTGTTTATCATTAACCTTAGAAAAAAGCGATTCTGCACAATCTTCAATTACTGGGATCCCTTTACTATTAGCTAACGACATAATTTCGTCAATATCGCAGATATTACCATAAGTATGTACAGGGACTATAGCTTTAGTTTTACTAGTGATTTTCATCTTCAAATCTTGAATATCCATACACCAAGTTTCATGATCAATTTCTACAAAAACCGGTTTAGCACCAATAAGTAAAGCCACATTAGCAGCTGCTAAGAAGCAAAAACCAGGAATAATAATTTCATCTCCTCGTTT
>CAYQOJ010000305.1:1629-3670 GCA_964419105.1 uncultured Methylococcus sp.
ATATCTAATCCCAAATATGCCAAGTGTATTGCCGTAGTTCCATTAGAAACAGCAAATACATGCTTTTTATTTAAGATTGCTCTAAACTCATTTTCCAATTTGTCAATATAACCACCCCCCGAAATCCAAGTTGAATTCAAGGCATCGACTACATACCCAATTTCGTTTCCCCAATAATCTGGCTTAGCCCAAGGAATTTTTTTATTTATTTCCATTTGCGACCTGTGCTTTTAAATCTTCGATATGCTTCCATTGTTGGCATTGGAAAATAACTCCCTTTTCCTTCTGAAGGGTAAATATTAAATTCATCACCTCGCAATAATTTATCAAGAGATAGTGACATTAATCTAGCACAAATCTCGGTCAACTTTTCGTAAATTGACTTTACCGTTTCATTATCATCAATTAAAAACTCCTCTTGTAGAATTACTTTACCTGTATCTATTTTTTCAGTAACATAAAAAACAGAGCATCCTGATTTTGGCTCTTTATTAGCAAGTGCCCAAAAGAAAACTTCCAAGCCCCTGTAATGAGGCAGAATACTTGGATGACATCCTATCGTTGCAATTTTAGAAAGCTTTATAGTTGATGACTTCAAGATATGCATTGTAAAAGAAGAGTAAATAACATCAGGCTGAAACTCCGTAATAACTTTGTGTGTTTCGAAACCATTCACATCGTTGGAAAGAAAGGTTTTAACCCCCCACTTTTTTGCCCTACTAACAAGAGTATCGCTATTAATTTTATACCTTAACAGTTCAAGAAATCGATTAAAGCTAAATAAGAAACTAGATTCTTTAAGTAGTTTAATTATTGAAGGAATAAATCCTTTTTTGTAATAAAGACCTGTTGTTACAATTAACAAAAATTCAATTTGAGGATGATCTTTAACCATTTTCGTAAAAATCTCCCTAGATCCGAAATTATCATGCCCAATAAAAATCACCCTCTGTATTTCCATTATAGTAGTTAAATTTTATAATTTGAAAAATCTTCTAAAATATTATTAAGAAATTCATTTGAAATTTTTGTTTTCCAATCTGATACTTTTAGCCATGCAAAATTGGAACTTTGATAATCTAGGATTATTTCGGACTGTTTTGTCGAAACTAAAAAAATAGTAGAGATAGCATGGGTAGCATACCCGTTCTGATTATCGAACAAAAAAATATCTATCGTTTTCCACTCATCTACATCTTTAATGATAATACCACACTCTTCCTTTAATTTCCGTTTTGCGGCGACACTTCTAAGTTCTCCATGAAGGACTCTACCGCCAGGAAACCACCATTGATCTTTTGCAGGTTCATTATTCCGCTTAACCAGAAGAACCTGATACAATTCGTTTGTTACCAACAACTCAACACAACAAATAGGTAATGATTGTTTTATAATATTATATAAATCATCTTCAATCCACATAATCTATCACAATATTTCAATTTCAGGTAACGGAAATATCAAGATCCCACCTTGCTCCATGAACGCTTTTTCTCTTAGTAAAAAATTTTCTTTAAAGTGCCACGGTAATATCATTAGGTAGTGTGGATTTCTGGCTTTTGCTTCGGCTTCCGAGATAATTGGAATTAATGTTCCAGGTGTAAATGAACCAAATTTATCCTCATTCACTTCTGCAATAGAACCTAAAAGATCAGAGGTGATATTACAAAATTGTAGAACCACATTACCTTTAGTTGAAGCCCCATAGCCTATCACAATTTTACCATCTTCTTTTAATTTTTTTAAAAGAGTCACCAACTCTTCTTTATGTCGATTAACTCTTAGTCTAAATTCTTCATATATATCCAATTCATCATAACCTTCAAATTGTTCCCTTTCCAAAAACTCATTCACCAATTTTGTATTTTCGGAATATAATGTTGACTCCTTCTTTGCCACCATTACTGAGAAACTTCCTCCATTAATACCATTTAATTCGATATCAATAATATTGAACCCTATAGCATCCATCATCCATTTAACTTGTTTTAAGCAGTAATACTCCAAATGTTCATGGCAAACTGTATCATATGAGTTGGTT
>CAYQOJ010000306.1:0-3368 GCA_964419105.1 uncultured Methylococcus sp.
CTCTCCTGGGGGCTTATCGGAATATTTGCCGGTCCCTGCGTCCTGACCCTGATTCTTCAAGCGTGGTCTAGCTGGGTTCGGAACAGTGTCACAACCTGATTCCACCGGATTTGGTCGATCCTTGACAAGGGGGGTCACAAACCTTCAACTAGTCCTATTTTGCCTTTGAGTATGCGCATGCGCGGAAATAAAAACCTCATGATGCTGGGCTTGTCAGGTCTTTCCGCTGCATACCGCAAAACATGGATCCGATGGGCCCTCGGTTCCCTTCTTCTCTACGGCATTGCCAGTGCAGTGCTGGTGCCCTTCCTTTTTCGGCAGCTCCTGATGCCGTCGATCTCCGCTCAGACCGGTATCGGCCTGAAAGTTCGAGAGATTCATTGGCATCCTTATAGCCTGATGCTCCAGCTCGATGAGGTTTTTGTCGGTCCTACTTTGGATGTTGACCTCATTAGAGTCGCACAGCTGAACCTTGATTTCGGTCTTGTCCGCTCCCTCTATCATCGGGCAATAGCCTTTGATGCCCTGAAAATACTCAACCCTTCGATCGCGATTCATCCGGGGGCTGATGGGAGGACGAACCTTGATGTCATGATGGCAGCTATCCAGTCGCGAAACCCTGATCATCCTGACCCTCAGGATAACGCCCCATTACGACTGGCCCTCGCTCGGATGGATGTCATTGGTGGTTCATTAAGTTTCGATGTCCAGCCGATTGAGTCCCCACTCCAGTTTCATTCCCTGGAGATCCGTGTCCGTGATTTCATGTCTTGGGAACCGTCTCCCGTTGCTTATGGCTTGTCGCTCCAGCTGAATGCTCAGGCGGATCTCAAGTCCGAGGGGACGTTCGTTCCTGATGGATCTGGTGGGAATTTCTCGCTTGATGCGCGGAAGATCAATTTATCCGAGCTGCAATCGCAATTACCAAAGAGTTTGGATCTGCCTCGGATTGAGGGGGAATTGGATTTTTCGGGTCAATTCCATATTGGTGGACGTGACTTAACCCAACTTCAACTCAATAAATCACGTGCGACAGTGCGGGATCTGAAACTCTCCCGGCCCCAATTTGAACTTCCGGTCATGACTTTAGGAAAAATTCAAATGGAGGAGGGAGCTTTGGATCTTTCCGCGCATCACATTGATATGGGTGCGCTCGAATTCAAAGACTTAGGCCTGATCAATACGAAAACGTCAGATGGCATACCCGGTTGGCAAACGCTGATGCCGCAATCGGCCCCATCCGACTCGAGCCCAGTGGTCTCTCCTGCGGCTAAATCATCTGAAAAGCCATGGAAGGTGGGTGTTCGGCATCTGGAGATGAATGATCTTCGTCTTCTCCCGCAGGGAGGGGATAGCGGACTGCTCCAGCCTGATTTTCAAGTCGGCCATTGGTCCGCGAATGGCCTTTTGGTGGACGCCGCAGTAAAGGCCTTTCTGGCTGAGGAAATATCGGTCAAGGACTCAAGGCTGTTGTTCGGCCTCGATAAAAATACGCTGTATCCATTGGACACCCTCACGGCTTCACCAGCCATGCAAAAGACCAATGGCTTAAAGGGGGAGGGTACGCCATCGCCTTGGAGTCTCCGCATCAACCGAACGGAGCTCTCTGAAGTTTCGCTCGGCATCATTTGCCTTAAAGATACCGATCCAAGGCCCTTTGAGCTGACTGGAATTCAAATGGATATCGGCGCCTTTGATACCCAAGGGGCAGTGGACACGCCTGTGAAGTTCACCTCTCAAGCCTCATCAGGTGGCAAGATTGCCCTCTCTGGAATGTTCAATTTCCAGGATCAATCGATGACGGCCGATGTCACACTGGATCAAATGGGACTCACCCCCCTGAAGTCCTTTCTTTCCGAGTCCTACCGATTTGGTGCTATTGAGGGCCTTCTCTCCAGTCAATTGAAATTCAAAGGTCGTCTTTCGGAGGGGGGGGCGGATGCGGCAGATGAGGGGGGGATGCGCCTTGAAGGGCTTCGCCTGACGCAATCTCCGGGTGATCGAAAGCTTTTGTCCTGGCGGTCATTGACTGTTGAAGGGATCACGGGGAAGCTTCATCCACCCAGTTTTTCCGCCAATGAGATTCGTGTAATCAATCCGGACGGGGTGATTGCAATACGCGAGGACAAAGCCTCCAACCTCTCGGATCTCAAGATCCCCTCACAGGCTGAATCTCCAGCTAAGACGAGTAATCGGGCTAGTAAAGCGACCCAAAGGGAAGAGCCTGACGTCAATATACGAAGAATCCGAATCGAAGGGGGAAAGCTGGACTACAGCGATCTGAGTCTTGTGCTTCCCTTTACAACGCAGATTGTTGACCTTAAGGGCGCTATCACGGGTTGGACATCGGAGCCCACCGGCAAGTCCTTGTTGGAACTCAATGGCCGTATTGCGCCCTTCGGTGAAGCAGCGATCCATGGCCAGCTGAGACCACGGGATCCCAAGTCGTCAATGGATATTGATCTCCATTTCGAAAATGTGATTCTCGCAGCACTTACACCCTACAGTGCGACCTTTGCTGGTCGAAAGATTCAAGAAGGCAAGTTAGATCTTAATGCCCACTATCAGCTTGAAGATCAGCATTTAGAGAGCGAGAACCGAATCTATCTCAAGCAACTCCGTCTCGGGGATAAGGTTGAAAGTCCCAAAGCAGTCTCGCTACCCCTGGATCTTGCCGTCGCACTCCTTTCGGATAGCGATGGCAATATTGATTTATCGCTGCCTATTGAAGGCCGAACTGACGCTCCGGATTTTGACTATGGAGCGATCGTCCTGAATGCCTTTGGCAATTTGATTAAAAAAACCGTCCTGTCCCCATTTACAGCTCTATCAAGCGCCTTGGGTCTTCAGGGCGGAAATGGGCTGGATTCCATCGCATTTGACCTCGGAAGTGATGTCCTTACGCCACCCGAACGGGAGAAGATCGGAAGACTCACGGAAGCATTGACTCTTAAACCACAGCTCCAACTGACACTGAATGGGGTATATGCGCCTCACGAAGACCTTCTGGCACTTCGTCAATTATGGCTTCGAAACGAAGTGGCTACTCGTCTTAAAGAGGTCATCAAACCTGGCGAGGATCCAGACCCTGTGAATCCTTCAGAGCCCTCGAGTCAACGTGTTCTGGAGGCCTTGGCAAGGGATCACGACATTTTGAATACAGCCCTTGCTCAGTATGAGTCCAAGAATGGGCATCCACCTGACCGCGTTGGGCTTGTCGGGCCCCTTTTGGGCAAAGCAAGCCAAACGCCTGATTTTTATGAGACGCTGGTCAAGACTCTTGTTGAACATGCCCCCATTCACCAAGCATCACTTCAGCAATTAGCCCAAGGAAGAATGGCTGCGATCAAAGCTGCGCTCATCTCTTC
>CAYQOJ010000306.1:3378-3650 GCA_964419105.1 uncultured Methylococcus sp.
TAAACCCATCGCAGCCATTCGAGTCAGAATGGGGGAAATCCAGGAGCAGTCTTCAGAGGACGGTCATCATATTCAGATGCCGCTGTCCCTTGAGATCGACTAATTCAATCTTTTCAAGTCGATGGAACCCGAATTGAAGAAAACGGTCTAAACCATTAATCTATGCTGCATGCTTACGGTTTGTCGGAAGTTATTGATCTGTCTGAATACAGCGAAACTGGGGTCACATCACGTTGGGGGTTGTCATGAAACAAGGTGAATTGGTTCGGCAG
>CAYQOJ010000307.1:0-3606 GCA_964419105.1 uncultured Methylococcus sp.
ATAGATAGTGTCATTCAGGTGCTTTTGATCAATGTGACTTCAGCCTCATCAAACCAATGATCTTGGCCGCATAAATTTTCTCTCTATCGTCGAGATCATTTCGGACACAGCGAAAGATAGCAGTCAGTGCCTTCACGTCATGAGGGCTTGGGTCGTGCACCTGAGAACAGAAGCGAAGGATTTCGGTAAACGCTGGTGAGAAGGAGTGGGGTGTATTTGGAAGTCTCAATACGGAATCTATGACCTGCATCTTGCCCTCCTTTAGGAAAAGAACGGCTGCCAGTTGGTTCCCCCCAAAGGCAGCCGCAGACAGAGAGTAAAAGAACGTTAATTCGCTCTTGCCCCTATTAAAGCAATCCCTATGCCATTCGACAAAAATCAGTCAATCCCCGGAAATTGTTGCTGATTTCAATGCGCGAGAAGAGCATCCGATCATCGCTGTTGGCCTGATTTCACCCAACCCTGTGGCAAATGACGTGATCTCAAATGAAAGGGCAGACGAGAGCCCGTTAAGGTTTAAGTCTGGCTAATCAACGTGTCTTCGTGCGAATAGGCGGGACTGCAGCAACACAAAAGGATCAGGGGAATGCCCCCGGTGTTTTCAATGCTCGGATTGGATGGTTAGCATATGCCATCCGTCATGAGCCAAGCCGTTCAAAAAGCCTACAAGATCAGGGCCCATCTGACCCCGGAGCAGCGCCGTGCCTTTGCTCAGGTTGAGGGCGCCACGCGGTATGTCCGAAGAAGAGTCCTGTGGAGATGGATGCCCACTACAAGGCAACCGGCACCCGAAAGTCCCTTCGCGAGATGGGCCGTGAGTGGCGAGTTCGATCGGCAACGGCGGCGCTACGGCAGGAAGGCTTCCTGTCGTAGCCGGGAAAGTCACGTCTGTCAGAACAAATGTGGTCAACAAGACACGTCGGGGCAGGAAAGGAACCGTGAGCACCTTCGCGCACTTTCTTACGGCAGGACTTCGGAAAACTCGGGGCGCTTCAATTAGTCCGCGGTGCCCCGATGCTGTTCAACCAAATCACGCGACTTGCTCTGATGATCAGAGCTGCTGTCATCAAAGCTTTCGGTTTCACTCAAGGTTGCACGAAACTCCTTAATCGCCCCCCCCAGATCTCCCCCGATCGTCCTGAGGCGTTTTGTTCCGAAGATCAATAGAACGATCAGGAAAAGAACCAATAATTCAGATACTCCAATTCCCATAGATCAGATCCTTATTTACAGAGATCGAGTGATTGCAAATGTATCGTTGAACAGATTGGTAGCCCATGAATACATCTTGCTGAAATTGTCACCTGTTGGTGACGGTGCCTCACCCACGGACTCGACTATTTTGACGGGTGACCAATTTACGGAATTGATATCCGTCCTATATCCGGCTGTTAGATAAGAAGCTGTTTTAGAACTGCTCGCAGTGATAGGGCTGTAACACGCAGAGTTTGTTACAACCGGTGGAACGTTACCACTTCCAGCCCCGTTTAAATAAGCCTGTGTATCGGCAAAGCTGTACTTGAGCATTGATATCAATGCTTCCGCGCACACCTTCCCTTCACCGTTACCTATGTGTCCTGCTTTCGGTTGAGGCGTGCCTTGTGCATCACCGATGACATGAACGCCCGCAAAGCCAGGCACTAAGGATTCATAGGTCAATCCATGTACGGGAGCAAAACGACCACCTGCAAGAATGGCCGGAATCAAATCAAGTACCTTACCTGCTCGCTGTCTTGGAAGAACGTTTAGAACTTGGCCCGAATAAGTGCCGGTTGTTGCTACCACCGTCCAGTTTGTAACTGACTTTGCCACGCTCAAAAGGTGAGAGGAGGGGACATATGTGACATTTCCTGCCTTGGCGAATGCATTCGTGAATGTATTTGCTTCGGCCTGAATAGCGCTATTGGCATCTAGAACAATGACCTTGCCATTTTTATTTTTCTTCAACCAATCAGCGACTACGCATGCTCTTTCATAAGGTCCTGGAGGACAGCGATAGGGCGCTTGTGGAATCGAGAGAATATAAGTACTCCCGGACGGGGCATTCACCATTTGTTGACGCAAGGCTTCAACATCACTGCCACCTTTCCATGCTGGGATGATCTTTTTGGCGAGAATTGCAGATTCGAGCCCATCGATGACAGCATTATTGGAAGCATTGGTATAGTCAAAGTCAATGCCGGGTGCGATGACCAATTTGTCATAGCTGTATTGAACGCCGCCAGCAGCTACCGAGCGGGAAACTGTATCTATCCCATTCACTTCAGCATTGATGACCTTCACCCCCAGTGCCCTCAGTGAGTCGTAGTTGAAATCCAGCTTCGTCTTGGCTAGACCACCGACGAGAACTAAATTACTGAGAATAGGCGAAGCATAGACAGCATTACGGTCAATGAGAGTCACATTGATTGAAACGCCATCGGTTGCAGACCACTGCTTTAGATAACGGGCACAACTGGCGCCTGAAAATCCTCCTCCGACGATAACAACATTGAATGTGTTCGCTGCAGATGCATTTTTATTGAAAGTGAGTTGCCCGGCAGTAGCTGAAGCAGCCAACCCAACACCGGAGATGCGCATGAAGTCGCGGCGATTAACGTTAGACATGACAATATCCTCGCAAATTTTCGTAAAGAAGCCCTAGCCAAATCGCTCAGATCATCCTTATCTGGGGAGTTTCGATAAGTAAGCTGCAAGCGCCTTGATCTCTTCATCACTGTAGATTTTGGCCTGCGAATGCATGATGTTTGGCTCGGAAATCGCCTTCAATTGCATCTCTTTCAATTCACCAAAAATCTCTGAAGCACTTTCGCCCGAAATTCCCTCGATTCCTGATACAGACTTACCGTTTGCCCCATGACACTGGAAGCACTGAGAAGCGAGAAGCCGCCCGTCAGGGGTCGCCGCAATGACCGGCGATGCTGCTATCAAACTTGAGAAAATGCTTACGGCCGTTATTGCCAAGGGAGTAGACTTGGACATGATTCCTCCAAAGCGTGCCTTACGTTTGCCCTGCAATCCCTTGCTTGGCTTTACGTAACGGGGCGAAGCAATTCCATGCGCTTCGTATGGTTTTAGTTTCGCGCCAGAGCCCCTGAATGTCTAATTGATTAATCAGAATTTAATTATTTAATAATCTAATGATTGAGCCGCCATTGGGTTCCCATAGTTGCATTTTTTCGGAGTGTTGATGGCAAGGAACGCAGGATCGGCTGCCGAATACTTCCAAATTCCGCACAACCGTGTAGTAGAAATTGGGACTCAGGTAGCGCTTTAGATCGTCGTGAAGAGACGCGATACCTCTACCAAGGCCCGGTCGGTCAGTTTGGTGGAGAAAAGCGGAACCCCACAAAGGACTTAATGGGGCGCTATCGAACGATTTATTTATAAAAGATCCCTATAAATCATTGGGTTATATTGTGGAGGTGGCATCTACCGAACTGACGTTCAACTGCGTTCAAAATTAATGACTTAAAAACGCCACAAAAAAAGTTGCCCCCAGATTTGTTTGCTTGGTGAGGGCGTTCTGTAACGTTCCAGAACGTTCGTTTCTTGGCGCAAGCGAAAGTTGTCAGTTGGTGAAGTCGGCGTCTTCAGGTTGCCCCC
>CAYQOJ010000308.1:0-3601 GCA_964419105.1 uncultured Methylococcus sp.
GATGACCCGGTCATCAGCGAGGACAACACCATCACGCTCGGCTCGCATGTCGCACGCACGCTGAAGGAAGTCAGCAGCCTGCTCATCAAGTGCCCTGAGGGATTCCTCAAATGGGCGGATGTCGCCGTGCTCTCCGAGGTCAGGTGCTCTGACAAGCACGCCGGCATGCCCGGCAACTTCGGCGGCGGTGAAGGCGAGAAGGAAAGGTACCGTGCCGACTTCGACATCCTCATCATCAAGGAGGTGCCCGGCATGCCCATCGGCACCGCCATCAAGGCAGCCGAGAAGGTCATCGAGGAGTGCCTCGACAGCATGGACTGCGACCTGCTTGAGTACGCCGACTCATTCTCCGCCGGCAAGGTCACTGAGTACGAGCCTGAGGAGTAGGTAGGTAGGTAGGTACGCTGCATGCGTGCACAGCCCCGGGCAGCCCCGGGGCTTTTTTGTGCCCGGGCACGCCGACCACGCTCAGGCCGGCGTCCGCCGGCGTCCGGGCACCGGCATGCCGGCTGCGTGCCGGCACCCGCCAGTTATGATCCACCAATACCTGGTCGTCAGCGCCCACGAATTTTTCGCGGCACAACTAGGGGCTTTACTATTCGGCATGACGGGGCACATTGACCGGTGCCATGAGCACTCCCACATATCATCATCCCATCATCTGCCCCTCAGACGCCCTGAAGGCAGTCCACAAAGGCGTGGGCGTACGCCAGCGAGAAGAGAGCCTTCCCGAAGCGTACCGCCTCGCAATCGCCCACGGCGAGACCGCCCGGTTTGTAATGACCGAGGTGGACGCCGTCTGGAACATCTGCCACTTCACCGCCTACACGGTGCTGGATGACACCGTAGGCGTCCCGGTGCTCGAATGCCCCATGGCATACACGCAGCACCGCCTGACCGCAGCGTGCCTGTGGCTGTCCGACTTCAAGGACTGCATCCGCATCCGGGACGAGCGTTCAGGCTTTGAAGCCCTGCAGCATGCAGTCACCGAACTGCAGCACGCCTGTGCATGCATCGAGAGCATGCCCGAAATAAGACGCAGCGACTCGGTCAACGGCAAGCCTTGGCACAGCATGAAAACCGTTCACGCCTACTGCGTCCTCGCCATCGACATGCTGACCGCAAAGCAGCACGACTGGCGGCGTGTCTTCAATCCCTTCTGACCCACAACCATGAGCACCACCAAGTACCCTAAGTTCCGAACCCTCCTGACCAAGGAGACGCCCCGCAAGGTCGCCCGGTACCTGATTGACCGTCAGGTAGCCAAACAGTGCGGGCTCCGCCTCGATGACCTCCCGGACACCTACTCGCTCTGCTGCGAGGTGGACGAGATGGAAGAGGTCATCAAGTCATGGGAGGGCAACCCTGATGACGGTGACATCGCCGCCATGATCCACCGTGGCATGCAGGTCGCCAACATGGTCATCACGGACGAGATGGGAGGCTTGTTCGACTGACATGAGCCGCCGTGCATCTAAGAAGGAATCCGCCCCGCTCATGCTGCTGGGTGCCGTGGTCGTCTGGAAGGACAGCCGGGACGAGGACACCTTCACAATCGGCGTGACGGACGACAGCAGCACCGTGCCGCAGAAGGTGGACGACACCGTGGTCTTCTACCTGACCAAGCAGGAGCACCGTGACTGCGTCCGTGCGACCAGCAATGGACGCCACTACGACTGCGGCGACTTCTACATCATCCGCATCGAAGGACACTGAGCCTGCACGCAGTACGCAACACAGCCCCGGGCGACCCCCGGGGCTTTTTGTTATCAGGGTAGGTAGGTAGGTAGGTACGCTCACATGCTCGCACGCCGGGCACGCTCGCCGGCTGCACGCCGACCACGCACGCCGACCACGCTCGCCGGCTGCGAGCACGCACGCCGACCCGCATCGGCATCGGCGGCACCGGCACGGCTCCGCTCTGATCCATTACCAGGTTGCGCCGGCATGACATGCGGCGACGGGACTGCAGCTCATGTTTACTGATGTCTTTACATTGCACGCACGCCGGGCAGATTCACGCATGCCATGACCACCATGCACACGCCCTCCGGCGGCTCGCCGGAATCCAAGCCCGAGAATTCGGGCACCCGCTCCGGCGTCATCCGGATGACCGTCCACATCCCGGAAGACTGGTCTCCCGTGGGCGACCTGCTGACCATCATCGACCTCATCAAGGTGAACCCCGGCGAGGCTCATGCTTCGCTCGCCCTGTACGGCATCAGGCTCAATGAACTGCTCCGCCGTCAGGAAGTCTCCGTGGGCGAGATGCGGTCAGCACTCAGGCAACTGAGCCACCAGCAGGAGCACATCAGGCTCAAGCACGCCCGTGCCGACATCCCGCTGACGCCTGACCATGCCGAGCAGGTAGCCCAGTCCATGTGCGTGCAACTGACCCGGCTGTACGCTCAGGTCAACGCCGACCACTTCCCGCAGCCCCGGCACCACCGGGACGAGGTCGTGAAGGCGGTTCCGCTGCCTGAGAGCATTCCGCTCGTCTTCATGTCCGGAGGCAAGGTCACCGGCGTGCACAAGCCCGGCGACTGAGCCGGCACGCAGCACGCTGCACAAGCCCCGGGTGACGCCGGGGCTTTTTTGTGCCCGGGTAGGTAGACGGTAGGTAGGTAGGTAGGTACGCATGTGCACGCAGCCGGGCACGCCCACCGGGCACGCTCCGCCGGCGTGCCGGCGTCCGGGCACGCTCCGCCGCAGCCGGTGCCCGGCGTCCGCCGGCGTCAGCAGCCGGCTCCGGCACGCCCCGTTTATGATCTGCTCAAGCCCTGGTCGTCGGGGCTTTGCGCGTAACTACTGAGACCACAAAACCGGGCTTTACTGTGCCGGCGTGCCCGGCATGCTTCCCGGTGCCATGAGAGCACCACACGCACATATCACGCCCGTGTCATCAAACCAGAAGACCGGGGCAATTCCCGTTACCACCACTGAGCAGGACACATGTCCTCCGGCCTGCCCCCTCCGGATGTCCTGTTATGCTAAATCCGGCCCCCTTGCCCTTCACTGGGCTGCGGTAAGCCGGCATGACCGGGGTTTGCCATGGGGCGAATTCCTCCCGGCTCTCACTGAGACGCTGCGGAAAACCTTCGCCCCGGTTTGGAGGCACAACCAAGCCGGCGACCTTCCGGGCAAAGGCAACCGCATTGACCGGGCTTTGCTCATGTCCCTTGTCCGGGCTGCAACGGCTCCGGGAATCAAAGCCCGGGGCTTCACCTACACGCACAAGCCCTGCGTGCCCGGTGCCGGCGTGCCGGCGTCCACCGCCCGGGCAAATCTGCAGGCAGTACAATCCGCCCTTGCGGACGGATTCACTGTGAACCTTTCCGCCGACACGCTCGCACATGCCGACACGCTCGCAGCAACCGGCATGCCCGTTTGCGTCACGGTGCCGGAAGAGACGCCGGAAACCTTCCGGACGCCCGGCGGGTTGAAGGGCGTGGTATGCCCCGCTCAAACCCGGGAGGGCGTCACATGTGCGACATGCCGACTGTGCTCAAACCCCCGGCGGACGGTGCTGGTAGGCTTCCGTTACCATGGCACCCGTGCCGGCATCATGGCGGAAGAGATTAAGCAGCACCGGGGTTAAGCC
>CAYQOJ010000309.1:0-3565 GCA_964419105.1 uncultured Methylococcus sp.
TCGACTACATCAACACTCACGTCTAATCGATTTGTCCCGTGGAACCCCGACAGGCAATTTGTCTGGCGGGGTTGTTTGGTATTTAGGCCCGGGATTTTTGTTTGAGATCGGATTGTGACTAAGAGACGTGTTGTTGTAACCGGACTCGGTGCTGTGTCGCCGGTCGGTCTGAGTGCCCAGGCTTCCTGGGATAGCGTAGTCAATGGAAAAAGTGGGATCGGACACCTCGATGTGTTTGATGTCTCCGAGTTTTCTACGCGCATTGGTGGCAGTGTTCGTGGCTTTGAGATCACGGATTACATCAGCGACAAAGAAGCCAAAAAGATGGATGTCTTCATCCACTATGGCATTGCCGCAGGATGTCAGGCTTTCGAGAACTCTGGCATCGAAGTGACTGAAGCCAATGCCGAAAGGATTGGTGTCGCTATTGGCGCCGGAATCGGTGGGATTACTGGGATTGAAAGTGGCCATAATGCCTTTCTGAAAGGCGGCCCTCGTCGCATTTCCCCGTTCTTTGTTCCCAGTAACATCATTAACATGATCTCTGGGAATCTTTCGATCAAGTACGGTTTGCAAGGACCGAATTTTGCGATTGTGACAGCCTGCACGACGGGGACTCACAATATCGGCGAAGCAGCTCGGATCATTATGTATGGTGATGCCGATGTCATGGTCGCCGGCGGATCCGAAATGGCGACGTCCCCCACTTCGCTGGGTGGATTTGCCTCAGCAAAGGCCCTTTCACGCAGAAATGACGAACCCCTGCTCGCGAGCCGTCCTTGGGATGTGGATCGTGATGGTTTCGTTCTGAGTGATGGTGCGGGTGTCATGGTTCTGGAGGAACTTGAACACGCCAAACGTCGTGGTGCGACCATCTACGCTGAAGTGGTAGGTTTTGGTATGAGTGCCGATGCTTATCACATGACCCAGCCTCCCGCAGGGGGCGAGGGTGCAGCACGGTGCATGCGCTATGCGCTGAGAGATGCTGGTTTGAATCCAGCAGATATCGACTACATCAACGCGCACGGTACGTCGACGCCCGCAGGTGATATTGCTGAAACGCAGGCAATCAAGACGACCATGGGAGATCATGCCTACAAGGTGGCGGTCAGCTCAACCAAGTCAATGACGGGGCATATGCTCGGGGCTGCAGGCGGTATCGAGGCGATTTTCTCTGTGTTGGCACTGCGCGATCAGGTGGCGCCGCCGACCATCAACTTGGATAATCCAGATCCTGCGTGCGATCTTGACTTCATTCCACACCATGCTCGAAAGATGTCCATGGAATATGTCATGTCGAACTCCTTCGGATTTGGTGGCACCAACGGAACCCTGATTTTCAAACGGTTCGTATAATGCCGAAGCGGCCTCATCTGAGGCCGTGTTCCTAATTCACTCCGGGGCGGCAATGGTGACAGGCAGTCAGGCGCTCATTAACGGACGTCCCGAGACCACAATAGATCTCTCCGATCGTGGATTTCAGTTTGGTGATGGCGTCTTTACGACGCTATTGATTCAAGACGGCATTCCCCTTTTTGCAAGGGAACATCTCGATCGATTGGATCGAGATGCCAAAACCCTTAGGCTTCCCAGCCCAGAACGCGAGGTTCTGAGTCATGAAATTGCGCAGCTGGCTTCGGGCTGCGCGAGCGGTATTCTTAAAATCCACTGGACCCGAGGTTCGGGGGGCAGAGGTTATCTGCCGGCGGAAAATCTCTCACCGACGCGTGCCCTGATTTTGCGCCCTGCAGAGCCTTTCTGTGAAAAGCTTCCGGCCCCCTTGAGGCTGAGATGGGCAGCCATGCGCCTTGGAATCAACCCGGTGCTTGCAGGCGCCAAGCATATGAATCGCCTTGAGCAGGTGCTCGCCCGGCTCGAGTGGAATGATCCTGAGATCGATGAGTCCTTGTTAAAGGATAGCGAGGGTTTTGTCGTTGAAGGCATCTCCACTAATCTCTTTCTTCTTCAGGGATCCTCCCTGGTCACTCCCTTACTCGATCGAGCGGGCGTCAAAGGCGTAGTACGTGAACTTCTGATCAAGATGGCACTTGCTTCAGGTTACAGCGTTCGTGAGGAGCGGGTGCGGCCCGAGTCCATCATCAATGCAGAGGCTTTGCTCTTGACCAACAGCGTGAGGGGGATTTGTCCCGTGGCATCCCTTGAAGGGCATCTGTTTGAAAGTCAGGCATTCGCCACGCAAATGCATGCTTGCTATCTTCAGGAGCTGGTTAGGACGCGTCGGGAATGGTCGTGAAATCTGCGTTTTTTCGGATTTTATTGACCACCGCCCTCTTGATTTGGATTTATGCGGATTATCGCCTCAGTCTCAATGTCCCTCTGAATTTGGCAGGGCCTTTTACTCTGCACCTTCGCAAAGGTGAGGGTATTCGGGCTTTAGGGCGTCATCTCAGGGTCGAGGGTGTTCTCAAGGAGCCCTTCTGGCTGATGATGCTGGCCTACACTTCCGGCAATGCAAGAAACCTGAAGTATGGGGATTATGTCTTGACGCCTGGTCTGACGCCCCGCGTGCTGCTGAATCAGTTAGTGAGCGGAAAATCCCGCCAGGTGCCGGTCACGGTAATTGAGGGTATGACCTTCAAGGATCTCTTCAAGATTTTGAATCAACATCCGGTCATCCGCCATGAGGTTTCGCTCAAGACACCAGAAGAAATCATGATGCTTCTGGGTGAGAACGGTCTGTCCCCGGAGGGCGCTTTTTTTCCGGATACCTACTTCACCTCGGCTGATACTTCCGATCTTGATATCTTGCGCAAGGCCAGAAAAAAAATGCAGTCGGTTCTGAACGCAGAGTGGCAAGGGAGAGACCTCTCGGTCCCCTATCCGACGGCTTATGAGGGCCTGATTATGGCTTCAATTATCGAGAAGGAAACCGGTCAGGCATCCGAACGAGCGGCGATTTCTGGGGTCTTTGTCCGCCGACTCAATCAGCATATGCGGCTTCAGACCGATCCTACGGTGATCTATGGTCTTGGAGAGACCTTTGACGGCGATCTTCGTAAGGACGATCTTCGGAGGGACACCCCATTTAATACTTATACCCGAGCCGGATTACCGCCGACACCCATTGCCTTGCCGGGACGCGATGCTATTCATGCGGCCATGCATCCCCAAGCAGGTTCAAGTCTTTACTTCGTTGCAAGGGGAGACGGAAGTCATGTCTTCAGTGATACGCTTGAGGCACATGAAAGGGCCGTGGACCAATATCAGAAACAACAGAAAAGATGAACGCCAGATTTATTACGCTTGAGGGGGGGGAAGGCGTTGGCAAGACGACCAATCTCGCCTTTATCGAGGACTATCTCAAATCCAAGGGGGTTTCCCTTCTTAGAACCCGTGAGCCTGGGGGAACCGAACTTGGAGAGAAAGTGAGGGAAATTCTTCTGCATTCTGATCACGTGGATGCCAAGACCGAGTTACTCCTTGTCTTTGCAGCGCGCGCCCAACACATTAAGGAGGTTATTCGCCCTGCACTCGCGAAAGGGCAGTGGGTGCTTTC
The DNA here is from genome assembly GCA_964419105.1 of uncultured Methylococcus sp. Taxonomy (GTDB): domain Bacteria; phylum Pseudomonadota; class Gammaproteobacteria; order Methylococcales; family Methylococcaceae; genus UBA6136. The sequence goes on from CAYQOJ010000309.1 coordinate 3,518, forward strand.
GGATCGATTCACCGATGCCAGTTATGCCTATCAGGGGGGTGGGCGAGG
>CAYQOJ010000310.1:0-3565 GCA_964419105.1 uncultured Methylococcus sp.
TGGCGGACTATGATGTAGTCCTTGGTTACGTAACCCATCATTATGAAGTGTAAAGCGGAGCGTGTCACGGGTTTGGCACCGCTTGCCAGTAATTCAAGGGCCTAGGAGGGGGTCATCGGGTGCTATTTGTCGCCGAGCTGGCGTTGGGTGGGGAGTGGTCGTTTGTTTCTATCGGGTCTTGTTAGGTCCGACGGCGGATAGAGCTTACGGGACTCTTGATGGCCTAAATCTCTTCGAGATCGATGATGTGATCGACGTTATTTTCTGTCTTGAGCGCAGACAAGATGGTTTTGATGGAGCTGTTCTCGCCAATCTTTTGGCGAAGCCTTTGTTGGTGGGTTCTAAGTGTCGGGGTGCCAATCATCATCCGGGACTCAATCTCTTGAGACGAAAGTCCCATCAAGAGGCATTTGAGGACAAGACTTTCTGCTTTGGTGAGATTGAATTTTTCGGTCATTCTTCTGATCGTTGTTTCGTAAAGGTTATCCAGAGACTGGATTTCCAGGCAGTAACAGGGCGGAATCGCCTGATCAAGAGAGCGCCCGACATCATAGAGAGGGGTGACGGTCAGTAAAAGTTGACTGCCCTCTTGATGGGACTCTGCAGTTTTTAGTAGCACGGAGGTTCTTTTGGGGAGGCCGTTCAGAACTTTGCTCCGAAAAGTAAAGTCGCTGATACCTGTTAAACCCAGCAGTCGGTTATCCTCGATGCGAAACGCTTGATGCCAACAGTCACAATCATTAGTGGCTCTGCTGGCAAAGAGTAAGTTGTGATCTCCATCAATGATGAAGACACATGTGGGTAGATCGTCCAATGATTCTGCTATCGAAAAAAAACATTTGATGCAGAATCGTATCCATTGAAGCCATCGCTCGGCGTCATCACTAGTGATGATTTTAGGGCGGAGCACTTGAAAATACGTGAAATCACGTAGAGTCTGAGGGGAAATTTCCAGTGTCGGCTTTGAGCTCCCAGCGCGTCAATTGGCTAAGCGTTTGATTTTTTCAAGGCGAGAGGGGATTCCCTTGAGATCGGAGGGGTTTAGAGGAATACCGAGAGGTTCCAGCAAAGGGATGTCCTTTGTGGATTGTATGGGCAATAATCTGGGGCTTGTGTTCTCAAGAAGAGCATCTTGAGATGGTGCCGAGGAGAGGACTTGAACCTCCACGAGTCGCCTCACATGTACCTGAAACATGCGTGTCTACCAATTTCACCACCTCGGCATGAGGGGTGGCTCATCTGAGCCCGAGCCCGGCATTTTGAGTATTCGACTTTCGCTTGTCAATAGTTAAGAATGGTAACAACGCTGATTTAATCTTTTGCGGGAAGCGTCTGGTACGATTTCCGCCCATCTGCGCGCTGACGCGACCCATCCTAAATTCCGAGAAAACACGTTGAGCTCCACCAAAAGTAAGAAGAGCAAAGTTAAAGACCCCTTTGCCGCCCGCGAGGCGGAAAAATACGAACGTCCCATCGCTAGTCGGGAATTGATTCTTGAGGTCATGCGGGAACAAGGCGTTCCTCTGACAGGCGAGGAAATTTCCGAACTGGTTGGCGTTAGGGAAGATGAGGATCTGGAGTCACTTCGTCGGCGCCTCAATGCGATGGAGCGAGATGGCCAGTTACTCCGTAACCGCAAAGACCGCTACTGTGTTGTCAATCAAACAGATCTGATCGCTGGCCGCATCATTGCGCACCCCGATGGATTCGGCTTTCTCCGTCCGGATGATGGGGGTGAAGATCTTTATCTTTCCTCTCGCGAGATGCGTTCGCTCATGCACGATGACCGCGCGCTGGTTTGTGTCCGCGGCGTCGATCGCCGGGGACGGCGTGAAGGCAGTGTCCTTCAGGTGTTGGAGCGAAAGACGCGGCGGGTCGTGGGTAGGCTCAATGAGGATCAGGGTATCTACTATGTTGTGCCCGATAATAAGTACCTGACACATGATTTTCTGATTCCGAAGGAGCATCTCGGTGATGCGAATCCTGGACAGATTGTGGTGGTCGAAATTCTCGAACATCCCAGCCGTAGCCGAGATCCGATTGGACGCGTAGCAGAGGTATTGGGTGAGCACTTGGCGCCCGGCATGGAAATCGAAGTTGCTATTCGGAGCTTCGACTTACCTGACAAGTGGCCTGAAAGCGTTGAAAAGGAAATTCAGCGCTGGGGAAGACACATTCCAGATGAAGCGCGAGAGGGGAGGCAGGACATTCGTCATTTGCCTCTTGTCACGATAGATGGCGAGGATGCTCGGGATTTCGATGACGCCGTTTATTGTGAGAGAACACCTAAGGGATGGCGTTTGCTTGTGGCCATCGCGGATGTATCGGCCTATGTAGTTCCAGGTACGGCATTGGATGCCGAGGCACAAAAACGTGGGACTTCCGTCTATTTTCCGGATCGCGTCATTCCGATGCTTCCCGAAATCCTGTCCAACGGCCTGTGTTCATTGAATCCGCATGAAGACCGTCTCTGTATGGTCTGCGAAATGTCGATCAGTGCTGACGGAGAAATCGTCAAATCGAGCTTCTTTTCCGGCCTGATGAACTCTCATGCGCGCTTTACCTATACGGAGGTGGCCGCAATTCTGGCGGGCGATCGGGGGCTTCGGAGTAAGAACAAGGCCCTTTTGCCGCATGTCGAGGAATTGCATTCACTCTATAAAGCGTTTCGTCGGGCGCGTGAGGACCGATTTGCAATTGATTTTGAAACCCAGGAATCAAGGATTGTCTTTGGTGAAGGGAAGAAGATCGAACGGATTGTTCCTGTCGTCCGGAACGATGCACACAAACTAATTGAGGAATGCATGCTGGCGGCAAACACGGCGGCGGCGAAATTCCTTGAGAAGCACAAGTTGCCTCATCTGGTCCGCATTCATGAGGGCCCCGGACCTGAAAAGCTGTCTGACCTTAGAACTTTATTAGGGCGTCTTGGCTTAAATCTGGGGGGGGATGAAAAGCCGTCGCCGCAGGATTACTCAAAGCTCATTGAAGAGATACATGGTCGGCCGGATGAGCATCTTATTCAGACTGTGCTTCTGCGTTCCATGTCGCAAGCGGTCTATAGCCCCGAACAAAAGGGCCATTTCGGTTTGGCGCTGGAGCGGTACACCCATTTCACCTCACCGATCAGGCGCTATCCGGACCTTTTGGTCCACAGGGCTATCCGTTATGCGATCGAGCGTAAAGAGAAAGGTCGCTACTACTACAGTGGCAATGACATGGCGCAGCTTGGTGAACACTGCTCGTTTACCGAGCGACGTGCAGATGAGGCGACCCGCAATGTGGTGGCCTGGCTGAAGTGCGAATACATGCAGGACAAGCTCGGAGAGGAGTTCCCTGGGGTAATCAGTGCGGTGACAGCTTTCGGATTTTTCGTCGAGCTCAAGGATATTTTCATCGAAGGCTTGGTGCATGTCTCCAATCTGGACAAGGATTTCTTCCATTACGATCCCGCAGGCCTGAGCCTCAAGGGAGAGCGAACGGGTGTGAGCTATCGAATGGGCGATGTAGTTCAGGTGATTGTCGCTCGCGTCAATCTGGATGACCGAAAAATTGATCTTGAGCT
>CAYQOJ010000311.1:0-3559 GCA_964419105.1 uncultured Methylococcus sp.
ATGACGTTATCGAGCATCCGCATGGCCGTCGTGATCGTTGCCTTAAGCTTGGTCGCATCGATCGCGCCATCTGAACCAATATGGGCTGAAAGGTTGACCGATCCGAGATTACATACGGCGATTTCCTGATCGTTGGTATGCAATGTGATTTCCGTACACAGATTTGAGCTGTGGACGGTTCCGACATGATGATTCGTATACCGAATGTTGCAAGGAACCTTGAAAGTGATCCAAGGGTGGCCGGTTTCGAACAGCATCGAAAGCATTTTGCGCCACAGCTGATTTGCCGGGATTCGCTTGAACAGGCCAATTTCGCCACGATCCGCCTTGGCTTCGTATTCCTCGTAACGCTGCTCAAACGCCAGACCGCTGAGATCATGAAGTTCTGGAACATCGCTCGGACTAAACAGGGTCCAGTCCTTGTCTTCGGCAACCCGCTTCATGAACAGATCCGGCACCCAGTTTGCTGTATTCATATCGTGGGTTCGGCGACGGTCATCGCCGGTGTTCTTCCGAAGCTCGAGAAACTCCTCGATGTCGATATGCCAAGTTTCAAGGTAGGCACAGACGGCGCCCAAACGCTTACCGCCCTGATTGACTGCAACGGCGGTGTCGTTAGCCACCTTGAGGAACGGCACCACACCCTGTGATTTGCCATTGGTTCCCTTGATATGAGCACCCAGGCCGCGAACTCGCGTCCAGTCGTTACCCAGCCCCCCGGCATACTTTGACAGCAGAGCGTTGTCCTTGATCGCGCCATAAATGCCATCAAGGTCATCTGGAACGGTTGTCAGATAACAAGATGACAGCTGCGGACGAAGCGTTCCGGAATTGAACAACGTCGGCGTTGAACTCATGAAGTCGAACGAAGACAGCAGGTTGTAGAACTCAATTGCTCGGCCTTCCCGATCGATTTCGTTCATTGCAAGGCCCATGGCGACTCGCATGAAAAAGGCCTGCGGAAGTTCGAAACGAACGCCGTTGCTATGAATGAAGTAGCGATCGTAGAGGGTCTGGAGGCCCAGATAATTGAAGTTGAGATCACGCTCCGGCTTCAGCGCAGCCCCAAGGCGCTTCAAGTCATAGCGGGTCAGTTCGGTCGAGAGCAGTTCAAGTTCCGCGCCCTGCTTGATGTATTCAGCAAAATAATCGGCATAGCGCTCTGCCATCTCAGCCTGCGTCGCTTCACTCCGAACATGTCCGAGAAAACTCAGCGCCTCCTTCCGGAGACTGTCGAGAAGCAAGCGAGCCGCAACGAACGAATAGTTAGGCTCCTGTTCAATGCGAGTTCTCGATGACATCAGGAGCGCATGAGCAACATCCTTTTCCGGTACCCCGTCAAAAAGGTTCCGGCGGGTTTCTTCGAGGATCCAGGAACCATCGACGCTCTCAAGACCACGGCAGGCCTCATCAACGATCTTGCCGATACGCTTGGCGTCCAATGGCCGGACCGTGCCATCATCCAAGGTCACGTTGAGTTCACGGGCATCGGCCTCGACGGGCTGGTCTTCCTGCGTCTTTTCCGCACGGAGACGGGCTCGCTCTTCACGGTATAGAACGTAGGCCCTGGCAACCTTATGGTGCTCTCCCCGCATGAGGACCAACTCGACCTGATCCTGAACGTCCTCGATATGGAGCGTTCCGCCCGAGGGGAGCCGGCGGAAGAGGCCCTTCATGACTTGATCGGTCAGCCCTTCAACCAGCTCGTGAATACGGCCACTGGCTGCAGCAGATGAGCCTTCGACGGCGAGAAAGGCCTTCGTGATGGCCACACTGATCTTGCTGGCATCAAATCCGTTGACCTTGCCGTTCCTGCGAATAACTCGAATCTCACCCGGCGCATTGGCACGGAGTTCGACGTCAACAGGGGTCTGTCCAAGCGGGATGGCCTGGGATTTGGACGCTGGGGACAAGGATTCGGATTCCATCGACGGACACCTCTGTATTCATTTGGCTGCTGGGAGTGGAGACACTATAGAATGTGGTCCGAAGCCGAGTCAAGCACAACATGATGTGTTCGAGCCGAAATCGACGCCTGCAGCACAAAGCCCCGTCAGCGCTGAATTTGAGGCCCATTTCAGCCCAAAATGCCGTACGATGCCTCCCTAAATCCCCCCCTAAACGGCGTCAATCTGCGCAAAAATGTCTCATGAAAAACATTATTGACTGGATCAGTGACTTTACCCGACGGGTCCTGCCGAATACCCAAGCCGTCTCGTTCGCTCTTTTCCTGGTGGTCACAACGCTTCTCGTTGTCGGGCTCGGCGGAATGCTCACGCCGGTTTATGCCGGGGGTGTCATTGCCTACTTGCTGGATGGATTGGTGATGATGGCCGTCAGGCGCCGAGTGCCGCGCTTGGCCGCTGTCATTGTGGTGTTTGCCCTTTTCCTGGCCTTTTTGGCACTTTTGACTTTCCTGGTTCTGCCCTCCCTTTACCAGCAGACGATCCAACTGGTGCAGCAGCTCCCGGCCTGGGCGACCCGACTTCAGATGCTGATTCTGGAGTTGCCCGAAAGATATCCCGACGTGATCTCTGAATCACAGCTGATCGAGTTCTCGACGACCCTAAGGCGCGAGTTGCTGGGCTGGGGACAATCGATGCTGAGCTATTCGTACGCGTCTCTAGTCAGCCTGATCACCGTGGTGATCTATCTCATCCTCCTGCCTCTTTTGGTGTTCTTCTTCCTCAAGGACAAGGAAATCATCCTGAACTGGATTGGCCGATACCTGCCATCCGATCGCTACCTTTCCCGGAAAGTCTGGGGTGAAGTGGATCTTCAGATTGGCAACTATGTCCGCGGGAAATTTATAGAGGTTCTGGCCCTCTTTGTGAGCAGTTTCATCACCTTCTCGCTGATGGGCCTCAACTATGCCCTTCTGCTCTCGGTCTTCATGGGCATTTCGGTAATCATTCCTTATGTGGGCGCGACCTTGGTCACCTTTCCCGTCATCTTGGTGGCCTTTTTTCAGTGGGGTGCGGGTGATCAATTTGGCTACTTGGTTCTGGCCTATGCCATCCTCCAAGTCGTTGATGCGGTCGCGCTAATCCCGATTCTCTTCTCCGAGGTGGTCAATATTCACCCCGTGGCCATCATCGTGGCCATTCTCTTTTTTGGAGGACTATGGGGCTTCTGGGGCGTCTTTTTCGCGATCCCCTTGGCCACCCTGGTCAATGCAGTCTTGAATGCATGGCCGCATACTGAGCGCGTCCTGACCAAAGACAGCGAGTCGGGCACAGACAGCTTCTAGCAGCCGCCACAAACCAGCGACTTAGAGCGGCTTTCGCCCTGAACCGACAAGGTAAACTTCGGGACTTCTGTCTCGAGAAGCCTTGGGTTTTCGCATGGAGACCTTGCTGAATAGGCCGCGGGCCGTCGCCACATAGGCATCCACGTCTGGGCCTTGAAAGAGCTTGGTCACAAAGGTTCCTCCCGGCCTCAGAATGTCCTTGGCCGTTTCCAAAGCCAGCTCGGCCAGATGCATCCCCCGGGCCTGATCCACCACGCGATTGCCGCTCATATTGGGCGCCATGTCAGACATGACCAGATCCACTTCCCT
>CAYQOJ010000312.1:0-3525 GCA_964419105.1 uncultured Methylococcus sp.
TCCATCAGACCTTCTTAAGGAATATCTCTTTTCACTAAATGGTAAAAATGTTTCGTTTGCTCCAGCGGTGACATTTGCCGAAAGTTGGTTGTTAGAAATATTAACTGTAAAAGTTTTGCGGATATTCAAAATAGAATTTGAAATATCTACGTTTGAAATATTGTTTTTTGGAAGTTTGGTATATAGAGTATTATCTGTCGATGATTCTAAATTTGTCCTTAGAACTTTAAAATCAGTTACATTTAGGGAAGAAGAAGGTAAAACTCCATTAGCCACTCCACTTACAGTTGTAACTCCGACTATAGAAATATCAGATGCTCCAACTCCTATTACTCTTGCAAAAATTGGATCTGTAGATCTTGAAGTATCAGAATACTGTATAAGATCATTAACACCAATGACACTTGGGAAAAGACCATTTGGACTCTTTACAGTACTAATGCCACTTGATGATGCACTAACTGTTGCAATACCAATATTAAATGCAGTTGATTGTATAGTATCTGCACTAAATGTTGATGCAGCACTTACCACACCATAAACGGATTTTACGTTGGAAATACCATAAGATGTTACTGCAATACTAATCAATCCAGAATCAATACCGTCAAATGAAAGTGACTCATTTGGAACAAAGGATCCCTTTACATCATACAAAGTTAATGCAGTTCCCACAGTAACCGCATCTTTCAAAAATGCAGTTGCGCCGCTATTATTTCCTTTCACATAAGTTGGAACAGAAAATGTGGAAGGATTGTTTAGGGTGATATTTGTAAAAGTTTGTACATCGTATAAAGATACATGCCACTCATTCAAATTTTTATTTGATGAGTTATATGATCCAGATTCTAATCTGTAATCGTAAACTCTAGCAACACCTATTTCTTTTCCTGCAGGTGTTGCGCTTTCACTATTAACTCTTTGATCCCTTAAACTAAGAACAAATGTATTACCTAAACCAACTTTAGGTGCTCCGTATGCTCTATTCAATCTTAAAGTTGGTCCAGTGTTATAAACTACAGATTGATTTTCTAAAGTCTGAGTAGTTCTTGGTTTGTCTACATCAAGAAAAGTTGTGGAAACAACATCTACTTCATAACCCCTAACGAATGCCTTTCCTGGAGAAATCTGATATACTGCAAGGTTATCATTTGGAGTTGATCCACCATAAGTGAACTGTCCTCTGTTAAATATTCCTCTGTTTCCTCTATTATTGTTAAGAGATTCCTTTGTTGTTATCTCAAAAGGAGATACTACATAATCTCCAGACTCTGAATATGTTCTTCTTGCAAGTTCGTCGGTTAATGAGTTATATGCACTTGGTAAAGTTTTTGTTCTGAGAACACCATTTACTACAGTTGCTAGTTCTACAAAGTTTGTGTCATCAAAATCGGTTAAACTTTTTTTGAATAAAAATACGGAGATTTTTAATCTATCGGCACCTGGAGCCGCATAATTATTGTTTCCCTGCGAGTTATCATTTAAAGATTCGTCAATATCTGATGTGATTATTTGCTCATCGACATATAGACCAATTCTATAGTTTGGTCTATTAGTATATTGATCAAGAATTAATGTTTCAGTATTTACATTAACAAACTGTCCTCTAATAAAATACACTCCCTCGGAAATATTAAATGAAGAACCAACGGCAGAAGCGTTATTTGCAATAGTGGTGGCAAATCCTTCTCCAGAAGCAATAGCAGTATTTCCTAATAACCCCGATGTTATGGTTATATTTGAAGTTAAAACTTCTCCATCAGAAAACTGTTGCGTTGAATTATTTTGTGTGCTTGAAGTTAAATAATTGATGTAAAGTGTAAGGTTTCCTCTTTCTGAGTCTTGTGGTAAAAGAACCTTATCAACTACGGCAGTAACTCCGGAAGTTCTTCCAGTGATTTTTGCTCCAACAAGTTGTTCCGCATAAGCGGCAACAGGAACACCTAGATATGTATTTTCTAACTGTATTGCATAATATATTGCATTATACCCAGTATTTCCTGGGATTACTTTAGCACCCTCTTTAAAAAAGTGTTGCCCAAATCTTTCGATTTGGTTTTGTAGGATTGATTGTAAAGTTGTTAGCTCTCTAGATTGAACCGGATAACCGGGTTTGAAAAGAACTCTGTAATAATCATTATCTGGATTAAAGTCATCAAAATATGGTGCTACATTGAGATTAGTTTGCTGAGACATAATTCCTTAGAACTGCAAAATGACTTTAATATCTTCTTTTTGATTTGATGATCTTGTAATAGAGGGTCTATTATCAACGTAAATGATGTTGCCCGAATGTCTTTTTACTTCTGGTGAAGAAACTCCATTAGTAAAAGTCTGACCAAGATAGTATGTTCTATTATTTATTACTGTAGATATACCACTAAAAGCAGTATCTATTGATAAACTTACTGATCCACCGACTATAGATACTGATCCACCAGATCCTGGAAAACTTGTGAATTCAGTCAAATCAAATCCATATGAGGGTTGCGTCTGAGCTACTCCTACAGTATTGAATCCAGATAGAGATCTATCCTGCCAATACTTTAATACGCCAGTAGTTTGGTTATAACTAATAACTCTACCAACCGCAGTTGTTCCAGTTGATACGGTTTGTGTTATGTATGAGTCAGAAGTAAAACTTGCCGAACTGTATCCAGTTCCTGTAAGTCTAAGTGCATTTACTGCACTTGCTCTTTCGGCAGTCAATAAAGTACCAGTTGTTACCTCCGGATTCTCTACAATACCAACCCTTGCAATATGATTTCCCGTAATAAAATCTGGGTTCTCGTTATTATTCTCTATTCTGGAGTATAAAAGAACATTATAAGCACCTAGTTCTCTATAGATGTCATATCCATGCCCACCCTTGGGAGAAATTATCACATCAAATGTCGGTCTAGTTGTTCCAGTAGGAACATTGCCGGAAACTAGATCTACGTTAGCATAGGTGTATCCAAACCCCTGTTTAGAAACAGTGATTGACTCCACTTGACTATCATTATTGATGACTATTGTACACTCCGCTCCAGTTCCATCACCTCTAATAGGAACTCTAGTATATGTTCTATTTGCTGTTCCTAAACCAACTCCCCTACTAGTTACTGTTACTATTTTTATTGAACCATCAACAGCATTAGCCCTTACCGCTGCATTGTCTGATGAAGTTTCCCAATCTGATGGAACTGGGATGAAATCAGTTGATTCAAATTTTACTACATCAGAAGGTTTGATTGTGTATAGATATTTCCAAACATAACCATCTCCACTGGAACCTGCTGATCTTGGTTCCAGATCAGTAAATGTTGGTTCGTCTAAAGATGGTTTGCCATTTGGAGTTTCTGGAGTAGTTCCATTCTGTAAGCAAATATAAACCCTATATTCACTATTCATTACAAAATAGAAAGATGAATATAAGTTTGTTGCCCCAGAAACTTTAGCAACATTTGTTCTACTATAATCGTGACGATACATGTCATATGTATTGCCAGATGACCACACTCTTTTTGGAACTACTTGTCTTAT
>CAYQOJ010000313.1:0-3517 GCA_964419105.1 uncultured Methylococcus sp.
AAGAGAGAATCCTGGCCGTCGCGCTTGGTTGGAGCAACGCATGTCGATGACGAAGTCGAGCGTGGAGAAAGCGCATTTTCTGGCGATGCCGGAGCCCGAGAATGTGACCTTGTCGATCTAGGGAATCAGTTGAGTTCATCTGCCATATCTTGAATGGGTGATCAGACTCGTTCTTTGGGCTTCCGAGATTAACTCGATAAATCGAACGAGTCGCCTTCAGTTCCGGCCAGACGGCGCAAGCGTTGACGAAAGCGCAAATGTCGTGCTCCATGCTTGGCCATCAGAAGAACCGCTTGAGGTCTACCCAGAAGAATACGCTCAGAAGAAGCGTGAGGTCCATGCCCGAAATGCGCCAGTATCAAGAGGTACGTGTGTAAACTGACAGCGTCGTTGCCGGCGAGAGCGCCAACAACGGGGAACTTCAGGACATAGAAGCGTGCGCTGTCACGATACTTCCAGACGACCATGTTGTGGGTAAGTGTGAAACGGAGTGCCACCGACTTTACTGCGGAATCGGTGTCGTCGGCAGGAAAGAGAAGATGGGGACAAACGTCGGCCATGTTGACCTTCTTATGGAGTTGTGTACGGTCAGTGAGGGAGTGCTCGTGAAATTGGTGGGTCAAGTTGGTGAATGGAAGAGAGTCGACGAATTTATCGACAGGGACTTGAACCGAAGGAATGTTCGCAGCCGGAGGCGCGGATGCCTGTAGGACATTGACCGCGTCGCGAGGGGTGCAGGCTGTGTGAATGGTATTGATGTCAACGACAGACTCGCGGACGCGGGCAAGCTCATCGGCCAGTCTATCTTCACGAAACATCCACGCCAAAAGATGGACATTTTGCTGAAGTGGTCTTCCTTGCGTCCGGAGAAGAGGCGGTCGACCTCGTGCTAGTCCTTGATGGAGTTTTGGTAGCCGTTGATAAGAACGACGGGACCCTGGAAGAGTTGAAAGAGTTCATCGACGGCCGCCAGTTGACCGTAACGCTCTCTGGTCGTGCTCGAAGTGGCCTGCTCGGTTGGTTTGAAAACGGCGGCGGCCATTCAGACCAGGACAAGAGTGGTGTCGTCGGGGAGCTCTAAAGAAGGGAAACCAGGGCATGAGGTAAGACGTTGCTGGAGATCGCGAAGGTCGGGAAGGACGGACAGGAAACTGAGATATTCCTCGGGAACATCGACAAGGTGGACGAGGTGAGCCGCCCAAGCCTTGATGTTCGCGTCCGTAACCAGGATAGTGGCGTAGACCTTGTTGAATTGGAAGAGGATGGAAATTGTAAGGCCTTTGTTGAGGAACTGAACCAACTCGAAGAGAACGGCCTTCAGCTTGAAAGTGTCGATTGAAGCTAGTGAATCGTGGTCGATGATTTTGGAGTGGTCGTAGATGACCCTGAGGTTGAGCGCGCAGTCTGCATCAAGAAATGAGCGGCTAAGTTTGGGGGGTCCCAGCGATTGAGGAGACCCACTTCACGCGGGCCTTTGGCTTGAGGTTGAGGAAGTCTGCCCAGGCGGTCTCGTCGAAAGCGTGGGTGACGCTATTGCGAGTGTCCGTTGGAGTGATAAGACCGTTATGGATCAGGAAACCACAGAGTTGTTGACGCGATCCAGGCGGCTTGGTCTTGCGGGTGTTGACCTCGAAAGAGAATTCGGTGAGGACATCAATACGGAGATATTGAGCTGTCTGCACCAGATGGAATGAAAGTCCAGCAAGAACTACGTCGTCCTGCAGGAAACAAAGATATATAGAGTTGACGTCGAGGTCAAGGAACGCCTTCCGTTTCCGTAGGGTGTACAGAAGGAATTCGCCTACCTTCCGGAAGAAGAATCGCGACCAACGCTAGCCTTAAGGCAGGGCCTTCATGCGGTACAATGCGTTACTAGCCTAGTTGCTTTCGAAGACTTCGAACAGAACAGACGGCTGAGATCCGGATGGGGGTAAACTCCATAGAAGGCGTTCTTGATGTCGACCCGGGAAGAGATCTGGGCGGTGAGGAGCATGCGTGAGACCAGCTCGTATCCGCCAGTCTGTCACTCGTAAGGAGCATCAGCAGGGCTGGATTTGAGGTCGGATTGTTTGGGTGCGATATAGACCCAAGAGTCGCTGACCTCGTGCAGTTCAAGTTGATTCTTTGCTCGACAGTCGATGCAAAATCGACGATCTATAATCTCAGCTTCGCCATGGCCAGAGCAGAGAGCGGTGAGCGAGGTGTTTCGTGCGCAACCTTACCTACCAGAAACACCGGGAGAATGATGACGGCCTGGGTGCGCGAAACTTGGTCAAGTTTTCCCTCTTGTTACATGTGTTTCGTAAGGACCCAAACAACGTATTCTTCGTTCTTAGACATTCGACAAGGGGCGCTAACCTGCGGCTCGACGGTTGCTCTTTGCATCAGGGGGACTTTGACCATGAGTGCCTTCCTTTTGCCAATGAAGAACGTGAAAATCCTTAGCACCCGTCCTTCTAGTGTCCGCGATATGTCCGTCAAACTCGCGACACACGCGCCAGAGGCGATCACTTCGTGGAGGGTTCGCCTCACCGCGAGTTGAAGATATTGCAACGAGCACCTTGTGTTCCGTGGGACACACCCTGGTAAGGCACCCTCGGTGGTCGTAGAGCTGGTATAGACCGGGTTGACCGATAATGAGGTCACGGGAGAGCGTGTCATTGATCCCGTCCTTGATTGAGATGGTTGCGACGATGAATGCGTTACATAAGACGGAACTGTTGTCTGCTACTGTGATATAACAGCCTCTTAGTCGATAGAAATCTCCTGTACCGAGGATCTTCTGCTGAGCGATATCGCGCGCCACATGAATGCGTATCATGTTGATGCTCGCTCCGCTTTCGTTGAGTCCTGCGACGGAGTGCCTCAGAGTGGGTTCATGTGGATTGAAAAAAACGCGATTCTCGAGTACTCAAAAGGTGAACTTTTTGTACCGTCGATGCGCGTGGACAAGTCCGGCGGGCAGAAGAAAAAGTCGTTGATGAGAAGGCGGAAGCGAGTTGAGATCGGCGTCGAAGCCAGCGAAGATCAGGGCCGCGAGGTCCGTGGAAGCTTCGAAATCGTCCGTGGGTTTCGCCGTGGTCAAGTGAGCGGCGTCAACCAAACGGAGTTGGTCGTTCTGGACGACGTAACGGCGCGAGGTAGGTCGACAGGAGCGTAGTCGCCATGCAGTATCAGGGCCAGTGAATCCGTGTTCCGACAACAATCGGTGAAGTGGTCAGTGCGAGTGCGCCGTCTGCATGGTTGAAGGGTATTGTGCGGGCATGAAGCGGTTGTGCACATACAGAAGAGTACACCATCTAGTCGGCATGGAGTCGCACTATAGTGAAACTGAAAAGAGCCAATTGAAGTTATAGTCAGTGTCATAAAAGCACGCCATTGAAAACGATTGATAGTTCGAGGATCAGCGGATGAAATAACGCTACAAATACTGAAATTGAATCGCTCTTCAAATTCGCAATATTTACCGAAGGAAGTTCGCGAGTCCTTGAATCTTCCATATATGCAATCAAACCTC
>CAYQOJ010000314.1:0-3499 GCA_964419105.1 uncultured Methylococcus sp.
TTTGAAGCTGAGCTGAGCGCTTATTTGCGCTTTTTGAGCTTGTTCAGCGTTCTTCAATCTGTCCCTTTCTAACTGTTGGCGTTTAAAACAACAGTTCATTTTTTGAAAGAAGAAATGGATGGCTCTCATCAAAAGAGAGGACGCCTGCCAAAGTTGTTACGCCTATAAGAAGAGCCGTGGATTTTCATTCTTCTGGCTTCGCGGTCCGTTTCATGATCAGATTAAATGTCTTCGCCTGCTTCAGTCTCAACTTCACCAATGTCATCCGTTCTGTAGCACTGTCGAATCAGATCAGCAGCATCGCGGAGCTCACGCTCGATTCTAGATAGCGTTGTTTGATCCGGTAATGACCCCGTAGCAACGACTGCCGTCAATTCAGTCATTGCCGATGATGAGTAGCTCAAGGCGTCTTTCAGGAGAATGCTTTTATCTGGGGTCGACATGAAAAAATCCTCAGTTGCAGGGATCAAGTTGGAGCTTTATACATCATTGGATACCCAGCCTTGTAACACGGAATTTCCTCACTTGGTCATTCGTTCTCATTATGCTCAATTAGCCTTCACACGTTGTTTGGAAACACATCCGGAAAATTAAAATGGAAAAAGAAAAGGTCTTGGTGCTCTGCGCAACCGGTAAAGCAGGCAGAAACGTCTGTCGGGCACTGATTGAAGCAGGATTTAAGGTGTATGGGACGACAAGGTCGAATACCCAAAAGTTGTCGCATCTAGGTGTAACCCCTTTTCTCTGTGATTACACCAGACGCGAAGATCTTGATCGTGCTCTGATGGAGACTGGGGCAAAGAAGATTTTTGTGATCACTGACTATTTTGGGGCCGCTAAGTCAAATGGGGAGCTTGAAATCAGTCACGGTAAGCTCGCAATTGATGCAGCAAAGTCAGCGGGGGTCGAGCACCTTGTCTTTATGAGCGTTGCGGACGCCGAGTTAATGGACGAGCGGGTTAAGCACGTCAAAACTAAAGTGGTCATCGAGGATTACTTGCGAGCATCTGGAGTCAATTTTTCGATCCTGAGGCCTTGTGCGTTTTTTGAAAATTTTGATGATCCCGCGAACTGGAATCCATTGAAAAAAGGTCAATTGAAATTCCTCAGTGACAAGGAAATAAAGTACTGCTCAACTTACGATCTTGGGCGTGCGGCTGTGATCATGTTTAAAGATCCTGCAAAGTGGCTCGGGAAGAGTCTGGATGTAATTAGCTGGAAGGGGGGGTTGGGCCAAGTGGCTGCTGCGTTGGAGAAGGTGGGTGGCGTCAAGGTGAAGTTCGGGCTCGCCATGCCCATTTTCCTAAGGAAGCTGTTCCTCAAAGACTTGCACTACATGTTTGTCTACTACGAAGATCAGAAAGGTCCAAAAGGCGAGCCAGAGGAATTCAAGAAGATTTTGCCTGACGCATTTAATGCTGAAGACTGGTTCAGATTCCATGGCAAATATTCAAATGGCGAGAGAATTGCGGAGTGACTTGGCGGCTGATTTTCTCGGTTAAACATCGAATTCTCTCTCCGTAATTGCCCTAGATCTGAATGGAGTGCGAATTGTTTCGAAATCTGTTGAACCGTTTCGATGGGTTGATAAACTCAACGAGGTTTTCAATGGAGGATTCAAGCATGAAGACAATAGCAAGTCTTGGGGTCTTGATCTTGTTGACGCTTGAATTTTTTTCAGTCCCAGCGTACGCGGCAGAGAATTCTAGTGCTGTGAAGCAGGGTGTACTTTCCCCAACTATCAAGAAAAGTGCCCTAAATTGCGATAAGCACCCAAATACTTGGGAAGAGGCATTGCTGATGCAGGAGAAGAAGCAGTGGCCTAAGGCTGCGGATTCTCAGCCGAGTATCAATTTGTCGGGCGTCTACTTGTTTAATGACCCCCCAGCAGGCAAGACCTGTTATCAATATGTTTGGCAGGAGTGTCTAGAACTCACCATCACGGGTGGTTGTACTGATAATGCCGCTGGGGCGGTGGTTTCAGGTGCTCCTTTGCATCACTACGTCATGAACAATGCCTATGGGCATGCCGATGAGTTCGGAAAAGATAAATGTTCCGATCCCACCAATGGGAATTGTTATGCAGCCCTCGGACCCACGCTTAATAAGGCACTAATCGTCCGTACTACTAAAGAATGGTGCGAAACCTACGGTGCTGAAAATGCTGTCATGTTGGTGGGGCAGTTGCTAACAGGAGAGGGTTCTGGTCCCGGAGCTGTTGGTTGGAATGCTGTCAGGGCCGTCAGCTCGGATGGCGCTTTGATATTTGTTCAGAACCCTGCCGCTGCTGAGTCTGGTGCACAAGTGGTTACAGTTATGAAGAGGGCGCCGGATACAGGCATTCAGTGTAACCACCAAGGGTTCGACCCCAAGAGCTCCTATTGCAAAAGGCGCTCATATCAAGATGCCTCCTGGTCATTCACCCCGGCCTGTTGCTCGGCAAATCGAGACTTAACTGCTTACACCAAATTCATGGATATGGGTCTATATCCCTCCAGAGATGTTCAGCCGTTCCCGAATGGTCCTAACGTCGTATCTTGTGATGGTAGTACGCCCGCCAGAAAGTATTAAAAGTATCCGCGGCATTGACCCAATCTTAAAGTGATATGGATATGTGCTCTGCTTAGGCGGGAGTTTGTCGGTTAAACACTGAGAGCTGCTCAAGCCTTCTTCTTGTGCAGTTCATCGATGACCATTCCACCTTCCAGTCGTGATGCGTAGAACCGTTCAATCATAGCTATGCTGGTTCGCGCATTTCGGGCTAGTGTCAGCAGATTGATTTCGCCACCGAAGATCAATCGGTACATGATCGCGGTGTGGCGGAGAGCATAGAGGGTGACGGCCTCTTCGGGCTTCTGTTTTACTAAAGTCAAGGCCGCTTCGCGCTGGTCGGCGATCTTGTCGTAGGCCGAATCCCTGTTGAGCACGTCGGGGAGGAATAGGAAGTCTTCATCCAGGCCATACCCGATTTGCCGGTGATGTTCCCGCAGCTTCTTATAGTAGTAGGCAGCGCGGGGCAGGCTTGTGATGGGTTTGTCGTGCTTCATGGCCTCGGGGATTGGCATGTAGAGATAGTCACCCCGAGCGCCTGAACGGATTTCAAAGTGCTTGTGCTGCATAGTCTTCAGGTCAGAGGGCCTGATGAATGTGTAGACAATGAATGGAATTTCGTAGATGAGATCTTTGGTCACAGTGACACGGCGGAGCAATTTCCCTTGTCCCGATTTCACTCCTTTGCCCAGCGTCGAGAATGCCAATTTGATCGTGTTTGATGATGGTTGGCGCCTGTGCAGATCATTCTTGAATTCGTCCAGCAGCCCATATTTGATTTCGCTGACATCGAAGCTGCCGAACTGTTGGAAGAGGTAGTCCTTGATGATGTCTCGTTGGTGTTCGGCGTAGCGTTTTGGAATCTCCCCAAGCTCCGCTTTTTGCTGATCTTCCTTGATTAAGCCTTCGGCACAGATCAGGAATGATGGCCTTGTGACTTTCTTTTTTG
>CAYQOJ010000315.1:0-3488 GCA_964419105.1 uncultured Methylococcus sp.
TCCAAGCCGATGTAGCTCAGCCGGTAGAGCAACACATTCGTAATGTGTGGGTCGTCAGTTCAAATCTGATCATCGGCTCCATCTGACCTAAACTCTCCATCCCCTGACCCCTTGCAACCCTCTACTAGCAGGCAAAGCAAGGCAAGGGCAGCGACATCCGATAGGCCGCCATGGATAACGTCCGTGATCTCTTTTCCTATCGTAAGTATTGGGCTCACCGATTTGGTATCGCAAAGCAGCTCCCCACCACCCGTCATGAGATGGAAGCGCTGGGCTGGGATTCATGCGATATCGTCATCGTTACTGGAGACGCCTACGTCGATCACCCAAGCTTTGGCATGGCCATCATTGGTCGACTGCTTGAAGCTCAGGGATTCAGAGTCGGCATCATTGCTCAACCCAGATGGACTTCTGCCGATGACTTTAAAGCCCTAGGCAAACCAAATCTTTTCTTCGGGGTGACTGGCGGAAACATGGATTCTATGGTGAACCGCTATACCTCGGATCGAAAAATCCGATCCAATGATGCATATACCCCCGATGGCGCCGCTGATCGCAGACCAGACCGATGCGTAACCGTTTATGCGCAACGTTGCCGGGAAGCCTTCAAAGATGCCCACATCGTTCTGGGAGGCATTGAAGCAAGCCTTCGTCGCGTCGCCCACTATGACTATTGGTCGGACGTCGTGCGACGATCGGTTCTTATCGATGCAAAAGCTGATCTTCTGGTCTTCGGAAACGGTGAGCGCCAGGTGGTTGAAATTGCCCATCGGCTCGCTGCAGGAGAATCCATTCGAGACCTCAGCAGGATTCGCGGAACCGCTTTGATCCTTAGAGACCCTCTGGATGAGTCCTTCGTCATCGACTCCACTCAAGTCGATCAACCAGGAGCCATTACTCCGCACGCCGACCCTTACGCCATGTCATCGCCCGCCTGCGAAACTGCTGCTGAGGGCGGTAAAGAGGTCCCCATTCGCCTGCATCGAAAGCGCAAATCCGTTGAAGCCATACGCCTACCTTCCTTTGAAGCGCTTCGCGAAGATCCCGTGCTTTACGCCCATGCCTCCCGGGTACTTCATCAAGAAACCAACCCGGGGAATGCCAGAGCCTTAGTCCAGAGACACGGGGAGCGAGACATCTTTATCAATCCCCCGCCATTTCCTCTGACTACAAGGGAAATGGATGGGGTATACGATCTTCCATACTCACGCGTACCCTACCAGGGCTATGGTGGCGCCAAAATTCCTGCCTTTGAGATGATTCAGCACTCTGTCACCATCATGCGGGGCTGTTTTGGGGGCTGTAGCTTCTGCTCGATCACAGAACACGAGGGACGAATCATCCAGAACCGTTCCGAAGATTCCATTCTCCGTGAGCTGGAAACCATTCGAGATACCTCACCGAGCTTCACAGGGCACATCACAGATCTGGGAGGCCCGACCGCCAACATGTATCGCCTGGCGTGCAAGGACCCCGAGACAGAAGCCGCCTGCCGAAGGCTCTCCTGTGTTTTTCCTGGGATCTGCAAGAACCTCGGCACCGATCATGGCCCGCTGATCCAGCTCTACCGAAAAGCGCGCGCCATTCCCGGGATCAAGAAGATCACCATTGGGTCGGGTCTTCGCTACGATCTTGCAGTCCGCTCGCCCGAATACGTCAAAGAACTCGTGACGCATCATGTTGGCGGGTACCTCAAGATCGCCCCCGAACATACCGAGACCGGCCCCCTCTCTAAGATGATGAAACCAGGTATCGGGACCTACGATCGGTTCAAAACCCTGTTTGACAAATTCTCGCGTGAAGCAGGAAAGGAGCAATACCTGATCCCCTACTTCATTGCCGCTCACCCCGGCACGACCGATGAGGACATGTTGAACCTTGCACTCTGGCTGAAGCGCAATGGCTTCAGGGCGGACCAGGTTCAGGCCTTCCTGCCATCCCCCATGGCCAACGCAACAACCATGTACCACTCCGGCAAGAACCCGCTTCACAGAGTCAGCCGGACCAGCGAGGATGTGTATATCCCCAAGAAGGTAAAGCAGCGCCGACTGCACAAGGCCTTCCTTCGTTATCACGACGCCGAAAACTGGCCCTTGTTGCGGGACGCCCTGAAATCCATGGGTCGCGCCGACCTCATCGGCAACGGCAAACACCATCTAGTCCCCGCCTGGCAACCAAAAGGAACTGGCCTCCAGCATGAGGGCAAGCGCCGAACCCCTCTCCAGAAAGGGCGGGCTCGCACTCAACACACGGGGCTCCCCCCACTCCCAGGCCGCAGCAAGCCCCCGCGCTCGCCTCGCTAGTCCTGAACCCCGCCAAACCCGACTGGCAAAGGTACAATAAGCGTCCGGCATGGGGTTACCGCCCCGCTTGCCTCACCTTTGTATGTCACGAGGAATCCGCGATGTGGGACTTCGACCTGATGGCCGCCATTCGAGCGATTGAAAAATCCATGGCCTATGTACTTTACCGACTGGGGCTTTGTCTCGGCGTTGCCTTTGGCTATCTGTTGGCTACGCTTGGGGGAGCTGGAACGCTCGTGGGGTTTGGATCGCTTGAGAAAAACGCGATTTCTCTTGGCCCCATTGGAGCTGTCATCGGGTTCGTCGCTTTCGCTTTCCTCATGACCCGCATCAGGACCGTTTGGCTTCGCATCGTCGACCTCCCCCAGCTCGGCATCCTTGCGGACCAGTGGGACGGCAAGATGCTGCCTACAGCCCGCGCACTTCTCACCTACGCCAAGGAAAGGCTGGACGGGGCTTATGAAAGTACCTCAAAACTGAATGAGCTTGATCTTTCAGTCCGTGACGTTTTGACCGACCTTTCCAAACGCCATACCTGTGCGAAGCTCGATAAAACCGAGGGGTCCCTGGCGCAGATCCAACTTTACATTGCCGCCAGAATCTCATCACTCAATCATCGGACGCTCCTGGCCTGGCACTTCATGAGCGGCCATCAGGATCCCTGGCGCTCAGCCGCAGAAGCCCTTGAAGTCTATGACCGTCACTTTTCTTCCATGCTACGAAATCGCGCCATTCTGATGGCCTTTACCTGGCTCGGATTTTTCACTGCCCTGCCGCTTCTTCATAAAGGCATCGAAATCCTGGTTTCCGATATCCCCATCCAAATGGGCCCTTGGCCCTTGATCTTTGGCGGCGTTTTCTCATGGGCGATCAAGGCTGCCTTTTTTGATGCGATCGCAGAAGCGGCCATGCTGGACTATTTTTTCCCGATCGCGCGCAGAGAAGCGGGGAGCACAACAGGATCAAGCCTCAGCCAGAACTCGTCGGCCTTTGCCGCGCTGGAATCAAAGATTGGTGCGTTCACGAGCTAAGGACCACAGGCGCTTTAGGCCACCCCTGATGGTGGCCCCTCTCTCAAAAAGCGCCTATAATTCCAAGGTTTAACGACAGTTAAGGATGAGCCCATGCGTGTAGTTCAAGAAGCGCTGACGTTTGACGATGTTCTCCTCATTCCCGCCCACTCCA
>CAYQOJ010000316.1:0-3457 GCA_964419105.1 uncultured Methylococcus sp.
GCGATCCAGTCCTGTAATTTGACCAATTCGCCCTGAAGTCGGAATAACTCCCTGAAATATGTGAGTCGAAAGGCTTGGTCCTCCTGGTATCCCTGAGGCCAATTGCCACCCACATCCGGATGCAGGCGGTCATCAGCCTCCATCTCATATTCCTCGTCATAGCTATCCAGGAGATCACTTTCCAGCCGTTCTATGACCCTTTCATGGTCAACAATAAATTTGTTCATGCGTTTCATTCCAATCTCAACGATTCCCTATGCATGGCGGGTAGCCCAAGGCCCTCTTTGGTGATCCATCAATCAGACTTCGCTCTTCATTATGAGACGACTTGTGACCACCCAATGAAGTCTGCATGGTGCATCAGCAGATCAATGGTGATCCTCTTCTTCATGATCGTGACCATGTCCCAAAAGCCTGGCAATCCTCTGGACCTGAGGATCCGACTCCATATCTCCAAGATCGCTGAAATCAATATGGCGATAATCCAGAAGCTTCAGGTTGCTGGTGGGTTGGACCAATCCGTCGGCGGATGAAGTACAACCCACTAACCGTACTTCATCGACTCCCCTCTCCGAAGCCCTTTTCAAAGCAATCGGAATCGCCTGTGCCTTAAGCCATTCGACCCGGGTATCAACCCCATCCACCTGACCCTCGAACCGCTCGACAGGGACATCATGGACCATCTCGAGGCCTCTCGACTTAAAGTTCTTGGAAAGTTCCTCTGGGTCAACCATCGACCAGACGGTGGCCCACTTTGGGAGATGACCGCTCACGAGAAGATCACCATTAGAGACCTCAAGCACCAGCCTCTCAGAATGAAAAACCCGCATTTCTGAGACGAGGCCATTTTGGTCCTTTTCCCAGATTTGACTCTGCTGGCTCGCTTCATCGAAAGACTCCACCCGATCAGCGCCCCGAAACAGATACCAGGGGGCATCAGACTGATGCATTGAATCTTGACTATGACGCGCATACCGGCAATTCATCGCTGTTTCGGCCGACTGCGCTTTCACAAATTCAAGATCAGGCTCGACCCCTCTTCCAGAATCCGTACAAGCGACCGAAAGACCGGCCATCAGGGCAATATGTAAAAGATTGATTTTTTTTCGCATAACCATAAAAAAGAAACGGCAGGACCCAAAGGCCCTGCCGATCATTAAAAAACAAAGTCCGAATTTCTTTACTTGAAGCGATAAGCGTACTTCATGACATGGAAAATGGCGCTGTTGTCCAGAGTGCCATGGAAGATATGCGATGCGGGACCCGTCGCATAAATCGCAACATCTTCACCGGCATGGGTTTCTGCACCCACGGCGAAGGGCACCAGCGATTCCTGGTGGAACTCCTTCTGAGTGGTATCAACATCGGTGAGATTCTGGACACGCCCTGCATTTGCAGGGCTACCGTCCGCAACACCAATACCAAACCCGCCGCCGTTGGCATAGGAGAGCGTGGTGTAGGGATTCTTGTCATCTGCCAAAGCCAAAGTTCCGCTGGTATTGTCAAATGCAACAACCTTACCGAGGATATTATTGCCGCGCTGGGGATAGCCTGCGATCGTAAAGGTATGGCTGTGATCAGCCGTCACGATGATCAGGGTATTTTTGTCCAGCTTGAGTTCCTTCAAGGTGGCCTGAGCCTGAGCCACCGCATCTGAGAGCGCCATGGCATCGGTCAACGCACGGTAGGCATTACCGGAGTGGTGGCCATGATCAATCCGACCCGCCTCAACATGAAGGTAAAACCCCTTCTTGTTCTTGTTGAGGATCCGAATCGATTTATCGGTCATTTCCGCGAGGCTAGGCTCACCCGTTGCAGAGGCATTACGATCGGCTTCATATTGCATGTGCGAGGGTTCAAAAAGACCGAGAACCGGTCCCGTCGTACCCGGATCAATGGCATCAAAACCTGCCTTATCGAAGATATAGGCTCCATTGGTGCGACTGTTGACCCACTCCAAAGGCAAATTTCGACCATCCTTGCGATTGCCCTTCTTGGTGGAGTACTCCGGATCTTTAACCGTGTTCGGAAGGAAATAGGAACGGCCGCCACCCATGGCGACCTCGATACCGTTGCCATAGGGGAACTCGATCAACTGACGAGCGATGTCCGGGATGGCGCAACCCGACGCTGGCTGGTTTGAATCTGACTCCCAATCCCGATTGGTCGTGTGAGCATAGTTGGCCGCCGGGGTTGCATGGGTGATGCGCGCGGTGCTGACCAGCCCCGTGGACTTCCCGTGGAGTTCTGCGTATTCCAAAATGGTTTTGAGCGAATGCGCCGCCAAATCAGTCCGATTACAGTCAGCAGCCGTCGACCCGTGTGTCATGGTCTGATCAACCGAAAGCTCATCCCCATTGATCTTTACGCCAGTGACCATGGCCGTCATTGTTGGAGCCGAGTCCGGAGTCTGCTGATTGACGCTATAGGTCTTGGAATGCGCAAGCCAAGGAAACCTCTCAAAGCTGAGGAAGTTTTCCTCGCCGCTTGAAGCTGAAGCCCCACCACCCGTTCCAATAAGATTAGGCTGCTGCCCCTGAAGAATACGGGCCGCCGTGACTGTGGACACCCCCATACCGTCACCCACGAAGAAAATGACGTTCTTGACCGGAACATCCTGACGGCCCTGGGTTCGCGCGGCAAGCACCTCACCTGCGGCCAAGTTATACCAAGAGGTCGCATCGGAGGCCGGTGCTGGAAAGGATTGCGGAGAGGCTTGCGTTACCCCGCTAAGTGCAACGGCCCCAACTGCCGCGCTCAGAACCCATAATGGCTTGATCTTCATGAGTGCCCCGTGATCTGGTTGTAATTAACTATGCAAGGATCTCGACTCAAAAACCTCGAGCTCCGGATCTTTCAGCTTCCGAAATTTATCGACCCTTCGTTACAACTCGTGAGAAGTCCGGATGACAATCTCGTTAAGATTGATTCTGCTGAGGCCTTCACAAGCCCCTCATGGCATCGCGGCTGGGCTAAGATGGGGTTCATTTGCCTGAGGCTTCTTCGCAACTCACCTCATGAGTCGATTAACTCACCAGAATCACGACCGAGACAGTGTTGGCCTAAGGTACGTCTACCCCGTGCTCTCCAGGCGTTCGCGCGGACTATCCATCGGCATCAACCTGAATCCTAACAATGCCTGTAACTGGGCTTGCCTCTACTGTCAGGTACCAAACTTAATTCGCGGATCCGCTCCAATAGTGGACACCGAGCTTCTAGAGCAGGAACTTCGGTCATTGCTGGAATCAGAGCGATCAGGCGCATTGGCCCGACAATTCGAACTGACCCCTGAGGAAGCGCCTATTCGCGACATTGCCATCTCTGGCAATGGAGAGCCGACGAGCTGCCCCAACTTCTCCGATGTGACTCAGGTGATTGGCAAAATCGCATTGGAATTTAATCTGATTGGACACATCAAGCTGGTTCTGATCACCAATGGCAGCCTGGTAGATCATCC
>CAYQOJ010000317.1:0-3411 GCA_964419105.1 uncultured Methylococcus sp.
GTATTGAAGTCCATACCAGATGAGATAAGAATCCATCTTCCCTGCCATTGATAGACATCCGCAGTCAGGCACTTCTTTATGTTTTTTTGACAGTTTAGACGGTCTTCAACTAAGACAGCCAGTTGCTCGTTCCGGGAACTTCAAAGCCCAAGCATGGGGTTAACTAACCTCACCGGCACATGGCTTATAAATCATATGCCTCTACGAATCGCGGAACTAAGCTTTAGGATTCCCGGCAAGGCCTCTCTGCTTCGCGGTAAGCGCCACATCGAGTCGTACAATTGCGGAATAATTCAAATGATTATCAAATTGCCGCGACTTTCATTAGGCACGCCCCCTAGAAAGTTAGAAGGTTTTCATCTCATCGAGAGCCCACCGGGCATCACTTCTACCATGCAAGCCCTGTGGTGCTTGCTTTGAATCCAACGCTTTCGCGACTTGCTAGAACCTTAGGCGCTGGCTTGTTAGATGTTCTGTGGCAGTTCTCATTAGCATTCATCGTTACATAATCATTCCTCCCTGACGCGGGGAACGTAACATCGAAAGTCTGAGCAACCTTATTTTTCAAAATGTTCCCCCGGAACATCTTACCGGAATAATTAACGGTTAGACCATTCACAGTGCATTGGAAACCGGCCGCTGCACAGGATTGCTCAGTTTCAAGCTTGAAGGCATTTGTGTCCGCAAAGCCCACAAAGCTTCTCCCCCTTTGCGACCATGTTCCCATCCTCCGACTTGCTTCATTGTTCACAACATTTACATTTGTGTGATCTCGATAGTAATTTCTGACTGCAGTATATGAATAGTTAGTGGACTTAGGTGATCCACCATTTGTAGATATCGTTCGTATACCGTTGCCTGTGCAGTACCACGTTCCTACGATAGATCTTGCAGAAAATGCTGGTGCAGACAAGCTAACAAGGATAAAAGCTGTGGCACAGGACTTTAAATTGACTTTTAGTAGAGTCATCCTCATAACCTCCTAATATTTTATATTCATCAAATATTTCGTTGGCTGAACCATAACATCTAAAATCGGATCTATAGAAACAATCCGTTAAATGAATGGAGGCCGACACATTTCCTATACCGGCATATCTTCACAGTAGAATGAAGACGCCTCTGACCCGCATTAGGCTATAAGCGTCCTATTGGGGCCCTGTAATCTCAAAAGATCGAGAAGCGACAGAGGGCTATCGTGGGGCCTGTAGGCTTCTCACTGAATGGGCTGTATCTAAATAGAAACCTCGCCAGCAAGACGAGCCGTGATTGCAAATCTCTCAGCCCATCATTTATTCGATTTTATAAAGTTTGATATTTCCTTATTGCTGGTCCGCGTGTAAACAGATACGGCACCGGTTCCACATTTCCCCCCGAAACTAACTATGCCAATTTCAAAAAATCGTCCATCTGCATAGTGCAGGAGTGGCCCACCGCTATCGCCAGAGCAAGGCCCAGATGCTGTATACGCGCACAATTGGATGGATGCCTTGAATCGAAAAGCACCCTGCGTCGCTCGTCGTACATCGATGGTGCACTGATTGTTTTTTCCGACTTTGAGCCTCGATTCAAGCATGTCCTCCGACTTTTCGATGGTGTCAGAGGAGGTTGCCCCCCAACCAATGATAAGACCAGAGGTCCCTGGCTTATCCATGGCACCCGTTCCAAGCACGACAGGCTTGATGTCTGATACAGGCTCATCCAAGGTTAATATGGCCAAGTCATACGCAAATGGGGGATTTTTTAGGCTTGCATAACGAGGATGAACCTTGATTTCCTTGACGCCTCTGCGAAAACCCTGATTAGTGCCGTAACTTCGCATCCCTACGCTGACCTTGAACAGCTCGCCTGGCTCAATTGTCAGCGTTCCATCTTTAGCTTTGCTGGAAACACAGTGTGCAGCGGTCAAGATCTTATCCTTTGAAATCAGCGTCCCTCCACATTGATGCCCATAAGGATTTTCTAAACTTTCCGCATCTGAGTACTGTATGGCCGCCATGAATGGA
Source organism: uncultured Methylococcus sp. (assembly GCA_964419105.1). Taxonomy (GTDB): domain Bacteria; phylum Pseudomonadota; class Gammaproteobacteria; order Methylococcales; family Methylococcaceae; genus UBA6136. The sequence goes on from CAYQOJ010000317.1 coordinate 2,007, forward strand.
TACGAATTGTCGGCAACAACCGTAGCATTGGCAATTTTTGGATACATGCCTCGCCCAGAATGGCCAGTAGCGTGAGCATGCCCCCACCAGCCGTAAAAAAATAGGGAGGCGATCAAAATTCGGTAATTCACTTATTTATTTGTTGGATAGCAGACATACTCTGCGATGCCGCCCTGACTCGTAGACGAAGGGGCATGCTTATCGATTTTTGCCTTCAAGCTCTCCCCTGTAGCCTCGCAGGTTGCCCGCGTGCGGAATCCAAGCTCTATGGTCTTTATAGTAACCGGATCCGTCGGATTCCCGGTGCCTACCGTAATCACCATAATCATTTGGTACAAAAACTTTGCAGCAGAAGTGCTTGCGGCCGCAGAGAATCCCCACATTTCCTCGTTCATTATCGTTTCCTCAGCTTTAGTTTGGCATTTTCATCCAAAGTCCCCCAAACGTAGTCTTTTTATTTGGTAGTTGGATAGCAGACATACTCTGCGATGCCGCCCTGACTCGTAGACGAAGGGGCATGCTTATCGATTTTTGCCTTCAAGCTCTCCCCTGTAGCCTCGCAGGTTGCCCGCGTGCGGAATCCAAGCTCTATGGTCTTTATAGTAACCGGATCCGTCGGATTCCCGGTGCCTACCGTAATCACCATAATCATCATGTATAAAAACTTCGCGGCTACTGCAGCACCTGCAGAGAATCCATCCCATTCACCATGCACGACAACTCTCCTAAATGGTTAAACAAAAGACCTTTCTGATCATTGGCCTCGCCGGGAGGCAGGCTGAGCGGAATACCCCATGGCCTCTCAGAAGAAGGTCATGCATGTCAAATTGCAATACAAAGACATGACGGGCTCTAAAATAAAGTGCAACACCTACAGCGGTAGGATGTTGGAATTAAAAAAATCATACAACAATTTGAAGCCTGAAGTAGGGGCTACGGGTCATGCTGATGCAGCGAGAGGGAGCGACGGTTCGATCTTTTAGAGAGGTACCGATCGCCATCGCGCATTCTTTCCAATCCCTTGTCTTAAGCATTGTCAGTTGCTGACAAATGAGCATCCCATCAATAAAACCCTTCGGGCTTTTCCGGCCGTTTATTGCCAATCTGGAAGGCTTTAAGGATCATGAGCATGTTGATAGCCCACCTCACGCGCTTTCGGGCTACGCCAAGCATCACTCGGCGTTCCCCATAGTTTTTGGCTTCCAGCCACTCTGTCTTGAAATCAATCCCCATTCTGGCCAGCGCTTCAATACGCCATAAATCGCCCGTTTCATTTTGAGAGACAAGCCGAGAATCGTGGGGCTCATTGATGGAGGGGGCGGGCGCTTTTGGTGTTGGTGCTTTTGAACTGCTTATGCCCTCCTGCGAGCTTTCATTCCTTGAGCGCCTGCTGACGTTCCGCACC
>CAYQOJ010000318.1:0-3385 GCA_964419105.1 uncultured Methylococcus sp.
CGTTACTTACTTAGTATCTTCTCAATTAGTTCTATCTTGTCTTTGCGTGGGACACCAGCACCAGTAAACCATGTGTATATCGTCATTCGAGACACACCAAACTTGCGTGCCATGGTTGCTACTGGTATGCCCTTAGCGATGCAATACTTACCAAGACGGACCCCGGGGTGCCGAGGGTCGCTAGCTTGTACTACTTCAACAAGACGGAGACTATAACCCTTTAGATTCATGCTTCGTCGTCAGTGGACCATCCGCTCATCACGGCTTTCAAGTCTCGCTTAGGAGTCGGCTCCTCTTTCTTTTCCTCACGCTTTTTAGGCTCAGGAACGGATTCCGCTTCTACCTCAACTTTGGCTACCTCTGCCTTTGCTTTGGGTGCTTCAAGCTTTGGCTTAATGCCATCGGCTTGTGCAATAGTCATAGTAATTGCGCTCTTAGCAGCTTGAGTTTCACCAAGTTTCTTGGCTTGCTCCCATTCATGGCGCTCTAAGAATCGCACCGGTCTAAAGAATAACTTACCAACTGTCGAGTCTTCATCAAACCGCATCTCAGTAACCAAGCTATTTAAGTTGTAGCCTTGTGAGCCGACATACTTAGCGTATTGATTAAATGGCATGTGGTCTAAATCACCGGGATCTTTCATGTCATAGAAAATAGATTTGGATTGCAAGGTCATTTGATAGACGTCGCCCTCTAAATCAGCCGCCAGTGCTACTGCAATACGACGGTTCTTACGGCATGCTTTGGTGTTACCCTGTCCTGACCCATTGATATCTTGAGGGCATCCCATGCAGGTTGCAGCCTGTGGGTTCTTAATAGACGGATCGGGTTTCTCACCATCGTTAGACCAGCAATCAGGCGGCGCAGCATCAGCTTTGGGGTCCCATGCTTTTGCGTAGAATGTTCTTGAGATATGTTTGGAAGCGTTAACAATAACAACTTCTAGCTTGTCGGTGTTAGTCTTGGACACTTCTGTGCCGTCAACTTTAAGCACGAACTTATTATTGCCAAGCGCTATGCGCTTAATTTGCGAGCCACCGCCACCCGATAGGGCTTTGGTTACATCATCAAGCTCGACTTCCTTAAGATAGTCAGGCAGTTGGTTGTTAAACAAGGCGACGTTACTCATTTGCTTCTCCTTACAGTAATAGCGTATGTGCGATCCACATTTAAACCGGCGGGATGCAAGTCCGGATTCTCTTCCAAAAACTGCTTCATATTGGATTGATGAATTCTTTTCTCTAACAGATCAGGGGCTTTATGTTCATGCAAGAACTCATAAAACTTCTCCCAATCGTTTGTCCAAAATCTGCTTTTGACGTTACGCATCGCAGTACCATGTTTGGTCTTAATACTGTCGGCGCCAGTCTTTTTGCAGACTTCAAGTATCTCTTGCTCAATCAAAGATAACTGCTCGTTAAGATCAGCCTCTTTCCCTTCTAGTTCACGACGTAATTGGTCACGGGCGTCACGTATTTTGATATAGATCCTGACCAGTTTGTCTACATCGGCGACGGGTTGTACTACCGCTTCGGCATCATTCATCTTCGTTTTCCTCGTTAAGTATCGGGTCTATGCCCGTTGTTTAATACTACAACTACAACTTTACTCTGTCAACTGTTTATCGTCAACTTCTTGTCGGTACAGATCAATTATTTTTGTATGTACATCCAATTTATTTTGCAACATATTGTACAGCCGAGTCTCTACGGGACTTCCCTTAATATGCACAATAGTCATCGCATTCTTTTGACCTTGACGATTGATACGTGCATTAGCTTGCAAGTAAGTCTCAATAGATGTAACTGGAGCGTACCAAATAATAGTATCGGCAGCAGTTAGTGTTACTCCGTGTGCAGCAGCTTGAGGTTGTATGAGAAGCACTCTGGGGTCGGCTTGCTCTTGAAAGCGTTTAAATATATCGGTACGCTTGTTCACGGGAACCTGTCCGTTAATAACTTCACAGGTAATACCTGCCCCTCTCAAATGTTCCCTGAGCAGTTCTATTGTATGCGTGAACGGAACAAAGACAAGTACCTTGTGACTGGCTTCTTCGATTACTTCTTCAATAACACGTAGGCGATTACTAACGTCGAATTCAACAACAGCACCAGTATCAGAATAAACGGCACCTCCTGATATTTGTAGGAGTTTATTGATCTTAACCGCTGCATTAACGGCGCTAACCTCTTCGCCATCCGCCGCCATAAGGTATTCGTCTCTGAGCGTTTTGTAGTATTTCGCCTGTTGCGCAGTAAGGGGGGCGTCCCGAGAAACATATGTAACCTCCGGTAGGTCTAAGCAGTCTTCTTTTCTGAAGCGGATTGCTGGTTGCAGTGCATCAAATACAGTTTTTTCTGAGTCGGGCTTGGGTAGCCATTTGAACTTGGTAATCTGCACCATGGTTTGGTCACGGAAAGCACCAAAGAACCTAGGCACATTGTCGGGCACTGCCATCTTTGCTAGTCCAAATGCGTCCGTGGGGCTTTGTGCTGCTGGTGTACCAGTCATCATCCATAACCATGTACGGGGGGTCAGGATGCGGTTGAGGGTCTTCCAACGCTTGGTGGTAATAGTTTTATAAGCGTTAGCTTCATCGACAATAATCAAATCAAAATTCTGTTTCGCAATATCGTCGGCAACAATGTCTACGCCGTCATAGTTGATGATTACAAACTGAGCGTCACTTTCTATGACTGCTTTTCTTTTATCTCTGTCGCCATAAGCCACACCGACTTTGCGGTGCATTGCAAATTTAAACAGATCAGCCTGCCAAGCTGATTGCATAATGGATAGGGGGCAGATAATAAGTGCACGATAAACACGCTTTGTTTCCATTAAGTAGTCGGCAGCCCATATAGCCGAGGCGGTCTTACCGGTACCCTGCTCGTTAAAGCAGAATGCACGTTTGTTAAGGGTTAAAAAGTTAGCGGTTTCTTTTTGATGATCCATGGGTTTATAAAGCCCAGGCCATTTGTAATCTCGTTGTATTGGGGATGGTACGTTTTTAATCTTAAGTTTTGCTAGAGCTTGCGCTTCTTCTAAACCCCACCGAACAGCAACCTTATGTAGGTCGCCGTTGGTTTCAATAATCTCACTCTTGGGGATGCACTCAGTTACAAGATTTGGTCTTCTTGTAGTAATTACTATTGCTTTGTTATTTACTATTTCCATGTTTAGTTTTTACCGAGTGGTCTGCGTTTCTTGCATACGAGCGATTGCTCTGCGCATCTTTAACCGCAAGATTGCTGCGTACCGTTTTTCCGCCTTTAGATAAAGGGACTTTGTGGTCAACATCTTTGCCATCCCCTTTGTGGACAAGCCCAGCCTGCTCCATAATTCGACGAGCTTTGTTACGTTGCGCCCGTTTCTTCTTGACCGCTGG
>CAYQOJ010000319.1:0-3338 GCA_964419105.1 uncultured Methylococcus sp.
CTCGCGGCTGAGTGACCACATCGAAGAATCCTGACCAACCAAGTTCAGCTGCTTTTAAGAAGGTGGCCGACAAGGGGATGAGAACAATGAGACTGAGATAGAGGATGGTGAATCCCAACGTCAGTTTGAACCCGGGTAGAACCCCGTGTTTTTTGAAGACGACAGCCAAAGTAAAACCCCGCAGCAAAAGAAGTCACCCCAATTTAACAGGAGGGACTTGGTTCCATAAAGAATTAAAGTGCATTTATTAATACCCTAATGAGATAAAACAACCGCTGAACAATGCACTCTGTTGGATCAAATTTCAGGACCTATCCACCAGAATGGTTCAATCTGGAAAGCTTGAACGGCTCAAGGGTTGGAAAAGCCCGATTTGATGAGGACTTCCATATCTAGGCACGGACCATGCTTAAAGTTCCCGTTAAGGACAATCCACCCTGACTACCCCCTGTATCTCTTAAATTGCGCCCCAAAGGAAACCCCATGAGCCAGCCCAGTTTGGAAGAACGCGAACTCCGCCATTCGGTTCGCGTGATGACCTCCGTTCTCACCCGCGTCATGAAATCGCAGGGAAGGGACAATGTGGCCCAGACGGTCGAAGAGCTCCAACGGGTTTTCGGTGACTTTCGATCCGATAACTCACCTAAGGCCCGAAAGGCTCTGGAAAAGATGATTGATGGTATGGACATCGAGACGACCAGCGATGTCGTCCGTATTTTCAACCACTACTTCAGTCTGCTGCACATCACCGAAGAATCCTTTCACCTTCGAAAAAGGCGGGCAAAAGCGGAGCGCGGGGGTCACTTCTGGCATGGATCATTCCATCACACGTTGGCCCAATTTCGAGAATCCGGTGTCACGGTCGACAAACTTCAGACCCTTCTGGATCAGTTGCTTTATCTTCCGGTGATGACCGCGCATCCCACTGAGGCCAAACGGCGGACGGTCAAGGGAGCTCTGCGCAATGTTTTTGTCTCCCATGATGAGTTGAGCAGTGGTCGATACAAGGGGTATTACAGGAAAGAGGCCCTCGAGCGACTTCAGACACAGGTTCAACTGCTCTGGAAGACAGACGAGGTTCGCGCCCACGGCATGAGCGTCACCGATGAAATCGACACGGGCCTTTTCTACTTCCCCCTCTCACTTTTTCATGCCACAACGCGGGTCTATCGTAATTTTGAACATTCCTTAAGAGACATCTACGGGGAAAGGGCCCTCAATAAGGTCAAGGTACCAACCTTCCTCAAATTTGGCTCGTGGATCGGGGGTGACCGCGACGGCAACCCGAACGTGACGCCTGAGACGACAGCCCTCGCGATTCGCCTTCAGTCGCGAACCATCCTTCAAGAATATGTCCGCCGTCTTGAGAGCCTTCGAGGACAACTCTCCCACTCCTACGGCTTTTGTGATCTCTCAGAAGAATTCGTAAGCGCCCTTGAAGCAGACCGAAGGGATCTCGGTGACAGCTGTCGGGATCTGGAAAAACCTTTCCTGCAGGAGCCCTACCGGCACAAGCTCGTCTTGATGCGCTTCCGCATGGAGCGATCTTTGCGGCGGATCGAACAGCTCATCGCGGGAGATCTCGAAAGCCCTGAAACCAAAGCCTATGGTTCGGCCTCACAGTTCATGGCAGACCTTCAATTGATCGACGACTCGCTTCGTGGACATGGGGATGCCGACATCGCCAATCAGGATCTCCATGATCTCATTCGTCTGGTCGAAACATTTGGCTTTCACCTGATGCAACTCGACGTTCGGCAGGAGTCGACCCGGCATAGCGAAGCGGTTTCCGAACTCCTTCGGCAGGCACACGGGATCGACTATGCCGCGCTGGATGAGGCGGGTCGACTGGCGCTGCTTGGTGAAGCCATTAAGGCGCCCGGAGGACTCCTGTTCGACCGATCCACGCTCTCAAAAAGCACCCGTGAGACGCTGGAGGTCTTTGAGACGATGCGCCGCATGCAAAGGGAAGTGGGCGCCGATTGCTTTGGCAAATATGTCATCTCGATGACGCATCATGCGAGCCATATCCTCGAGGTGATGCTCCTCGCCATCCAGTGTGGGCTGGCCGGACGTATAGGCGGCCAATGGTACAGCCATGTGGGAGTGAGCCCGCTTTTTGAAACGATCGATGATCTCAACCGAATTGAGAGTGTTCTGAATGACCTCTTGGATCAGCCGGTTTATCGGGCACTGCTTCAAGCCTCCGGCGAATCCCAAGAGGTCATGCTGGGCTATTCGGATTCCTGCAAAGACGGCGGCATCATGGCTTCTGGCTGGGGTCTTTACCGGGCACAAGAGCTTGTGATCCGAATCGCGGATCAGCGCGGCATCTCCTGTCGCCTCTTTCATGGCCGCGGCGGCACCGTGGGCCGCGGCGGCGGACCAACCCACAGCGCCATCCTTGCCCAGCCACCGGATTCAGTGCGGGGCCAAATCAAATTTACCGAACAGGGGGAAACGCTCTTTTATCGCTACAACAACATGGAGACCGCGATCTACGAGCTGACCATGGGAATCACCGGGCTCATGAAAGCCAGCTTGAGTCTGGTGCAAGACGTCCCGCAAACTCTTCCGCATCATCTCGAGGTGATGGCGGAATTGGCCACCTTAGGAGAACAAAGTTATCGGCAACTGACCGAACATACCCGTGGTTTCCTGGATTACTTCTATGAAGCCACCCCCGTTGGGTCATTCGGGCAACTCAACGTAGGATCCCGCCCAGCGCATAGAAAAAAGAAGCTCCGCTCCAAATACTCCGTAAGAGCGATTGCCTGGGTCTTTGGCTGGGCACAATCCCGGCAGACCTTTCCGGCTTGGTATGGGATCGGATCAAGCCTTCAAAACTGGTGTAAGGGCCATCCCGAACGAATTCATCTTCTGAAAACCATGTACGAGGAGTTTCCTTTTTTCAGAAATCTTCTCAGCAATGCTCAGATGGCACTCCAGAAAGCTGACATGGGAATTGCCCGCGAATACGCGGGCCTTTGTGTCGATCCGAAAAATGGAACCCGGATCTGGGAGTTGATTTCCGAAGAACACCAAAAGTCCGTTGAATGGGTCCTGAAGGTTGCGCAGTCCGACCGCCTATTAGCTGACTCCCCCGAACTTTCAGACTCTCTTGCTCGGCGTGAAGAATACCTTGGCACCCTTAACTTTCTTCAGGTCTCGCTGATTCGGAAGGTACGCGAATCCTCTCCTGAGGATCCTGCTTTGAGCCCATGGATCAAGCCCCTGCTACGCACCATCAATGCCATCGCAGCGGGAATGCGAAATACCGGTTAAATCGAGCCGGCGAAGCGATCTGGATTGCAAACCATGATCGCTTCGCGCAGACT
>CAYQOJ010000320.1:0-3330 GCA_964419105.1 uncultured Methylococcus sp.
GGGAAGTCTGGAGATCAGGGATTCAGATGGGAATGTGTGTCCGTTGGCTGCTTACGGTTGATGGTATGCCGACTGTGCTGATAATTTTTGGGCTGCGCGTAGTGATCTACCCGAATGACCATCGCCCTGCCCATGTTCATGTTATCGGGAACGGCTGTGAGGCTGTCTTCAACTTGTGTTGTCCCGCAGGCATGCCTGAATACGCGAAAACTATGGGTTCGGCACCAACGGTTCGAACGGAAGCGCCTTCTCTCGGGCAACGCGGGTCAGCATGATGCGGAAAGCATCGGACACGGTGAGCCCCATCGCCGCTAATACGGCCGACGCCTCTTCCTTGATGTGCTCGTCGATGCGGGCTCGAACAACAGTCTTTGCGGGCATAAGTGATTCTCCTGTATCTTGGACTATGTTGTGGCTGTGGCTCAGATGATGCCCGTTCTCTGCTCAAAGGGGCCAAAGAAGCCCGTCCTTTAGATCTGCCTGATTCTTAGGCATCTTTGTTTCTCATCATGGATGAAATCCGTCCGGCTCCCGCTGAGCGCTCAATTGAATGATTGACGGCTGGGGAAATATGCCATACTTGCCGGAGCAAATTGCCAATAGGTGTTTCATGTCAGCAATCAGTGGTAAATCGTCTTCTCACAACACGAGTTTCTCTGGGAGGTTGGCTGGCCTTTTAGGGCGGCCTGCTAGTGAAAACCTTGAGGCGGATCTCGCTAAAACAGTCCCACTTTGCCTTGAGCTGAAGGTTCTGGACGCGCTTAAACAAGAAGGGCTGACTCAGGATGAGCTTTTGCTTGTGATTAATAAGCGGACCCTGACGCATAGGCGACTTAAGGGCGAGAGCCTGAAGCCGGATGAATCTGACAGAGCGCTGAGAATCGCGCGGTTGATTGTGTTGGCAGAAAGCATCTTTGGGAATCATGAGAAGGCGTTGGCTTGGCTCAGAAAGCCGCAAAGGAGATTTTCAAGTCACTCCCCTATGGATCTTATGAAAAGTGAAATGGGCGGCCGTCTTGTTGAGGAGTCTTTGATTCAGCTTGATGAAGGCTACTTTTCTTGATGCGCCTTTGGCGAATTAGTAACTATGCCGATTTAAGGGGGCTTGGTGGGCTGAAAGCCGCAGCTCGTTGGCATCATCGTGGTGCTCCGGTGGTTTACACATCAGAAACTCCCTCCGGTGCCCTTCTTGAAATGATGGTTCATTTGGAAGCCCATGATTTGGAAGCGCTTCCTGACGATTATCAGTTATTGGAGATAGAAGTCCCCAAAGGAGTCTCTATGATTGAGTTGGATGAACAGACTATGCCCGAGCATTGGAAGCGAGAGGAATCCTTCACGCGCAAGGCGGGGTCCCAATGGTTGTCAGGTCTTTCTTCCTCATTGCTTAGGATTCCAAGCGCGATAGCGCCGCATAGCTTCAATGTTTTGATTAATCCCCTCCACCCAGACAGCCAGCGACTGATTATCACCGCTGTTAGTCGATTCCCTCTCGACGAGAGACTCCTTAAGGGAAAAGCGAAATAAATGCTGAGGTGCAACGAGTTTCTGAGTGATTCTTCGTTTTTTCTTGAGGATTGGCGTGTAAGTGCGTGGATCTTTGTGCCCTAGAATAATTTGCGTGTGATTTCGTGTAACCGTATGTCTAGCCATGTAAAACGATGTGCAGGGATTCCGATTTAAGTTCTCTGGCGTGTTTTTTGAATTTTTGATCTCTAGGGCAGGATAGGCGTTCCGCCGGATTTTGTAATACACGGCAAACATGATTCGACCTGGATTCCGAGGTTGCTTACCTCGGAATTGCCCTCGGCTTTCAAGTCTCGGCTAAGCCATCCTCAGATCCACGCGTGTTAAATCTGCAAGCAGCTCTCGGATGTAACCCTCACTCAGAATGGGTAGAGCCTCACGCGGAGATCCAAACAAAATGGGCACTGAATTTTTCGTGACGGTTAGGGTGCTTCCCTTGCCCTCAAGAAGAAGACGGAATCTGCCATGGGAGCCGCTTTCTTGTTGGAGCACCGGTTGGATCTTGGCGCACTCGTCCAGATTTTTGAAAAACGCGTGGAGATCAGAAATCTCGATAGTCGTCTCTGTCAGCATCGATTTCTTGCTTTCCGGATGGATTTTTGGGGATCGGACGGCTGTAATTTGCCATCCATCGTGACGGCCACACTAAAGATTTGGATGGGGATGCGTCCAATAACGAATCTCAAACAGATTTATTTCAATGTGTGATAAATCGCGGCTACCCATCGAACTGTGTCAAGTGCTGGGGCCTGAAGTTGCCGGGATCCCAGATGCCACAAAGTTGGCACTGTGGTACGACGGAAAATAGGCTGAAGAGGAGGGGGATCTGTTGATCAGATGGACTCTTGGTTTTGTTCTGACCATTTTTGTCAGCGTGGCCGAAGCATTTTCTTTGGTTACCTACAATGTTGCCGAGTTCTCTGACGCAGACCCTAGGAGGCTCGAAGCCTTGATCGAGGGGGTGCTGGCTACCGATCCCGATATCCTTCTGCTTCAAGAGGCTGGAAAAGAGACAGCGAAAGTCGTTCAGAAGGCGAGGAAAGCCAGAAATGCCTATCAGATTCTGCGGAATGGATCTTCTGCTGCCCCACCCTCGGGGGGTTTAATGACGTTGGTCAGACGCGAGATCCCCAGTCATCTCGTTCGTTTTCAGCGCTTCCCTTCCGATCTTGATCGGGGCGCGTTAATGGTGAATATGGATCTGTGTGGGGTGGACCATACCCTCGTCAATGTGCATCTTGAGAGCCCGGATCTCCTTTTCTATTCCCGGAGCCTTGATATAAGGCGTGAACAGGCAGCCGCCGTCATTCGCCTGACCGGCGGTGCGGAGAACCTTCTTGTCGCCGGAGACATGAATATTGTTTCCGATCAAGACGCCGATAGTGTTTTTCCAAAAAACTGGGTGGATGTATGGTCATCGAAGCATTCGGAGGACCTCGGACCGACCTGGGATCCAAAGACAAACGATATGGCTTCTTTCCATGGTTTGCTACGAATCGCTGGATTCCGAGTAGATCGAGTGCTATTCAATTCTCTTACGCTCAATCTTAAATCGACCGAACGTCTGGGCCTGAACGACCGGCCGCCGTTATCGGATCACTATGGGGTTAAGGCCGAGTTTGGTTGCCAGCTCAAGAGATAGAAGATACTTCGCTACCTCTGTCAGCGACTATCTGGTCCTTGGTAGCCCTTGCGATGACCTTGCATGTCGTAGTAATTCACTCCACCGTCTGATTTCGGAACGGCGTAGCCTGTGAACGATCTTTCAAAACCGCCGTTATTTGATCATCTCCGGCCATAGGC
>CAYQOJ010000321.1:0-3323 GCA_964419105.1 uncultured Methylococcus sp.
AAGCAGGGACTTCGGGTGAAATTCCATGAATTTGCGATAACCCAGAGGTCGCGAAGCTCCCTGATTTTTAATTAAATGTGAGCTTTTGACAGGCATCAAGAACCCTCGGTCCGAGCAACGCGATGTGTGGGTCTTCAGTTCAAACCTGATCATCGGCTCCATCAGACCCCACCTCTTCACCTCTTGACGTCTAACCCCAGGGTTGGGTGACTTAGGAAACCGACATCCGATAGGCCGCCATGGATACCGTCCGTGATCTCTTCTCCTATCGAAAATATTGGGCTCACCGCTTCGGGACAGCAAAGCAGCTTCCGACCTCCCGGCAAGAAATGGATTCGCTGGGGTGGGATTCCTGTGACATTGTCATCGTCACAGGGGACGCCTACGTCGATCACCCCAGTTTTGGCATGGCCATTATTGGCCGCCTTTTGGAGGCACAGGGCTTTAGAGTCGGCATTATCGCCCAGCCCAAATGGACCTCTGTTGACGACTTCAGGGCCCTAGGTAAACCGAACCTTTTCTACGGGGTGACCGGCGGGAACATGGACTCCATGGTCAACCGCTACACCTCGGATAAGAAAATCCGATCCAACGACGCCTATACCCCGGATGGGGCAGCCGATCGTAGGCCTGACCGTTGTGTCACCGTTTATGCGCAACGTTGCCGCGAGGCCTTTAAGGACACCCCTATTGTGCTGGGCGGCATTGAAGCCAGTCTTCGCCGCGTCGCTCACTATGACTACTGGTCAGATTTGGTTCGACGATCAGTGCTTATCGATGCCAAGGCTGATCTTCTGGTTTTTGGTAACGGCGAACGCCAGGTGGTTGAAATCGCTCACCGCCTCGCTGCTGGAGAATCCGTTCGAGACCTAACCCGGATTCGCGGACCCGCTTTGATCCTGAGGGAAACTCTGGATGACTCCCTCGTCATTGACTCCACTCAGGTGGATCAGCCAGGCGCCCTTGCCCCGCATGCCGACCCTTATGCGATGACCTCTTCGGCCTGCGATACACCCAAATCAAATAACGAGACTCCGATTCGACTCCATCGAAAACGGACATCCGTTGAAGCCATTCGCCTTCCATCTTTTGAAGCACTTCGCGAGGACCCCGTTCTCTATGCGCATGCATCCCGCGTCCTTCATCAAGAAACCAACCCCGGAAATGCCAGAGCGCTCGTCCAACGCCACGGCGAACGTGACATCTTCATCAATCCCCCGCCATTCCCGCTGACAACGCGGGAGATGGATACGGTTTACGATCTCCCCTATTCGCGCATGCCTTATCAGGGCTATGGTGGCGCCAAAATTCCCGCCTTCGAGATGATTCAGCACTCGGTGACGATCATGCGCGGCTGCTTTGGGGGCTGCAGTTTCTGTTCGATCACAGAACATGAGGGACGAATCATCCAGAACCGCTCCGAGGAATCCATTCTTCGTGAGCTTGAAACAATTCGAGACACCTCACCGGCCTTCACGGGCCACATCACAGACCTTGGCGGCCCAACCGCCAACATGTATCGGCTTGCCTGCAAGGACCCTGAAACGGAAGCATCTTGCCGAAGACTTTCGTGTGTTTTTCCGGGAATCTGCAAGAACCTCGACACCGATCACGGTCCCCTGATTCAGCTTTATCGCAAAGCCCGAGCCATACCGGGAATCAAAAAAATCACCATTGGCTCAGGCCTCCGATACGACCTTGCGGTTCGCTCACCCGAGTATGTCAAGGAGCTTGTGACCCATCATGTCGGGGGATATCTCAAGATTGCACCCGAACACACCGAGGCCGGCCCCCTGTCCAAGATGATGAAACCAGGCATAGGCACGTATGACCGGTTCAAGACGCTCTTCGACAAGTTCTCGCGAGAAGCAGGAAAGGAGCAATACCTGATTCCTTATTTCATCGCAGCACATCCCGGAACGACAGACGAGGATATGCTGAACCTTGCCCTCTGGTTGAAGCGCAATGGATTCAGGGCCGATCAGGTCCAAGCTTTCCTGCCTTCTCCGATGGCCAATGCCACAACGATGTATCACTCGGGCAAAAATCCGCTGCATCGAGTGAGCCGGACCAGTGAAGAGGTCTACATCCCGAAGAAGGTAAAACAGCGCCGACTGCACAAAGCCTTCCTGCGCTATCACGATGCCGAGAACTGGCCTTTGTTGCGTGATGCACTGAAATCCATGGGCCGCTCCGACTTGATCGGCAACGGAAAACACCATCTGGTGCCCTCATGGCAACCTAAAGGGACTGGCCTCCAGCACGAGGGAAAGCGAAGAAACGTCCAAAAAGGCCGGGTACGCACCCAGCACACCGGACTCCCGCCCATGCCTGGGCGGAGCAAGCCACCGCGTTCGCCTCGCTAGCAATGAGACCCGCCAAACTCGGCCTTCAAAGGTAGAATGGCTCTTCGGCATGGGGCACTTCACCCCGCTTGCCCCACCTTTGATTGTCATGAGGAATCCGCAATGTGGGACTTCGATCTGATGGCCGCCATTCGGGCGATTGAAAAATCCATGGCCTATGTTCTTTATCGCCTGGGACTCTGCCTCGGGGTTGCCTTTGGCTACCTGATGGCCACCCTCGGGGGAGCGGGGACTCTGGTGGGGTTTGGCTCGCTTGAAAAAAACGCGATTTCACTAGGCCCGATCGGCGCCGTCATCGGATTTGTCGCGTTTGCATTCCTCATGACGCGCATCCGAACCCTATGGCTGCGTATCGTTGACCTCCCCCAACTCGGGATTCTGGCGGATCAGTGGGACGGCAAGATTCTGCCGACGGCGAGAGCACTCTTGACCTATGCCAAAGAGCGACTGGATGGCGCCTATGACAGCACCTCCAGACTTAACGACCTGGATCAATCGGTTCGAGAGGTCCTGAACGACCTTTCAAAAAGTCATCCCTGCCCGAAATTCGAAGGTGCGGAGGGTCTTCTTGCAACACTCCAGCTCCAGATCACAGCCCGAATATCGAATCTCAATCATCGAACGATACTCGCCTGGCACTTTATGAGCGGCCACCAGGACCCCTGGCGCTCCGCGGCAGAAGCCCTTGAAGTCTATGATCAACATTTTTCTGATCTCCTTCGAAATCGCGCCATCCTGACAGCATTCACTTGGCTTGGTTTTTTTACAGCTCTCCCCCTCCTTCATAAGGGCATCGAAATTTTGGTTTCGGACATCCCCATACACATGGGTCCCTGGCCCCTCATCTTCGGTGGCGTTTTTGCATGGGCGATCAAAGCGGCATTTTTCGATGCCATCGCAGAAGCGGCCATGCTCGACTATTTTTTCCCGATTGCGCGCCGTGAAGCAGGAAGTCTC
>CAYQOJ010000322.1:0-3303 GCA_964419105.1 uncultured Methylococcus sp.
CAAGATAGGTGTAAGCGCCCAGGCCCGCCATAAGCTCCGTCTCAAAAAGCTTCTGTCGCTCAGCCGAAAGCTCAGCATCGACTAGCTTTTTTCGATATGCGCGTTCGAGTTCTGAGGGATCGATATGGACATAACGCAGCATGTCATCGGCCCCGTCGCCATGGGTTGGATCCATCATCTCGTAGTTGCCCTGACTGTTCAGGGAGACATTTACCGCGTGGGTGTCGCCAAACAGGTTGTGCATGTCTCCAAGAATTTCTTGATAGGCTCCAACGAGGAAAAAACCGATTAAGTAGCTTTCCCCTGGCATGGTTTTATGGAGCCTAAGTGTCGGCTCAAGACTCTGCTGGTCGATGTACTGCTCGATCATGCCGTCAGAATCACAGGTCAGATCTTGCACGATACAGCGGCGAGAGGGTTCCTCATTCAATCTTTGAAGAGGCATGACAGGGAAAATCTGCCCAATCGCCCAGGCATCCGGCAGGGATTGAAAAAGGGAAAAGTTGCAAAAAACCTTATCGGCTAATCGCTCATTGAGATCATCCAGTAGTTCGCGGTGAGCGCGCAAACGGCTGTCGAGACGACGCTGGACGTCATGGGCAATCGCTGCATTGAGGCGCTCAGCTTCGGCGAGCTCCTTGAGGCAGATTTTCCCTTGAACAAACATATCCCGAGCCTCGGCAATATCGAATTGTGCGTCATGGTAGACGCCTACCACGGACTCATCTTTCAGTCGCTCAAGACAGTCTGCAAGATCTGCCAAAGGCTTCACTCGGGTTTGTTCAGGTGGGGTGGGATCATTGGGTACGGATTCTATGTCCGTGATATTGGTGATCAGTACAGCATGATGCGCGCTGATGGCACGCCCTGATTCCGTGATGAGATCGGGGTGAGGTAGCTGGAACTCATCACAGATCTCACTGAATGCTCTGACGATCGAATGAGCGTATTCGTCGATACTGTAATTTAGGGAACAGTCACTGGTCGATCGGGTCCCTTCGTAATCGATCCCAAGACCACCCCCTACGTCAGCTACGGTGATTTCAGCGCCAAGGGTTCGAAGCTCCTGATAATACCTGGCTGCCTCGCGCAGAGCGGTCTTGATATCGCCGATATCCGCAACTTGGGATCCCATGTGGAAATGCATCAGCTTGAGCCACTCGAGCTTGCCCGCTTCCTTGAGGAGGGTAATGAATCTCAGGATCTCTCCGCTGTGAAGGCCAAATTTGGATTTTTCGCCACCGCTGTTTTGCCACTTACCCGCACTGATGCTGGATAGTCGAATTCTGACTCCAAGTTGTGGCTCAATGCCGAGATTGGCGGCCTCAGAGAGGACAACCCCCAGTTCCGAGAGCTTTTCGACGACGATGAAGATATTGAGCCCGAGAGAACGGCCAATTAGGGCAAGCCGAATATAGGAGCGATCCTTGTAGCCGTTGCAGATTACCGTTCCAGCGTCTGAAAGGGCGAGGATGGCCAGAAGTTCAGATTTGCTCCCGGCCTCAAGGCCTACCGGATATCGGCCGTTCTCAAGCAGCGCGTTGATCACGCCGCGTTGTTGATTCACTTTTATCGGGTAGACAGGCGTATAACCGCCTTGGAAATCATGTTCTTCCCGGGCTTTGGCGAACGCCTCAGTCAAGCGTGCAACCCGATCTTTGAGAACGTCGGTGAAGCGGACGAGAACCGGGAGTGTCAGCCCTTCCCGGCGGATTGCATCGACGATGTCCGGCAATACAACTGTGCCATGATCGGGATTTCTTGAGGGCGTGACGATGACTTGGCCATTGTCGTTGATGTCGAAATAGCCTTCCCCCCAGTGCTCGATCGCGTAGACTTCGCGGGAAAGGGCTGTACTCCAGTTCGAGGGCATCAAAATAGTTCCTTGCTCAATTGCGCTAGAAGCCCCGTCGCTTTGGCCGGGGACGATAGCGGTATAATTACCTGATCAACGAATCTCCCAAAACCACGGCAAATCCAGCAAGAGCCCGAGAATTTCGGACGTTTGTCTGGGGAAGTTTTGCCATGGTAGGCCGATGAAGCAGGAAATGAATCCCCTTTCGTTGGGCAGGGGAGGAGTCCATCAGACCGCAATTATGTGGAAAATCCAACGCCTTTTCCATGAGAGGATTATTGAATGATCGGGTCACCCGGTTGGTTTACCGAGATTTATCCAAAGCACGGCAGCGCCTTCTCGATTAAGGTGAAGTCAAAGCTCGAAGAAGTGCAATCGCCTTTCCAGAAAATCGAAATGTTCGATAGTGAGTGGTTTGGAAAGCTGATGATCATTGATGGTTGCACAATGGTTTCTGACCGTGACAACTATCTCTACCACGAGATGATGACTCATCCCGTTCTTTACACGCACCCAAATCCCAAACGCGTTTGGGTTATTGGTGGTGGTGATTGCGGGAGTCTCAAAGAGGTATTGCGTCATCCAGGGGTTGAAGAGGCTATTCAGATTGAGATCGATGAGCAGGTGACGATACTCGCCGAAAAGTATTTCCCGGATCTTTGCTCCTCCAATTCCGATCCCCGCGCGCAACTGCTTTTTATCGATGGTATCCAGTGGGTGAAGGATGCCCCCGATGGGAGTGTCGATGTCATCATTGTGGACAGCACAGATCCCGTTGGGCCTGCTGAAGGGCTATTTAACGAATCCTTTTATCGTGAATGCATTCGTTGTCTTGGAAAAACGGGAATCCTGGTCCAGCAAAGTGAGTCCCCTTTGTTTCATGAAGATCTCATCATGGATATGCACTCCACGATGAGGGCTGCCGGATTTACGAAGACTAAGACGTTTTATTTTCCTCAGTGCCTCTATCCTTCGGGCTGGTGGAGTGGGACCATGGCTTCAATGAGCGACCTCTCGGGGTTCAGGGAAGCTGACGCAAACGCCCGTTCCTTTGAGTCGCGTTACTACAATGTTGACGTTCACAAGGCGGCCTTTGCTACGCCAGAGTTCATGAAGCGTCGTCTGGCGGGACTTTGAGAATCGGGTTCTAGGAGAACAACATGGCAGAAAAAGAAGTCAGTGAAGCACTCTTCAAGCTTCGCACGGAAGTTGAAAAGTTAGAGCAGGGTCATCCCGAACTTAGAAACAAGCTTGAGGGTTTATTGGAAAAGCTTGAAAACCGGTTTGAGGCCGGTGCGGATGGCCAGCATTTGCAATTGGTGGATGAAGTGCGGGAAACGGTTGGACGATTTGAAGTCGAGCACCCGACGGCGACAGCTGTCGTGGCCGAGTTCCTTCAAGTGCTCAGTAGTATCGGGGTGTAGTGTCTCTCTGCCGAGGACGTTCTT
>CAYQOJ010000323.1:0-1997 GCA_964419105.1 uncultured Methylococcus sp.
AAGCTCGGGCTTTCCGATTTCAGGATTGCGCCATCGGGCCTGTAATCGGCGCGCCTGAAAGTCCCTGAAATTACTGCAGGAGGAAATTTCGCGATACGCATCCTGTCCTGGCAACCAGACTTCGAGGTCGTAAGTCTTCGCAGATGAAAAACCCGTATCCCCCGCACACAGTAGCATTCGCCTGAAAGGAAGTCCCAGTCTCTTCAGGATCTCCTCTGCATGACTGGTCAAAGCCTCATGGGCCTGTGTCGAGTCTTCAGGGCGAACGATCTGGACCAGCTCCACCTTTTCAAACTGGTGCTGGCGAATCATCCCCCGGGTGTCTTTCCCATATGAGCCCGCCTCGCTTCGAAAGCATGGGGTATGGCAGACGAAACGCAAAGGTAACGAATTCGCCTCAACAATCTCATTTCTCACAAGGTTTGTGACCGGCACCTCAGCCGTCGGAATCAGATAGTAAGGCGGATCTGTTTCCAGTTTGAAAAGATCAGCCTCAAACTTGGGCAATTGGCCGGTTCCCCTGAGACTATCCGCATTGACCATCAATGGCACATAAGTTTCAAGATACCCATGCTGTTCCGAGTGCACGTCCAACATGAACTGGGTAAGTGCTCTTTGAAGTCGGGAGATCTGGCCCTTTAGCGTTACGAACCGGGCCCCAGCAATTTTGGTTGCCGATTCAAAGTCCATTCCGCCAAGACCAGCGCCAATGGCGATATGATCCTTGATCTCAAAATCGAACACTCTGGGTGTTCCCCAACGGTGAATCTCAACATTCTGATTTTCATCACGCCCTTCGGGAACATCGGCATCCAGAATATTTGGAACCCCTAAAAGGATGTCCTCAAGCGCCAACTGAATGCCATCGAGCTCAACCTCCATCTTCTTCAGCTCATCACCGAAGGAATCCACCTCCGCCAATAACGGAGCAATATCTTCCCCACGGGCCTTGGCCTGACCAATCATTTTGGAGCGCGCATTACGCTCACTCTGAAGCGTTTGGGTTCGCGCCTGAACATCACGACGTTTCGCTTCAAGCGCCGCGAAAGCCGCTTTATCCAATGCAAAACCGCGCCGAGCCAACTGGCTCGCCACCTCATCCAATTCGCTTCTAACAATCCTAGGGTCTAACATCCGAATTCCTACAACACTTGATTATTTGATATGAGAAAAGGGGAATGGATTTGTTCAGGCTACGAGACTTCGCATGGACGCAGCTGTCGGATTTTCGACAGCCCCACGCTCGGTGACGATGACATCAATTAGACTTGATGGCGTCACATCGAAAACGGGATTCCAGGCTGAAATAACACTTCCCTCCTGCCTGAACCCCTCGGTGAGCAACTCCGAAGGGTCTCTCTCCTCGATTTCGATACCCGAACCATTTGGAGTCTCCCAGTCAATTGTTGACGTCGGAGCCACCACCATGACGCGAAGACCATGGTACTTAGCGGCAACCGCTAAGGCATATGTTCCAATCTTATTAGCTGTATCACCATTGGCCGCGATCCGATCCGCCCCCACAATCACCCATCCGACCCGGCCTGACTTCATCAGAAACGATGCGGCGGAATCTGCGATCAAGGTCGCGGGAATATGGTCCTGATTTAGTTCCCAAATGGTCAATCGAGCGCCCTGCGACCAGGGACGAGTTTCCGTGGCAAAAACGTCGAGCTGCGTTTGTGCGTATGCACTCCGAATAACACCCAGAGCTGTTCCATAGCCTCCCGTTGCAAGAGATCCGGTGTTGCAATGCGTCAAAACGCCCTGAGCATCATGAAGATAACGCGCTCCCATTTCGCCCATGGCTAAATTGGCTGCCACATCCTCCTCGAAAATACGGTTTGCAGCTGCAAGAAGCCCAGGAAAAGGGTCATCACCCGAAGCAATCTCACCCACCAAACTGCCCATGCGATCCAAGGCCCAGAATAAATTCACTGCCGTAGGCCTTGAGGCTGCCAACTCCTCTAAATCCTTTTGAAACAGTGGCTTCCAGG
>CAYQOJ010000323.1:2007-3294 GCA_964419105.1 uncultured Methylococcus sp.
TTATAGCGCGCCTTAGCCGAAAGGAGTGCGCCGTAGGCGGCCGCAATTCCAATAGCGGGTGCACCACGAACCTGCATGGTGCGTATCGCCTCTGCAACTTCATGTGAACTGGTATACGAGTTAAAAACGATACTTTCGGGTAGAAGTCTCTGATCGAGCACGTCCAACCCGACGCCAGTCCATTTCAGGGCTCTTACGGTATCCTGTGTCTGTTTCACTGAAAAATGTTCCTGCTAACTTGCGAAAGAAGGGCTTCTTGATTCCATGCAGCCCTTAGTCGATTCCAGAGGGGCATTCTAAAGAGCCCCGCTTCAGGAGGAAATCGATGCTTTGGGGAAAGCTGGTTACCGAATGTTATCTGTGGGCTTGGATGGCTCTGCATCCCAAGCACCTGATCAAGCTTTTGATCCGCCTGGTTGTCATGGGAGCCATGATCCTTGCGCCTCTGATCGCAATGAATTGGCACCTTGCGGACCGAGGAGTCTAAGAATTGATCCTCGACAAGCCAGGACGCTCCATCTGACCCTGGAGCTATTTTGTTTTGCGCTGCCGCACCGCTTCAAACAGCAAAACGCCAGTCGCTACGGAGACATTCAGACTCCCAACGGTTCCAAACATAGGAATTTTCACAAGGAAATCACAATTTTCACGGGTTAACCGCCTAAGTCCTTTTCCTTCAGCCCCCATGACGATGGCCAACCCACCCGTCAGGTCCGCCTCATGATAAGAAAGTTCTGCCTCGCCCGCTGCACCAACCACCCAAACGCCTCGCGCCTTGAGATCTTTGAGGGTTCGTGCCAGATTCGTAACCCGGTAATAGGGCATCGTGTCAGCCGCACCACAGGCAACCTTAGAAACCACTGGTGTAATACCTACAGACTGGTCTCGCGTGCTGATCACACCGTCAACCCCGGCGGCATCCGCGCTACGCAGGCAGGCCCCCAGGTTGTGGGGGTCCTGAACATGGTCCAGCACCAGAAGAAGAGGCGGACGCCCCAGAAGCTCTAAGGCATCATCCAGATCATCCTCCCCAAGTTCGTCCGGAGCCAGATATTCGATCACCACGCCCTGATGTGCCTGGCGGTCTGCCATCGCATCCAGCCGGTGCTTGGGTGTTTCCTGAACCCTAATACCCGCATCAGCAAAGCGCTCGAGTAGCCGGGTCAGTCTTCCGTCTGCTCTCGAGGCATCAACCCATACCTGAACGATCCGGTCTGGGCCGACCTCCAAAACCGATTCGACGGCATGGAGACCTACGACTTTGCTTCGTGACTTCACGAGGTACGC
>CAYQOJ010000324.1:0-3279 GCA_964419105.1 uncultured Methylococcus sp.
GCTCTGTCGAACAAGATCGGTAGCATCTCGAAGGTCGCGTTCAATTCTTGAGAGCTGAGTATCATCGTTCAAACCCCCTGTCCCTATGAGGGTGGATAAACCACTAACCGCTGATGATGCGTGGCTCAAAGCATCTTTCAGGAGAAGGCTTTTGTCAGGCTTTATCATGCGAAGCTCCTCTGGCTCATGGGAATACATAGGTTATACCGCATCGATGCTCGAGTTTTTAGCCTTGATGCTCTTCGAGGTTTACCACAGTCTTCATGTCTGATCTTTGAGCCTGTTTGCCCCTGAATCGGAGAATTTCACCATGTCATCGAATAAAGTCCTTGTGCTCTGTGCAACTGGTAAGGCTGGTCGAAATGTATGCAGAGCGCTCAAAGAGGCGGGGTTTCACGTGTATGGGACCACAAGATCGAATACCAAAAAGTTATCGGATCAGGGTATTGCTCCGGTTCTCTGTGATTACACAAGCCGCGAAGATCTTGATCGTGCTCTGCTCGAAAGCGGGGCAAAGAAAGTTTTTGTAATAACTGACTATTTTGGGGCTGCAAAGTCAAACGGATCTCTTGAAATCAGTCATGGTAAGCGCGCAATTGACGCTGCAAAGTCAGCGGGGGTAGATCACCTTATCTTCATGAGCGTTGCGGACGCTGAGTTGATGGATGAGCGGGTCAAGCACATCAGGACAAAGGTCATCATCGAGGATTACTTGCGGGCTTCGGGAGTCAAATATTCGATTCTTAGGCCATGTGCTTTTTTTGAGAATTTTGATGATCCCGTGAACTGGAATCCATTAAGGAAGGGCCGATTGAAATTCCTGAGTGATAAGGAGATCAAGTACTGCTCCACTTATGATGTTGGGCGGGCGGCCGCCATCATGTTAAAGGATCCTGCGAGCTGGCTCGAGAAGGGTCTGGATGTGGTTAGTTGGAAGGGTGATTTAAGCCAAGTGGCCTCTGCGCTTGAGAAGGTGGGGGGAGTCAAAGTTAAGTTCGGTCTTGCCATGCCTGTTTTTCTGAGGAAGCTTTTCCTCAAAGACTTGCATTACATGTTTCTCTACTTCGAGGAGCAGAAAGGCCCGAGAGGTGAGCCTGAAGAGTTCAGGAAGATTTTGCCAGACGCTTTCAACGCGGAGGACTGGTTCAGATTCCACGGCAGTTATTCAAATGGCGAGAGAATCGCCAAACCATGACGGGTTCAGCGGATCTATCCAACGGGTGGCGTCGTGCTACATGTTCTTTGTAGCACGCATGGGTCTACCTATTGTTTGGTTTTCCCTCCTTTGGTTTTCTTGCCGCCCGTTTTAGGGTTTAACACCGAATTTTCTTTTGGCTTGATCTTCTGGTTCACGCTGCTGGGTCTGGGCTGAGCGTCACTTTGCGCTTTTTTAGCTTGGGCAGCGTTCTTTAGGTTAAAACGTTCTTCGTTGCGGCTAACAGCATTGAAGGGCGTGTTAAAGCTACGCAGATCGTTCAGCATCCGCGGCATCGTTCTTGTTCGTCTTCACATAGGGCTTCACAAACTGGGGTGCCATTAACTAAACCACTTGCCCCATGGACTCCAGTTTGCGATCCCAATAGTGCGAGCTGGAGCAGACCTCTATAACTATGAGGCACGATTTCAAATTGGCATAGAGGGCATCATCTGTGGTTTGCCATGATCTTTAGCATTTCCAATCGCTTTGGAAAATCTAGGCTCTCGATGGGATAATCTCAGGCTTAATACCCGACGTCCTCCTCACGGGCAATTGGTTTTCAACATGGAGATGGATATGCGGCTCTCTTTGAAGCACTTTGTGATTCCTGTTTTTTTCGGGCTGGCTGCGTGCTCGGCAAATCCGGTTATTCCCCAGGCCGCAAAAGTAAAGATTGTGACGACCGAGCCAGCTGGGTGTGATTATCTGGGTGAGGCAACAGGGAATCAGGGTAACTTCTTTACTGGTGGGTGGACGAGTAATGCCAACCTGGAGGAAGGTGCAAGAAACGAGCTTAAGAATTCTGCATTCAAGCTGGGTGGAAATACGGTTGTTCTCCTCTCCTCTAGAGCGGGCATTACGGGTAGCTACAGTGTTTCAAACGGTTACGGTGGCGGCAGCAGCGAGCAAACAAACGTGACGTATTCGGGCGCCGTTTATCGTTGTGGTAAATGAAAGATTGAGATTGATTGTAGGTTGGTAGGGCAAGACGAGAATGGATTTTTCGATACACTTTTGGGTGTGTGGGTCGAGGGTTCGAATCCTTTCAATCGCTCCATCTTCTAAAGGCCTATCCTACAGGCCGCACCTTGCTACAGATAACTTGTAGCATGCCTTGGTCTATCCATCTTGAGCTTACGCTTCCCATGCTGGCGGAGCATTCTTTGATGCTGTTAGAGCCTAGTCAGCGTTTTTCGGTGTTTAACACTGAAATTGACCAAGTTCGACTTTGCTCCCCATTTTGCGTTGGCTCCGGCTTAAAAAATTA
The DNA here is from genome assembly GCA_964419105.1 of uncultured Methylococcus sp. Lineage (GTDB taxonomy): Bacteria > Pseudomonadota > Gammaproteobacteria > Methylococcales > Methylococcaceae > UBA6136. The sequence goes on from CAYQOJ010000324.1 coordinate 2,466, forward strand.
CTTCGGAATGAATCTCAAGAATTGTTCGTCGAGATTTGTTGTACGCCAAGCCGAAAACCCTCATGACTTGGGCTGATATTTGGCCTTTTTCGTTTCTTCCGTTGCTATGACATCGCTAGAAGCGGACGAAAAAATCTTTTCTTTGAGCATAGAAAAGGCCCCTTTCGGAGCCTTGTCTGACTTCTGCTTGATAGGGTCGCCCCTCCAAGTTTGGTGCTATCAAATCTGCACAAAGGAGGCCGTCTTTCAACGTTTTCTGAGGGAAGCTGTCTCTTTCAAGCTCCCCCAAGCGGGTATTTACTTACAGCCTCACTTTGCGGTCTGTAAATCGCAGTTGTTGAATTCGCTTTAGAGTCTTTGTGCTGCCGGATCCCGTTACCGTGACTATGTTATCAACCACGGTGATTGTGTAATTTCGAAATGGGCCTTCGAGTTTGACAGCATTAAATCCCTCGCCGCCATCGACTATGTCATCACCGGCATAAGGGATAAATGTATCGTTACCTGGACCCCCATACATTAGATCTTTCTCAGGGGTGCCTCGGAGAAGTGAACCCTTAGCGCTTGTCCACATCGCCATTGGATAGCCGATCTTTTGTGCTACACCCAAACCTATCTTGCCCCATATAATTTGAGAGTATGCGCTGTCAGCGCTATCACGAATCTCCTGATATGTGGAGTTGTAGTCACCACCATAAACAGGGGTTACACAAAGATCTTGACGAAGATAACCCACCGACTTACGCCATCCTTTTGGTAATACCGCCGCTTTGAATGCTGCGGTTATAGCCTCAGGTGTGTTGTTTGCGTTGTT
>CAYQOJ010000325.1:0-3262 GCA_964419105.1 uncultured Methylococcus sp.
CGGTTCGCCGACGTGACCGGTGACTCGTTCAAGCTCGCCCAGCAGGCCGCAGCCCATCCGCAGGCCGAGTACATCGTCTTCTGTGGCGTGCACTTCATGGCCGAGAGTGCCGACATCCTCACGAGCGCGGACCAGCAGGTCGTGCTGCCGGACCTGGCCGCCGGGTGCTCGATGGCGGACATGGCCAACCGGGCGGCGGTGGAGCGGGCCTGGGAAGAACTTCAGACGGTCCTTGATCCTGACGCCCTCATTACCCCCGTCACCTACATCAATTCCGCAGCCGACCTTAAGGCATTCTGTGGTCGTCACGGCGGTATTGTCTGCACCTCAAGCAACACAAAAGACATTCTCGAATGGAGCTTTGCCCGCCGCGAAAAGGTGCTTTTCTTCCCCGATCAGCATCTTGGGAGAAACACCGCCTATCGGATGGGCATCCCCCTGGAAGCCATGGTCACCTGGGATTTTTCAAAACCCCTGGGGGGACTCACGCCCGAGGCCATTCAAAATGCCCGCATGATCCTCTGGAAAGGATTTTGCTCTGTCCATCAGGTCTTTCAGCCCGTCCACATTGACCGCTTCCTTGAGCGTCATCCTGAAACCAAGGTCATTGTGCATCCTGAATGTGCGCTTGAAATTTGTGAAAAGGCTGATGTCATCGGATCCACCGAGTTCATCTTAAAAACCGTCAGAGCCTCAGAATCCGGGACCCGCTGGCTGGTCGGCACCGAACTCAACATGGTCAATCGACTGGCCGATGAAATGCGGCCCAAGGGCGTCGATGTTCACTTCATGTCGCCCACCGTCTGCATGTGCTCCACCATGTTCCGAACCGATCCCCAGCATCTCGCCTGGATTCTTGAAAACCTGGTCAAGGGGCATGTCGTGAACCAGATCAGCGTCCCTCAAGCGGTTGCAGAGCCTGCTCGGCTTTCACTCGAACGCATGCTGGACGTCGCCTAAGGCCAAAGCCCCTCTGGAATAAGCCCATGCAAATCCATCTGATGGCGGTCGGAAACCGCATGCCCGGATGGGTGAGCGAGGGGTTTGAAGACTACCGAAAGCGTCTCCCGAGAGAGTGCGAGCTGGTGCTTCGCGAAATTGCCCCGGGGAAACGCGGCAAAAACGCAGACCTTGCCCGGATCCAAGAAGAGGAAGGCGAACGCGTGCTCTCCCTCTTAGCGCCAGATGACCAGGTCATCGCTCTTGAAGTCGGTGGGAAAAACTGGACCACCGAGCAGCTTGCGAAGGAACTGAGGCAGTGGATGCAGGAAGGTCGCCGCGTTACGCTATTGGTTGGAGGCCCCGAGGGGCACCCCGAATCGGTCCGAAAAAGAGCCAAAGTGCACTGGAGCCTTTCGCCCCTGACCTTGCCACACCCTCTGGTTCGGGTCCTGATCGCTGAGCAACTCTATCGCGCCCACAGCATTCTAAAAAACCACCCTTATCACCGCTGAACCCTTCAGGCAGCTGACGCTATGAATACCCCCGATCTCATTTTGGCCTCCGCATCTCCCCGGCGCCGAGAACTTTTGGAACAGATCGGCATTCGCTTCAAGGTGCTCCCCTCCGAGATTCCAGAAAACCCAAGGCACCTTGAACTTCCCGAAGATTACGTCCGCCGCATTGCCCATGAGAAGGCTCGGGCCACTCAGAACATCCACGGATCTTTGGATCTTCCCATCCTGAGCGCGGACACCGAAGTGGTGCTGGATGGCGAAATCTTCGGAAAACCCGCGGATGAAGCCCATGCCCGGCAGATGCTTGAAAAACTCTCAGGCCGCGAGCACTTTGTCTTGAGCGCGGTGTCTTTGGTCCTCGGCGAGGCGCATTTTGAAGCCCTGAGCATGACCCAGGTCCGATTCCGGGATCTGAACGCATCTGAAATTGCGGCCTACTGGCGCACTGGCGAACCCCAAGGCAAGGCCGGGGCCTATGCGATTCAGGGCTTGGGATCGCTTTTCATCGAGCGGCTTTCGGGAAGCTTTTCAGGCGTCATGGGGTTACCCCTTCATGAAACGGCCCAGCTCCTTCGAAAGGTCGGAATTGACCCCCTCACAAGGCTTGAAGGGGCCCAAAGCGCATGAGTGATGAAATCCTCATCAACATCACGCCCCCAGAAACCCGGGTCGCGATCGTTGAAAACGGCGTTCTCCAGGAAATCCTGATCGAACGCACCCGCCGCCGGGGGCTGGTTGGCAATATCTACAAAGGCAAAGTCTGCCGGATCCTTCCCGGTATGCAAGCCGCCTTTGTTGATGTGGGCCTTGAACGGGCTGCATTCCTTCATGTCTCTGACCTTTGCCCATCGGTCCGGGAAAAGGCCATTGATGACCAGATTGAGCTCGTGATCCGTGATAGCCAAGAGCTTCTGGTTCAGGTCGTCAAGGATCCTTTGGGAACCAAGGGAGCCCGGCTCACGACGGAGCTCGCCATCCCCTCGGTCTATCTCGTCTACATGCCCCAGGCTCGCTCAGGCGGCGTCTCGCAGCGGATTGAATCCGAAGCTGAACGCTTGAGGCTTCGGCAAATCGTGGATGCCTTCCAGAAAGAGCATGGAACCGGCGGCTTTATCGCTCGAACCGCCGCTGAAGGCATCGATGAAGCGGCGCTTCGCGCCGACATGCAGTTTCTGGTGAAGCTCTGGAACTCCATCAGCCAAAGGCAGCGGAGCGCCAAACCCAAAACCCTCCTGCATGAGGACCTTCCCCTCAGCATGCGGGTCCTCCGTGACATGCACTGCGAAAAGGTCGAAAAAATCCGGGTGGATTCACGGGAGACCTTCAGCCGGCTAGGCAAGTTTGTGCGGGAATTTGTGCCGGAGCTTTCAGCAAGGCTCGAACACTATTCTGGCGAAAGGCCGCTGTTTGATCTTTATGGTGTGGAGGATGAAATCCAGCGCGCACTGGATCGACGGGTCGCACTCAAATCGGGAGGCTATCTCATATTCGATCAAACCGAGGCGATGACGACTATCGACGTCAACACGGGTGCCTTTGTCGGAGGTCGTAATCTGGAAGAGACCATTTTCAAGACCAATCTTGAGGCGGCTCAAGCCATCGCCCGGCAACTTCGGATTCGAAACCTTGGTGGGATCATCATCATCGATTTCATCGATATGCGGGATCCCGAGCACCGGGATCAGGTCCTTCAATCACTGCAGCGCAGCCTTGAAAAGGATCATGCCAAAAGCGCCATCAGCGAAGTCTCAAGCTTGGGACTTGTGCAGATGACCCGAAAACGCACCCGAGAAAGCCTGGAACAT
>CAYQOJ010000326.1:0-3237 GCA_964419105.1 uncultured Methylococcus sp.
GCGGCCATCATTGTCCTTTTGGCTTTCCTCATCACAATGAACGGTCTTGCGGTATATCTCCGTAGACGTTATGAACGGCGTTGGTAAACCCCATGATCAAACACGACGACACAAAGCCAAATAGCACTGTATTCCAATCATCCAACGCCCAGTCCTCTGGAGGTAAAGCCATGGAATCCGTATACGACAGGGACCACACAGGGACCGTCGGTGAATTCACCCATGAGAATGCCCGCATCAACTGCAGGCAGGTTCATGTGTTTTACGGCGAAAAGGAGGCGGTCCATAACGTCAATCTGGATATCGGAAAAAATCAGGTCATCGCCTTTATTGGTCCTTCAGGGTGCGGTAAGTCGACGTTCCTGCGCTGCCTCAATCGAATGAACGACACGATTGTGGGATGCCGGGTCACGGGCGATATCAAGCTGGATCAGGAAAACATCTACGGGGATCACATTGATGTCGTGCCTCTTCGGGCACAAATCGGGATGGTTTTCCAGAAACCGAATCCCTTTCCTAAGTCCATTTATGAAAACGTAGCCTATGGCCCAAGGATTCATGGACTCGCCGGAAGCAAGCCGGATCTTGATGAAACGGTCGAGAAATCGCTGCGTCGAGCGGGTCTTTGGGATGAGGTCAAGGATCGACTGGATCAGCCGGGAACAGGGCTTTCAGGTGGTCAGCAGCAGCGTCTTTGTATCGCAAGAACCATTGCAGTGAATCCAGAGGTTATTCTGATGGATGAACCCTGCTCTGCGCTGGATCCCATCGCCACCGCCAAGATCGAGCAACTGATCGATGAGCTCCGTAGCCTTTACACCATCGTTATTGTTACGCATTCCATGCAGCAGGCCGCGCGGGTTTCACAGCGGACAGCCTACTTCCATCTTGGCAAACTGGTCGAAGTCGGCGAAACCGCACAGATCTTTACCAATCCACGCCACAAGCTGACCGAAGAATACATCACCGGTCGCTTCGGCTAACTCCCGCTACCGCCATGAAGCCCTGTTTTACAGGGCTTCAGCTGCGTAGTCTGCAAGCCTTGAACGTTCACCGCGTCGCATACTGATATGTGCGGCATGAGGCCAGTTCTTAAATCGATCTACTGCATAGGTGAGACCTGAGGTGGTCCCCGTGAGGTAAGGAGTATCGATTTGGGCGATGTCTCCCAGACACACGATTTTGGTCCCAGGCCCCGCCCGGGTGATGAGCGTTTTAATTTGCTTTGAGGTCAGATTTTGGGCCTCATCCAAAATGATGAAGCGTTGCTGGAACGTCCTTCCACGCATGAAGTTGAGTGAGCGCACCGAAATCTTGCTCATCAACACTTGCTGGGTGGCGCTCCGCTCCCATTGATTAGCACTGGATGCCTCCTGGCCGCTCAGAAGTTCCAAATTGTCATGAAGAGCCCCCATCCATGGCGACATCTTCTCCTCTTCAGTACCCGGAAGGAACCCAATATCCTCCCCTAGTGGCACTGTTTCTCGGGTCATGATGATTTCCCGATAGGATTTATCCTCGAGGGTCAGCATCAGCCCACTGGCTAAAGTGAGCAAGGTTTTACCCGTGCCAGCAGTCCCGAGCAGGGTGACAAAATCAATACTGGGATCCATCAAGACGTTAAGAGCAAAGTTTTGCTCCCGGTTACGCGCCTGAATGCCCCAAACGGCATGTTGTGGGGTTCGGTAATCTCGAGCTAACTCAATGACTGCACTCCCATTCTCCCTTGAGCGGACGATTGATTCGAACTCGGAGCCATTCTCCATATAGAGAAACTGATTGATGTGCCAACCCTTAACCAAAGGTCCTGAAACGCGATAAAACGTGCGCCCGGTAGTATCTTTCCAAGACTCCATGCCCTGACCGTGCGTCTCCCAGAAGTCCTCCGGCAGGCACTGGGCACCACTGTATAGGTGAGTCACATCGTCGAGAACTTGATCGTTTTGATAATCCTCAGCAACGATCCCGAGGACTGATGCCTTGATCCTGAGGTTAATGTCTTTGGAAACCAGAATCACTTCGCGTTCAGCATGATCTTTGATTAACGCGAGAGCTGAAGCCAAAATCGAGTTATCCGGAAGGTCACCCGGAAGATGTTCAGGCAGGGTGGAAACGAGCTTGTCTATCTGAAAAAAGAGGCGGCCACTGGTCGCAAGATTGTCGGCCCCGGCATTTTCCAAACGACTCAGCGGAATCCCCTCGCGTAAGGCAGAGAGGTCCGTCTGACTGATCAGTTCATCTAGAAATCGACTGCTCTGGCGAGCGTTTCGGGCCGTATCGGTCAGCCCCTTTTTGCAACGGTCCAATTCCTCAAGGACCACCATCGGGATAAAAAGATCATGCTCTTCGAAGCGGAACAAGGATGAGGGGTCATGGAGGAGTACGTTGGTGTCGAGGACGAAAAGCTTGCGTGCTGATGACTGCATAAGTACGGGTCTTCCTATATGAGGGGCATCCGAATCCATAGCGAGCCTGTCGAGGATGGCTCTGCATATTTACGCCAAAGAACTCAACTGAGATCTTAATAGACTTCAGGAACCATCATATCGCCAGATGGGGCATGGCGCTCATATCCCGGATGATGCTCTCGAGGTGGAAGAATGACCTCCGGTCTTTCAATCTCGAAATAGGGAAACTGACTCAGCAGATGATGGATGCAATTCAATCGGGCTTTTTTCTTGTCAACGGCCTGAACGACCCACCAAGGCGCCTCAGGAATGTGGGTTCTCTCGAACATGATCTCCTTGGCAACGGTGTACTCCTCCCATCGACTCCGCGCATAAAGATCCATGGGACTGAGCTTCCACTGTTTCAAAGGATCATGAATCCGACTGAGGAACCGATATTGTTGCTCTTCGTCCGTGATGGAAAACCAGTATTTGACTACTTTGATTCCGGAGCGAACCAGCATCCGCTCGAATTCGGGAACCGAGCGAAAAAATTCCTCGTAATCATCATCGTTACAAAACCCCATGACCCGCTCGACACCCGCCCGGTTGTACCAGCTGCGATCAAACAGCACCATTTCACCCGCACAAGGGAGGTGCGCAACGTAGCGCTGGAAATACCACTGGGTTTTTTCTCGATCACTCGGCGCTGGGAGCGCGACGACGCGACACACTCTGGGGTTGAGGCGCTGAACAACACGCTTGATGGCGCCCCCTTTGCCGGCGGAGTCTCTCCCCTCAAAAATCACGACCACTTTTTGGCCAGTCGTCGCGATCCAGTCCTGTAATC
>CAYQOJ010000327.1:0-3237 GCA_964419105.1 uncultured Methylococcus sp.
CCACGACAGGTATTTCTTGGATAATGTTGCAGGCTGGATTCTTGAATTGGATAGGGGAGAAGGTATTCCATGGAAAGGAAATTATACGTCTTGGTTAGAGCAAAAAGGAAATCGATTGAAGGAGGAAGAGAAATCTGAATCCAAACGTCAAAAGATGTTGGCTCGCGAATTGGAATGGGTACGAATGAATCCAAAGGCCCGTCAAGCGAAGAGTAAAGCTCGTTTACAGAACTACGATAAAATGCTCGCCGAAGATGTAAAAGATAAAGAAGCGAAACTCGAATTACCGATTCCGAATGGACCTCGTTTGGGACAAAATGTGATTGATGCGATTCACGTTGCTAAAGGATTTGGAGATAAATTATTGTATGATGATTTGAATTTCAAACTTCCGCCAGCTGGAATTGTTGGGGTAATCGGTCCAAATGGCGCTGGAAAAACGACAATCTTTAAAATGATCATGGGTGAATTACAACCAGATAAAGGTGAATTTACAGTTGGTGAAACGGTTAAAATCGGTTATGTTGACCAAACTCACAAAGACATTCATCCAGATAAAACCGTTTTTGATGTTGTTTCAAATGGATTGGAATATGTCGAAATTGGAAATCAAAAAATCAACTCACGAGCCTATTTGTCGAAGTTTAATTTCAATGGTTCTGATCAGAATAAGAAAGTAGGCGTTCTTTCTGGAGGTGAGCGGAATCGTTTGCATTTGGCTATGACCTTGAAAACGGAGGCAAATGTTTTACTTTTAGATGAGCCAACCAACGATATTGATGTTAATACGCTTCGGGCACTTGAAGAAGGAATCGAGAACTTCGCTGGATGTGCGGTTGTAATTTCTCACGACCGTTGGTTCCTTGATCGAATTTGTACGCATATCTTAGCGTTTGAAGGTGATTCACAAGTTTATTGGTTTGAGGGAAGCTATTCGGATTATGAAGAAAATCGTAAAAAACGACTTGGTGATGCGGGTCCGAAACGAATCAAGTATCGAAAGTTGGTTTAATTTGGATTTTGATTATCTCCTAATTCAGAAAGGAGTTCCGAAATTACATTTACTTGATTTTCTAAAGAAACAGCATTAGCACAATTTTGAAAATCTGCAATGTGAATGAACATCACTTTTTGATTTGCTAAATTTGAGGATAAAGATAAGTAGTAAATATAATTGCATAAATATTCTCCTGCATCGTATGAAATTCTTACAAATTTTGGGAATTTAATGATGACTTTATTCAATGTCTCAATTTCAATTCCCGAAATAATCTCCGTTTTTTCTTCTTCTATTATTTTTGAATTTGGATTATTCCCAAGAATATCTTTTCCTTGACGTTTATTTTTTGCTAATGTCTCAAAGCGCATTATTGGATCAAGGGTAGCAACGCCAAGATGAATAATATAATCGAAATTTTCATGTTTAATTCCTTTTTCAAATTTAAGAACATCATCATACGAAACGTCCAGCGTTTGCCAATGAAATTCGTCTTTTAAATTGTTATTTAAAGTTTTTTCTTTAAGCAATTGCATCACCAAGTTACTCGGATTAACTTTAAAATTGTTAAAAGGTCCGAAAGATGTTATCAATATTTTCATAATTTGAAAGCTTTAAAAACGCGCATTCTGTAAACATCATCTTTTATTGTTCCGTTTAATATATTGTTATTCCAGTCAATCGTAAAAGAAATTGTGAAAAATAGTTGATTCCCCTTTATAGCATTCACCTCTTTTAATGTGGCTTTTGCTGTTTCATCATATGAACCTTCGCAATATGAGATACATAACAAATTATCATTAGACAGCACGACATTTGCAAATAATTTATTTTTGACTTCAATAATGTGCATAATGCCAACATTCGAGGATTTGCCGGTTAATTGTATTATCCATGACGATGTCAAATCTTGGAGTCCATTTAAATAAGTAGAAGGAACTATAGGGCATTTTTTTAATGTATCAAAAATTCGAATAGGAAGTAAAGATTTAGATCTCATTGCATTAAAAGAACCATTTTGTGATTTAATATTCCATTCGCCTTCAAACAAAGTCCCATCCTCAATAATGACACCTTGATAATCCACAGACCAAGTTTTCTCTAATAACATCGTTTTTCGATATGAAAAAAGAATGTCATCCAATAGATTTCCTTCAATCCATGCTAATAAATAAGGGTCTTCATAACCTTTATCTCCCCAAGTGGGGTTGATCGGTTCAATTGAAATTCCGATAAAATCATTTTCTCCTCTCACTAAAAATAACAAATCAAAATAAGTTTTTGCAGTGTACTGAAAATACCAACCTTGCCAACAACCCATTATCGAAAACATAGAATCTATGGGGACATGATTTTGAACATTCAATTCTTCGAAAAAATGGCTTAAATAAACTTTCAATTCTTCATTGTTCGAATTGGATATTTGTTCAATTGACTTAGTTACCCATTCTGGTCTATCATCTCTAATTTTGTCTAACTTCTTGAATGCGTTTAAGTCAGAATTACTTAAGATATCAATTATTCCATCAACTTTCTTATTAAGAACTTCATTACAAATTTGTTTCTCGATTATCAATGCTTGGTCATCGGTAATGCCCAAATCCATTCTTGCCTGCAAAAGATTTTCATATTCATCCAATTCTAGTTTATTATCTGAAAGTGCAGAGCGTATCATATCTTCGTAATTGCTATTCGCGCTGGTAGCAGGCGCATCTGAACGCTTGTATAGTATATCTTCGGTTATTTCAAGTTTCAAGTAAACATTAAAGAACCAATTACAAATCCCGGCTAAATTGCTTTCCACGATTTGAGCCTCTTGAGGGGTTCTTGATGTTAAATTATCATCAGGATGAACCGTCATGTTTCCGAAGCGATTAACCGTCTCAAAAAGCAAAATTATTTGATGGGGGATTACATTTTTTTTTCGAATTCCTTCAAGTAAGCTCTGAAAGGTAATCTTTGGTGGGACATTCCCAAATTCTCGTTTATAAATTTCTCGAAGCATTGCCTCTGCACTTATTCGGGATTGTGCACAAATTAAATCCGGATTATCTTTTAAACTAAATGCTTGTTTAAGAAGATCAATCAGTTTTCGAATTATGTGGTCTAAGTTTTCAAACATGTTCAAATTTAACTTTTATTACAAAATTTAGTGATAATGTAAGTCATTTAAAATTTGAATTCTAAATTATTTCGTTGATGATTTCACGATCTTGATAGCAAAGCTCAAAGCCTTGATC
>CAYQOJ010000328.1:0-3214 GCA_964419105.1 uncultured Methylococcus sp.
GTACGCCTGAAAAGGCACGTTTTCTTCAGGACGTCGGCTTTTCACAAGTCGTTGCCGCGCGCGAACTGTCATTGCCTGAAATCAACGCCATGGCTTCTGTTCTGGATACGGCGATTCTTGAATACTTCATTCATGGGGCGCTCTGCGTGGCGTACAGTGGGCAGTGCTACATCAGTCATGCCCAAACCGGGCGAAGCGCCAATCGAGGAGACTGCTCTCAGGCATGCCGCCTCCCCTATGAAGTCACGGACAATCAAGGCCGCGTCATTGCCCATCAAAAGCACGTTCTTTCCGTCAAGGACAACGATCAAAGCGCCAACCTCTCAGCCCTGATTGAGGCCGGTGTCAGGAGTTTCAAGATCGAAGGGCGTTACAAGGACCTTGCCTACGTCAAGAACACAACCGCTCATTACCGACGGCTTCTGGATGCAATCCTTGAGCAAAGATTGGATCTTGGACGCGCGTCCAGTGGTTCAACCATGCTTCATTTCAACCCGGAACCCGAGCGGAGTTTCAACCGCGGTTCCACCGACTATTTTGTGCATGGGCGCCAACAGGATATTGGGGCTTTCGATACCCCGAAACCGCAAGGTCTTCCCCTGGGTTGGGTGATTCGAACCGGGGCCAATCATCTCGATATCGAGCTTCATGACGGCGTCACGGGACTCCATAATGGAGACACGCTGACCTATTTTGATCTCCAAAAGGAATTAAAAGGATTCAGGATCAATACCTCAGAGCAGCTCGGGCCTCGGCAGTTCCGTGCCTTTCCCAATGAGCCCCTAAGCCAGTTCAAGGACCTTCGAAAGGATGTTGAGATGTTTCGAAGCCGTGACATGGCCTGGGAACGCCTGATGGAGAGTGAGCGGACATCCGAGCGACACATTGCCATCGATTTGACCCTCATTGAGACACGAGCCGGGCTGACCTTGAAGCTCGTCGATGAGGATCGTCATGAAGTCACACTTCACCGTGAGCAGGAATGGCAAGCGTCACGAGACGTCGAAAAACAAACCCTGAGCATTCATGACGCCTTGGGAAAACTAGGCGCCACCCTGTACAAGGCACGTCGAATCAGCATTGAGCCCCTGGAACCTCCGAAGATCGGATTTTGGCCAGCCTCTCTTTTGAATGGACTCCGCCGCGAGGGCATCGAAGCCCTGGATCAGCTGCGACACGATCGATTCAAACGGCTGGACCGCCATCCGGAATCATCCCCTCCCCCAGTCTTTCCAGAAGACAGCTTGAGTTATCTTGCGAATGTCTTCAACCAGGAGGCCCAACGGTTTTACCTCAATCATGGGGTGAAAGTGGTCGATGCAGCCTACGAAAGTCATGAGGAAAAAGGGGAGGTCAGTCTCATGATCACTAAGCACTGCATCCGTTTTTCCCTATCCCTCTGTCCCAAACAGACCAAGGGCGTTCTGGGCGTCCAGGGCACCATCAAGGCTGAACCCCTGCAACTGATCAATGGCAATGAAAAGCTGACTCTTCGCTTTGACTGCAAGGCCTGTGAAATGCATGTCGTCGGCAAAATTAAACGTCATGTCCTGAAAGACACTGCAGCCCAGCCCATGACGTTCTATCGAACTCGACCCAAGGCCTGAAACGCCAACCCGACATGACCACCTTCCCTCTTAAAATCGGACTCTTTGTCCTCTTGCTGATTAATGCCGTCGTGTTTCTGGCCCGTGGCGAATTCAACGACAGCTTCGATTCCATGGCATGGATCATTCTGATGCTGATCTATGAAATTGAGACCGGGCGATTAGAAGCCTTTCAATCAGTCGATTCTCGCCTACCCTGGATCCGAAATCTTGCCGTTCTGATAGTGATAGTTGCCGAACTCTCCTATCTCTTCGAGGGGGCTTGGCTGGATGGGGTATATTCGCTCTTATGGTTAATGGTCGTGGCGCTTTTTGAGTTTGAGAGCCGTTATCAGGACAAGGTTGCTGCCCGCCCCCAACTTTTTCGTGCTGTCGGGGCAGGACTTGTTCTCGGCATGATCGGCGTCATCGGCGCCTGGCTTTTTGAAGAATCCTACTTCAATGCCTACGATGGGCTTATCTGGTCCTTGGCGTTTTTGATCATCGATCTTGACCTCATGGCATCCGCCCTTAATCCCACACATCACCCGCATCAAAAACCCTCAGTCGATTCAAAGCGTTGATAGCGATTCACTTCAGACCCTCAATCATGAAAATTTCACATCGCCAAGCTGCCTCTATTAGGGGCCTAATCGTCATCACCCTGCTCAGCAGCCTTTTTTTTCATGGAGCAAGCCATGCTGCAGCCAAGAGAACCGATGTCATCAGCGCTAATGTGGTGCGTCCTGCTGGGGTTGCTGTTACTCCCACTGGGGATGTCTGGATCACTAATCAAGGCGATTGTTATCAATTAGGGCTGTCCGGTTGTACGACCAATGCCTCTGTCATTCTGGTAACCCCTCAAAGCACCAAGACCTATACGGGCTTCGCCTCGCCTGCAGGCATCGCTGTAGACTCCAAGGGCAATGCTTGGGTGGCCAATCTCGGCGGCAACAACGTTCAACACATCAATGCCTCAACGGGCGGGGTCGACATTGTTTTAAGCGATCCCAATCTCCAGTTGATCAACGGCCCTACATCCGTTGCCGTCGACAGCAAGGACAACGTTCTGATTGCCAATCGTGCGACACAGGTGATCAGCAAGTATTCAAGTACTGGTCAGTTCATCAGCTATCTGAAAGTGAGCATGAATCTCTTCTCCCTCGCAATCGGACCGGATGATCGTTTATGGGTTGCAGATACCCAAGACAATGCGATCTATTGCCCCTCCCTTGGCGTCAGCGTCAAACTCCCCTGAAATACGGCGCCCCATGCCCTCGCCATTGATCGACTTGGCAACCCCTGGGTCGCAAACTACAACACCTCCTCCGTTGTCCAGTTCAATCCCAAGGGAAGGCCGTTGAGCGTCGTGAAGTCAGGGGTGCGCTTCCCTACTGGCGTTGATTTTGATGCAGCAGGCAATCTCTATATCGCGAATTTCAGTCTGAACAATATTGGTAAATATCAGCTCAGATAAGCATTTTTTCAAAAGTGAATCGATCAATAACTGGGAACTCTGAATACCTTTGCAGGGTCAGAGTCATGGGAAAGTGAATCTGGATCAAATTCTCTTTCTATGAACTTTGTAAAATTTTTCAAATGAACCGGACTGGACTTCCATGGGAGTC
>CAYQOJ010000329.1:0-3212 GCA_964419105.1 uncultured Methylococcus sp.
CTCTTTGTAATACCGAATACACCAAATGAACAGGTAAACCCATCACGGTATAGAAAGAACCGTCAATACGGTGGATGCCTATTTGTCCTATCCAGTCCTGAATGCCGTAGGAGCCCGCCTTATCGTAAGGCTTGAAAGTATCTACATAATATTCTATTTCGGCGCTGCTTAATTCCTTGAAATACACAGTGGTGCTGTCCGAGCACACTTCCTCTTTTCCTTTAAAAGACCAAGCTATCGCTGTTACCACCTCATGATGCTTACCCGATAACTTATGGAGCATTTGAATGGCTTCGAGTCGGTTTTGAGGTTTCTCTAGGACCTCGCCATCAAGCAAAACCACCGTATCGGCACATAAGATAAAGGTGTCGTTCGAAAACTGGGGCTTTACGGCATTAATTTTTAGCAATGAAAGGTGTTCGGGAATGGCTTTGCCGCTAATGTATGGCGGGTAAATTTCGTGTACCTGGGGCGCAAAAATTTCGAAATTGGATACAAGAGTAGAAAGGAGTTCTTTTCTTCGAGGTGAAGCTGAAGCCAGAATCAAACGTTTGGACTGCAACATGCGTGGGTTAAAAGCTCCATTTAAAGACAAACATCGAAATTAAGCCGCTTATCATAATGAGTTTGCACACCAATGAGGCACGGCCATATGCTTGTTTATCCTGTGCATTCCACAATATGATGCCGAGTATAATCCATGGCAGCATGATACCTGCTGCAACGTACCCAAATAAAATGCTCATGTTCTCTTGCCATAGAAAACGCATGAGCACTCCCGTAATCACGATGCAGCAAATAATTAATCCTAATGCAGCGAATTTCGACAGGTTTTCACCCATTACAATAGGCAAGGTTTGCCCGCCATCGGCTTCGTCGCCATCTATATCTTCGATGTCTTTAATAATTTCGCGAATGAGTGTAATCAGGAATGAAAACACTGCATACAGAGAGATTATAATCATGCCTAGCGAAAGCAGCCTGCTTCCGCTTCCCTCTGCATTTACATTCATGATTTGGAGCGATAGATTTACTCCGGCCGCAAATTCATACCAGGCTACAAGAATGGGAGTTAGCCCGGCAAGCAAGGCAATAATTAGATTTCCGGAGAGTGGCATTTTTTTAAATTTGGCCGAATACACCCAGAGCAATAGGCTACTTAATATCGGAATAATCATCAATTTTAAATTGTGATATTGCCATGCTGGAAAAAATGCCAGCATAATTCCCAAAGTGCTTAGCACAATATGGAGCAAAATGGCTCTACGGCGGGAGATAATTCGCCCCACAAACACTTTTTCAGGCTTATTAATACGGTCGGTTTTAGTGTCGAAATAATCGTTGATTACATAGCCCCCCGCTGCAATAAGAATAACGCTTCCAATCAGCAAAAGGAAAGGAAAAAACTCCATATGAAGCCGCATTCCTTGTGGATAAAATCCCTGTTCGATCAATAAGCCTATTCCGTGCTTCCACAAGGTTTGGAGAATGCCGTAACGTACGGCAAACATTGTAAATGCCAGAATAATTAAATTTTGTATGCGAACCAGCCGCAGAAATCCAAGCATGGTAGTTTTAATGATAATGTTTAATAATCTGATGACTTATGTAGCGGTAAATTTCGAGCATTTCGGGTTCATTAGCCAACATTATTTCGTGCTGGTTCAAAACCTTAGTGTCGCCTCGTCGAGCAGGCCCCGTTTGGGTTTCGTCGGGTGTGCTGGAAAACACATTTTTCAATGTTTCTGACATTAAAGGTTTCAATGCTTCAAACGGCAGATTGTTCTTACTGCAATAATCGTGGGTTAATCGTGCAATGTGATTGCTAAAATTATTCATAAAGACGGCGCTTAAATGCAACTTTTTGCGAGCATCGCCTTTTAACTCATAAACGGTTCCTCCCAAAACAGAAGTAATGAGGTTAATACATTCTTGTACATTTTTACCTTCTGCCTCTGTAACCAATGGAATTTGGCGCCATTCATCGTGCGTTTTAGGTGTGCCAAAACTTTGTAAGGGCCAAAGTACGCCTCTGCCGCCCGCCACTTGAGGAAGAACCTCTATAGAAGTGGCTCCTGAACAATGAATGATACAACTTGCTGCAGAACCAAAACTTTTTGCTGAAGATTCGATTGCATCATCGGAAACACAGAGCAATACTGGCATTTTAAAATTCGATGTGGCTTCGAAAGGTTTTACCTTAAAGCGTTTGCACAGGAACTCCATTTTTTGATGGTTACGTCCTGCAACCCATATATCGAATGTGCACTTGGGCTGTGTGAGCGCAATGAGAAGGCTTTCGGCCAGTTTTCCTGTGCCTACAATGAGAATTGCATCAAATGGTTTCACTGCTTAGGGCACGTTTTCGAATGCGCACCCAAACGGCAAGGGCGGTGCCAATAGCCATGAGGATGCACCCGGTCCACAAAAGATTTATGCCCGGAAAAATGATGGCTTTAAGAATGATAAAGTCACCGGCATTGCTTGCTTTTTCGGCAATTTTTATATGAAACACTCCCGATTGAGGATTAATCTTCCAGAAGTTGAATTTAAGACCCGAAGCTTCCAATACGGTATCGATGCTGGCAGTAGTCATGCCACGAATTAAATAGGCAGGCATAACGATGTCGGTGCGGCCATCCAACTTCATTACTTTAAGCTCGGCTCCCACAGCAATATCACCCTTCTGTAACTCAGTACCCGGTATTTTAGGCTCTTTTACGATTTGCTGTAAAATAACCATCGAATTGCTGGTAAACACCGTATCGCCTGGCTTCATGGTGTGTTCGGTGGCCTCTTGCCAGCCGTTCTCGGCTTTCGCTTTTTCCTCTGCAGTTTCGGCTTTTGCATAGGTAACATGGGTAAATATATCTTTATGTAGGAAATGTTTAGTGGACGGCTCAGCCACATTTCCCATGCGGGGATTGGTTTGAATGAATGGATAAAGGCTGAATGCCTTATCCATTTTGCCTTTTTCGTTTAATGTGAAATAATCAACCGTGTAGTAAATATTGATTCCGCTAGCCGAATCGCCGCGGTACACCACATGGTAATCGCCCATTTTAACAGTGTCGTTCCGCGCCAGTAAAATGTTTTCGTTGTTAGGAAAATCCTTGCCTAAATCAAATGGGCTGCTATTTTTAGAAATGAATTCCTTTTTCCCGGTCGAAATGAGCGCACCAAGCAGGATAAGTCCAAATCCAATATGCGCT
>CAYQOJ010000330.1:0-267 GCA_964419105.1 uncultured Methylococcus sp.
GATTCTTTTGTGTCCCCTGAATCCTAAAGGTGAGTGTCATGGTGAAAATCCTTAATCCTTTGCTAATTGCCTTATCCCTTGCGACATCCTTATCCACAAAAGCGGATCTGCCGGTGATTGATTTCACGGCGGCGGCCAATGCCATGCAGGAAATTCAGGCGTGGGGGCAACAAGCCCAGCAGATGCAACAAGAGATTCAAACCCTTGAGCAACAACTGCAACAAATTCAAATGCTCTACACCAGCGTCACCGGAGGGCCCAATAGCC
>CAYQOJ010000330.1:277-3212 GCA_964419105.1 uncultured Methylococcus sp.
GCCAACCTTGGGAACAATGCAGCTTTTTATCAGTATCTCCCCAAGGACTATCAGCAGATCCTTCAATCGGGCTACGCCGGGTGGCAAGCGGTCAACCTGGCCAACCAATGGGTAGATGTGGGCAAGACGGGCGTAAGCGGCAATAGCCTTCAGGCGGTTACGCAGCGCGCGATGCAGATTTCATCGAATGTCGGGATGATGCAAGCGGCCTACACCTCCGCTGCCCAGCGGCTTGCCAATCTCATGAAGCTCTTGAACCAGATTGATGAAACGCCGGATGCCAAGTCCATCGCTGATCTTCAAGGCCGCATTCAGGCCGAGCAGACCCTTTTACAAAATGAACATACCCGCTTGCAGCTTTTGGGACAGATGGCTGATCTGCAACGCGATCAGGAGTCACAGCGGGCCCAGCAAGCGGCGCTTGCAGGCACCGGTGGCTTGATCCCCAAGGGCTGGTAAGTCATCGCTCTTCGATTGGGAAAAACGTATGGCCACCCCCGCATCCAATGTGCAGTTTCTTAATGACTTCCTGATGAAGTTTGATACGGCGGTGGTGTCCTATTGGCAGAATCTGGTCTCGAACGTTGTGGGGGCCATTTCGCCGGTGGTGACCGCTATGCTGGGGATCTACATCGTGATTTGGGGATGGTCAATGCTTCGGGGCCAGATTCAGGAGCCGGTCACGGATGGCCTTGGCCGTCTGACCCGTCTTTCCATGATTGTGTCGGTCGCCTTATCGGTGGGGTACTACAACACGCTGCTTGCGAATTGGATTTCGGCAACCCCGGATTACCTCGCGGGACTTGGAACGTCAGGGGGAGGAGGAACCTCCAACACCCTGGTTCAGTATGCCGATCAGGTGGCTGAACAGCTTTTGAATATCTGGGATGCGATGGGCAAGGCGATGGCGGCGACGGGTTGGACCACTGTGTTGAGTGCGACGCCCACCCTGGTGGTGGGTGTGGTGATGTTCATCGCGATTCTTCTCTTACTGATCTATATCGTTTTCTTGCTCATTCTCTCGAAGATGGCCATCGCCATTTTGATTGGGGTCGGACCGATCTTTGTGCTGTCTCTCATTTTTGAATCTTCCAAGAACTGGTTCTCGATGTGGTGGGCGCAGATCCTCAATTATTCGTTTCTGGCACTTCTCGCAGGCGCTGCAGGCGCTTTGGTTCTCCGCTTCATGATGCAGTATCTGACCGCGGCGGATCTTCCCACAGCCATCTCGACAGGGCAGGGGTTCACCAGTGCCATGGTTCCTCCGATTGCTTTTGCCGGCATCGGCTCCTTGCTTCTGACCCAGGCCCCGTCTATGGCGTCAGGCCTTGCGGGTGGGATTGCCATGAGTACGCTTGGGGCGTTCGGGCATGCGATGGGTGGAACTTATGGGCGGATGACCGGCATGGGCCGGCACGCATCTCGGGCGGGATGGCGTCTAGGAACAGGACAAACGGTGAGCGATCTTCGGGCCACCCGGCGCATCAAAATGGCCAACAGTGCGTGGGCCAAAAACAACCGATGGAAGGGCTGGGGTCCCAATCATTTCTGACAAATCGAGAGCTTGGTGCTGCGCGCGCTCTTTCAGAAAGCGCCTTACGATCTTCGACAAGGGCAGCGTCTTGCCGGTTTGATCTTATACCCGGGCGGGCTTGATCATGGGTCTATGGGGATTCGAATTTGTTTCATTAGGGTTCAATGCAATGCCGCTAGGGCGGCTTCCGGGGCTTTATCCAGCACCTTTAACAAAGCCATGGCTGCACCGGTTGGACTACGCTTTCCCTGCTCCCAATTACGTATTGTATCGAGGGAAACGTCAATTCGTTTGGCAAATTCAACCTGACTAAATCCCAGCCTACGACGAACGCGGCGAGCAAACTTAGCTGCATCGATTAAGGCGGCAGCATCATCCACGGATTGGTGTTCTGAAATATCAGCTTCAGTCGTCGCATCTACTCGAAGAGGGTCGATGCGACCTAGAGGTCTCGCGTTGGGGGTCATGATATCAATCGTCTTGCGCACGATTTTCATAGTGTTTCACCTCTCGTTGATTGGCCTTACGAGCCGAGATAATGCGTATCACGCGTGCACGTGGCGTATAGACCACAATGAATAGGCGACCTTCGATGCGACCCGTCAGCTGGAAACGTTCTTCACCATAACTGTGCCGGATATCCCGCCGCACAAGGCGCATGGGATCGGCAAAGGCAGATACAGCATATTCGAAGTCAAACCCGCGATCCCGGAAGCACGCATCACTCTTGGATTCATCCCACTCGAACTTCATGGGGGAAGAGTAGTTCAATGAGCTACGACATGGCAAGCCATCTAGCGGTGGATTTCAGCCTGATCCTGAAATGAAACCACTGTCTGACTATGGTGCGACCTAGGTTCCTTCATGACCTGGCCATCAAAGTGGCTTCAATGCTACTTTTCCTTACAGCTCAGATGGACGGAGAGTCCATAGTGATCGGAGAGCGCTTGAATCTCATCGCGCCCAACCAATCGTGCCGCATCGGCTCTAATCGCATCTGAAATTAAAAACACGCGGTCCAATCGAAATCCCGGGAGGATAAAGCCCCCTTCCTGCCACGCCCTTTCATTCCTATCAGGATCCCAGCTAAGGCCGGGATCCTCAGGATGGAGCGTTCTCCAGATATCCGTCCAAGTGGGCGGAATCAGTTCTTCCGACGTGTCATCAAAGACAACATTAAAGTCGCCGGCAACAAGTGCCGAGCTGCGATCTTCAACGACGGTTTTGAGGATTTCGATTTGTTCGTGTCGAAGCCTTCGGTTTCGCCAGAAGATCAGGTCAGGGCTTTCAAGATGCACATTAATCACCGTTAGCGGGGCCCCGCAGACCTCGATGGTAGTGAGTAAGAACCTTCGGCCCATATCCGATGGGAGAGGAATAAACCCCGTTTCCGATGTTTGA
>CAYQOJ010000331.1:0-3208 GCA_964419105.1 uncultured Methylococcus sp.
AAACAGAATCAGAATAGGTAAGATCAGAAGTTTGCCCAATCATTCCGTAAAATTGACGGCATCCACTACCAAATGCAGTGTCTGAAATATAAACATCGCATACATATTTAAATCCACCTCCTAAATACCAAAGTAAAGCAGAACCTCTTGTTCCTGTGTATCTTCCTGCAGAAACAACAGAACCATAAAATCCTTTCCTTACTTGTTTTGATGCATAATTTGTTGATGCAACAGACCTTGCAATTGTTGAGGCTGTTGTAGCTATTGTTATACCGCCACTTGTTACTTCAGTTGTTGAATTGTTTGAGTAATTTACACCTCTGAATGTTTCGTGTCCTCTTAATTTAGGTATAAATCCTTCATAATTTGGTATGTTTAAAGTTCCACCAGCAAAAGTAGCAACACCACTATAATTGTTAGTTGTTAGCATTATTGCATCTTGCTTACTGTTAAATGTAGTCCAATCCGTTGAAGCTAAATAACCACTATTTGAAGCAGAAGCTTGACCAATAATTGACTCAAGATTTGTATTAGTCAAAAATGAATCAATTTGAGATTTTGTGTAGTACTCTAATATTCCAACAGATGTCGGTGTGTAAAGAATACTAATTTCATCAGGCAAACCGTTTACTACTTGTAATGTGTTTGTAATTGTTAAAACATTAGCAGCTAAAGAATATTGTGTACTTTTTAACTCTTGACCATTAACAAATACTGCGTAAATATCAGAAGGAGTTCCCGAAAGCGTAAAAGTTTGCGCTCCGCTATAAGTAAACTCTTGGCGAACCAATGGAGTTCCTTGTGATATTTGTTTATTTTTCCAAAGTGAAGTTGCAAAATCATAAGCCAAAACATCATCATTTGCCAATGTACCAGAATTTATAACAACATTATGCAGTTCATCTAATTCATAACCATTCTGAACTTTTACATACATCCTTCCAGCAGAACCGTTACTTGCTGTTGTTACATATCCAAGATAAACCAAATGATTTGGTGCTATTGGTTTAACTTTTGTTAAACTTCCATCCGTTGCACCCAAATAAACAAAATCCCCATCCGCCCAAGTTGAAGTAGGAAACAAACTTAAATTATCAATCTGCCCTTGTGTTATAATCAACCCTTTTTGATTTGCACCAATAGAAGTTGATAAAACAAGTCCAATAGTTTGAGCAGAAGTCGAATCCAAAGTATTGTTTGCCAATTTTACGGTAATTCTGTCGCCAGTTCCGCCATAAACATAAACCGCTTGTCCTTTTGTTATTGTTGTAGCTTCAGCATTTGTAACATAAGCCAATAAGGTATTTGGTGCTGTTCCTATGCATTGGAATGCATTTAAGGTTGAGTTATAAACACAAAGCATTTCGCCACCTGCAACAATATCGCCACCGATTAATGCGCCATCATTATTTCTGTACAAATTTACTGCACCTAAACTATTAATGTTTAATGTACACCCTGTTGTATTTCCATTTGTAAACCTTATAAGATATACATCGCCATCAGCATACGAAGTTACTCCAGTTATTGTGGTTGTATAAGTATCTGTTCCAGATGCTGTACCTTTTGCAATACCTTGCGAAATTGGTGTCAAATCATCAGTTGTGGCAATCGTATAATTTCCAACTGCTTTTTGCGGAAATTCTAAATTAACATTGTTAGTTGTTAAATTATTTGCCTGAATTGTTCCTTCAAAATCACCACTATTTACCCCTATTTTTCCAGTATTTTCAATAAAAGCATAAGATAAAGTGGCATCATTATTAGTTGAAATATTATCCCTATTAATAATACTATAATCATTTCCAAGTTGAACATTTATAGAATTAGTAGTTGTTGCTCCATTATCCGTTACATCCTGCAAATCCATACTTCCACCGCCACCTGTGCTTGATATAATTGGATTTAAAGGATCAGTATTGTCAATTGTTACATTGGTACCAGCTACAACACTTTCAATATACGAAGTTGGGATGTCCCCATCCCTATTAAAACCCGTATATTTGAGCGTTTCAAGTCTTAACATCAAAGCCTGTGCACTTGCAAATGTTTCAGCAGTTCCAATTGCAGTATCATCGTATACGGTAATATCAGTATATGAATATTCCCTTCTATTGCTTCCGCTTTCCTCAACTATTTTAAATGTATTTGCATCGGTTTTGCAGTAGAATTTAGATAAAATGAAATTATCCGCATCGCTTGGAATATGTAGCCACGTTTTAAGGCTTTTTTTGCGTATTTGTAATGTAGCCATAAATTTAGTAAGTTGTGTTATTATAAACTTTTAAATGCAAATCAATTAAATCACTTCCGGAACTTGTAACATCATCTAATGAAAATTGGAATGTAGTAGTTGTCAAAGGTTTAAAAACTACGCTCAAAGCATTGTTATCAACTAACATATCACCACTTTTTGACTCTATTGCAAAAAATACACTATAACTTGTTGACGGCATTGCATTTGTTAATGTAACTGTATAAATATTTCCATTTGAACCAACTGTATTTAAAATACAACTTGAAATGTTCCCTTGTGTTGTACTACTTGCGCCAACTGTCCCAGATCCAATATTGATACTTTTAACAACTCCGCTATTTAAAGCAATCTTTTCATTAATCGCATCAATATAACCATTTATTGTTGAAATACTATTAATTAATAAATTCACGTTATCAAATAGCGTGTCTGTGATTTCCTGCTCAACATCAGCGTGTTCAGTTTTTATAACCTTTGGCGTTTTATTTCTAATATTAGCATCTATTAATGCTGTTAATTCTGCTTGTGTCATATCTTTAAATTAAATAATCTGTTGAGTAATCTGAACTTGAGTAATCTCCTGCTACAATGTTAAAATTCCAAGAATAAAATGAACTATTTTCATACTCGGAAGTAAATAATCCGCTTGGTATTTCAATTGTATAACTTCCCACCGATGGTGTAAATGCGCCCATATCAACCGTATAATAATCGCCATCAAAAGCCATTATAGAACAAGGGTAAGAATATAAGGTGTTGCCTAATGAATCTTTTAAAACTATAAATCTTCCTGCATCATTTCGAGTAACTGTTTTATTTACTGAAAATTTGATTTCGCTTAAAAATTCAAACAAACTTATTTGACCTACTGGATTATTTTCCGTAATTTTTAAACCTTCATAAATTTGATAACTAAATGTAAAAGGATCGCTGTTGTTTATGTATGCAGAA
>CAYQOJ010000332.1:0-3203 GCA_964419105.1 uncultured Methylococcus sp.
CGTTCATGCCGTTCATGCCGTTCATGCCGTTCATGCCGTTCATGCCGTTCATGCCGTTCATGCCAGTACCACCCAACGTGCTGGGGGCGGCCAGATTCTCGAGGGCGATCTCTGCGCGAAAGGGGGTAAAACCAATCACCAAGGCAACGGCAATCAGGGGGCCGGCAATGGCGCCCGCGAGGATTTGACGCCAAGCACCTTTAAAAAAATCGATGATGTCGCCCAAAGTGATTTCTGTTTCATCAGAAGGGGGGAGATTTTCGTTGGACGTCATAGTTCCTCGTTTTATCAAAATCATCACGTGCTGCATTGGGACACCCCATGCGGGGATGTCTCAGACACATGAAATGCTGTGTCATTTTGAAACCCAACTAATACGCGTTGGGATGGGTCAACCCCTTGATGAAGGTCATCAGGATAATCTTGAGATCAAAACCGATGGACCAATTTTCAATGTAATAAAGGTCATGCTCAATACGGGCCTTGAGATCGGTATCGCCACGCCAGCCATTGACCTGAGCCCAGCCGGTGATCCCTGCCTTCACCAGATGTTTTTGCATATAGCCCGGGATCTCCTCACGAAACCGTTCAACAAACTGAGGAAGTTCGGGTCTTGGGCCCACAATCGACATATCCCCTTTCAGCACATTGATGAACTGTGGGAGTTCATCGAGGCTCGTTTTTCGAAGAAATCGGCCAAAGGGAGTGGTCCTTTTTTCCTTGGCTTTTCCCCATGTGGTTTGGGTCTCTAGGGGGGCTTCCTCCATGGATCTAAACTTCAGCATCGTGAATCGACGTCCACTTAAGCTCACGCGTTCCTGTCGAAAGAAGATGGGGCCCTTGGAGGTCAATTTCACACCGATCGCGATGAGAAGAAGCAGTGGAGCGATTGCAAGAAGGATGAGGGTCGAAAGCATCCTGTCTTCCAGGGTCTTGAGGATGGCTCGATTGCCTGTGATTGGCGTCACCGAAAGATCAATCATGGGGACTCCAAGAATCTCACTGTTCCCATGGTTAATGAGCCGAAAGGTGGTCCAATCCGGACACAGCCGCAAGGTCGCGCTACTCATTTCCAACGGCTTCATGAGCAATTCCAATTGATTCAGCTGGTGAATCGGAATACTGAGCCAAATTTCATCCAATGGGTTTTTGAGGAGCCTCTCCATCTTTTGGGGATCGATCTCGGTCAGGCGGTGTTGAAGCCGGAAGCCCGAATTTTCTTGGCCAATCCGTCTCTCGAGTCGCTCTGCCATATCGCCGGACCCCAGCAGCGCAACGCTTTTTGCTTGATGTGCTCGTGCTGGATGGCTAAGAAGGATGCCCCAGAGAATAAGACGAGAGAGCGCGATCAACAAAGCCCCAAATCCTGCCCAAAGAAGCAACCAGATTCGAGAATAGTCCTCGGACGCCTTGGTGATGAAGAGCCAACTGAGCAGAAGCCCTAGAACGGTTAGCCACGTAGAGAGCGCTCGCGTTAGGCCAGAACCGACAGAGCTTGGACCCACCATTCTGACGCCATAGGCTTCGCCGATCAGGAGGTAAAGCGGGTAGCTGGCGGCCAGCAAGGAGTAATAGCTTCTGAGATCCTCGGGGAGTGGAGATAGCGCTTGATGATGCGATCTTACCGCCAGCGCGATCAAACCCGCGGCCACAATAACCGCTCCATCAAAAAGGCGAACCCATCCGCTCCCAAGCGCGATTGTCGAGTGGAATCGACTCATCAAGCGTTAAAAAGCAAGCGTCTCAGGACGGCCGGTCATGGCTTTCGGACCAAAAATCTTGGTAAGCAGCCTTGAGGCCTTCTCGAAGCGCTGTCTGAGCCCTCCAGTCGGTCTTGGCAAGGCGTGAGACGTCCATCAGCTTTCGGGGGGTGCCGTCTGGTTTTTCAAGGTCCAGAAGGATCTTCCCTTCAAAACCCACGACTTCTGAGACCATTTGGCTCAATTCAAGAATGCTTAGATCTTCACCTACCCCGATGTTGATGAGGGGAGGCAATTCGGAGTCATCGGGGTCCTTAAGGAGCGCATCAAAAGCCTCCGTTGGCAGATTCATCAGATGAATACAGGCATCCGCCATGTCATCGCTGTACATGAATTCCCGCCTGGGTGTGCCGCTCCCCCAGACCTCAACGGTATCTGCTCCACGGATCTTCGCCTCATGAAATTTTCGGATGAGGGCAGGGATCACATGGCTGTTGGCGAGATCATAGTTATCCCCCGGCCCATAGAGGTTCGTCGGCATGGCGGCTAGAAATCGGGTCCCAAATTGCCGATTGTAGCTCCAGCACATCTCGATCCCCGCAATCTTGGCGAGGGCATAGGCCCGGTTGGTGGGCTCCAGGGGTCCTGTCAGAAGCGCGCTCTCTTTCAGCGGTTGTGGCGCCAGCTTTGGATAGATGCAGCTTGATCCCAAGAAGAGCAACCGCTCCACACCGCTTCTATGAGCGGCATCGATGACGTTGGTCTGAATCTCGAGGTTGTCCCTGATGAAGTCGGCGGGGTAGGTGTTGTTGGCGAGGATGCCTCCCACCTTGGCTGCTGCTAAAAAGACAAAGCGCGGTTTTTCGGCTTCAAAAAATGCAAGGACTGAGGCGCGGTCCCGCAAATCGAGGGTATCTCTTCCCCGAAGACAAAGCGCCGTGTGCCCTCTTGCTGTGAGGTTCCGGGTCAGTGCTGAACCCACAAGGCCTCGGTGTCCTGCGACAAAGATCTTGTCATCACGCTTCATGGCTTACTCGTGGTAATCGTAAGCCGAAAAACCATGCCGTTTGACCAATTCGTCCCGCTCGGCACTCTTGAGATCTTCTCGAACCATTTCCGAGACCAGTTCTTCGAAGGTAATTCGGGGCGTCCAGCCGAGCTTTCGGGCGGCTTTGCCGGGATCGCCGAGCAGGGTTTCGACCTCGGTGGGTCTAAAGTAGCGGGGATCCACCCGAACCATGATCTTTTTGGCGCCATCGGAGGTCTGTATGGACCCCTTCTCTTCAACGCCAGCCCCTTCCCAGGCGATTTCAAGCCCGAGTTCCTTCGCTGCAGCGTTGACAAAGTCACGCACTGAATACTGAACGCCCGTTGCAATGACAAAGTCCTCCGGGTTTTCCTGCTGCAACATCAACCACTGCATTTCCACATAGTCTTTGGCGTGCCCCCAATCCCGAAGCGCGTCCAGATTTCCAAGGTAGAGGCAGTCCTGCAGTCCCAGCT
>CAYQOJ010000333.1:0-3177 GCA_964419105.1 uncultured Methylococcus sp.
CATCAAAAACCGAACGTCCCAGCGACCTTCAAAACTGAATACAGCACCGTAGTGGGCATGCTGGAAGAGCCCCAGGGAAAACGCAAACATCACACCACCCCAGCGCAAAACGCCCTGCGTCCAGATGTAGCGTGATTTCCCGAGGCTTCTTACCTTCTCCCAACGCGCCGCCTCGGCCTCATTCAGCGCGGAAGCCCTCTCAATCCTCAACGTTTAGGGGTTTGAGGCCGGTGAATGGACTCCCCGCGACCGATGCCGAAGTAGTCGATCCCAAGGCCCTTGAGAAGCAGCGGATCGTAGAGATTCCGGCCATCAAAGATCACTGGTTTTGCCAAAGTTGAACGAATCTTTTCAAAGTCAGGGCTTCTAAAGACATTCCACTCGGTAACGATAATCAGTCCTGAGGCGCCCACCAGCGCCTCATCCGGCGAGCCGACCAAGATCAAATCGTCCCTTAGGCCATAGATGCGTTGAGTCTCCTCCATCGCCACCGGATCAAATGCCCTGACCTTGGCACCGTGGGCCCAAAGATGCTCCATCAAGGTCCGGCTGGAGGCTTCACGCATGTCATCCGTATTGGGCTTGAAAGCCAGCCCCCAGACGGCAAAGGTCTTACCCTTAAGATCTCCCGAGAAGTAGCGATCCACCTTTTCAAAAAGTCGGGATTTTTGCCGCTCATTGACGTCCTCGACCGCTTTAAGGAGCTGGGCCGAATAGTCGACATCCCGTGCAGTCCGCTCCAGAGCTTTGACGTCCTTGGGGAAGCAGGAGCCACCGTAACCGCACCCGGGGTAAATGAAGTGGTAACCAATGCGGGGATCCGAACCGATCCCAACGCGCACCTGCTCGATATCAGCACCCAGACGCTCGGCCAGATTGGCCAGCTCATTCATGAAACTGATCTTGGTGGCCAACATGGCATTGGCCGCATATTTGGTGAGCTCTGCAGAACGAATGTCCATACAGACCATGCGATCATGGTTACGGTTAAACGGCGCGTAGAGGGCTCGAAGAAGTTCTGTCGTCCTCGGATTATCCGTGCCGACCACAATGCGGTCCGGCTTCATGAAGTCATCGATCGCAGCCCCTTCCTTGAGAAACTCCGGATTCGAGACCACATCGAACTCGATTGTTGACTGCCGCTTTAAAAGGGCGGCCTGAATGGTCTGCCTTACCAGATCCGCAGTTCCGACGGGTACGGTCGACTTGTTCACAACAATACGGTAGTCCGCCATCCGTTCTCCGATGGAGCGTGCGACCGCGGTCACGTACTGGAGGTCAGCCGAACCATCTTCATCAGGTGGCGTTCCCACCGCAATGAACTGGAAAAGGCCATGGCGAACGCCCTCATCGATATCCGTGGTGAAATGAAGTCGGCCCGCCTGACGGTTCCGCTCAATCACGGCATCAAGACCCGGCTCATGAATCGGGACATCCCCATTATTCAGGCGATCAATCTTGCCCTGGTCAATATCGACGCAGATGACATCATTGCCGACCTCGGCAAGGCAGGCGCCGGTAACCAGACCCACATAACCCGAACCAAAAATCGTAACTTTCATAAACCCTATAAACGCGTTTTAAATTCGATAGAACGACAACCGACAACCGTTCAGGGAACTCCGCGAGCCAGGTCATCCCGAATGTCATTGAAAGCTTCAAGTCCAACGGCGATGCGAATCAACCCCTCGCGAATACCGGCCGTTTCTCGCTCCGCCTCCGTCAGACGCCCATGCGTGGTCGTTGCAGGATGGGTAATGGTGGTTTTCACATCGCCAAGATTCGCGGTAATCGAAAGAAGTCGCGTTGAATCAATGAGACGCCAGGCCGCATCACGCCCCCCTTCCACTTCAAAACTGACTATACCGCCCCCTGCCGTTTGTTGGCGGCGTACGAGTGCGTGCTGTGGATGTGAGGCCAGCCAGGGGTAGTTCACGCGCTTGATCCAGGACTGTGCTTCAAGCCACTGAGCCAGCTTAAAGGCATTTTCACTGTGCGCCCGCATGCGCAGGCCCAAGGTCTCAAGTCCCTTGAGGAACACCCAGGCGTTGAAAGGACTCATCGAGGGACCACCAGTCCTGAGGAAGGGGTAGATACTTTTTTCCAAAAGCTCGTGTCCCCCAACAATCGCGCCGCCCACACAGCGTCCCTGACCATCGAGATACTTGGTGGCAGAATGGATGACAAGATCGGCGCCGAGAGCGAGTGGCTTTTGGAGAACCGAGGTACAAAAACAATTGTCAATCGCCAGCAATGCCCCATGGTCGTGTGCCATCCTTGCCAGAAGGCCGATATCCGCAACCTCGGTGATGGGGTTCGAAGGCGTCTCGGCAAAAAGAAGTCGGGTGTTGGGACGAATGGCCGCCTCCCAGGCCTTGGGATCGACGAGGTCCACGAAGGTGGTCTCGACCCCGAATTTACCGAGGAAGTTCTGGAACAAAAGTACGGTATTTCCAAAAACACCGCGGGAACACACCACATGGTCCCCAGCTTTCAATAGCCCAAAGGCCATGGTGGCAATGGCTGCCATCCCGGAACCGACCGCAATACAGCGCTCACCGCCCTCCAAAGCCGCAAGGCGCTCTTCAAAAGCCCGAACGGTGGGGTTAGTGAAGCGCGAGTAGATATTTCCCGGCACCTTTCCGGTAAAGCGATCGGCGGCGTCCTGAGCGCTTCCAAACACATAGCTTGATGTGGTGAAAATCGGTTCGCAGTGCTCCCCTTCTGGGGTTCTCCGATGGCCAATCCGAATTGCCTGCGTCTCAGGATCGAGTTGAGACCAGTCAAAAATGTCGTCGTTGTCGCTCAATGGATTCATCAACCTGAGTTGTGAAGACCGATAATGTTGTCGGTACCCTCGCGGGTCGACTTGGCCTTGTCGTTTCGATGATTGGAAAGCCGATCCAGATACGCCTGATCGACATCACCGGTCACATAGCGTCCGTCAAAACAGGAGGTATCGAATTCGTTGATTTCCGGATTGCCCCGGCGAACCGCAGCGATGAGATCTTCCAGATCCTGATAGATCAACCAGTCGCAGCCCAGGGCCTTTTCGATTTCAGCCTCGGTACGGCCATGTGCAATCAACTCATTGGCTGCAGGCATATCGATGCCATAGACATTGGGGTAGCGCACTGGAGGTGCCGCTGAAGCGAAATACACTTTTCTTGCACCGGC
>CAYQOJ010000334.1:0-3161 GCA_964419105.1 uncultured Methylococcus sp.
GGCTTGAGAACCTCGGGAGCCTGCCGTATGGGCAATATGATCGAACTCAGACCAATAGGCATAGTGATAGCGACGCCCTAGAGTTTGTGTCACCCCCCGCTCAAGGCAGGCAAAAAATTCATCCAGATCCGCATATGGCGTGACCGTCCCTTGGCCTCGCAATGCCCGGTTGAAAGGAGAGTCTGAAATATTGCGGGGCATCACAAGACTTGAAGGCGTCTTCACCCGATCGAAGATCGGCGTTAGGCCCAGAAGTTTTGTCAGATCCACCCCCGATGCGCCCCAAGGGACCCCGCCATAGCGGGGTTTGCCCGGCAGAACGGCCAAGACGGTCCCAAGCTCTCTGAAATACATGTGCCATCCCGTCAAACCGTGCTCAGAGGGATATAGTCCGGTCATCAGACTGGTCACCGCCGTCGCGGTCGTGGAGGGGAACACGGAGGTCATCTGGGTTCTGAGGGATCGGGCCAAAATGCCATCGGGCGCAAGGGCCCGCAGCGGGGCTAAGCCCAATCCATCGACCACCAGGAGAAGAACTTGCCGGTATCCCCGGATCTCTTCGGAAGGCAGCGCCTGAAGCGGCGTTGCCGAGAGGCCTTGCCCCCCCAGCCCTTCAATGAGGGATCCCATGAGGTTCACGATTCCATTAAGGGGATCCGGACGAATCCCCTCGCTCGCATCCTCGCTGACAGCTTTCGTGTTCATAGGCTTGGCGCCGATGTTAGAATGAAGGTCAGACTACCACGCCCCGGATCCTGCCGCTGATGCCAGAAAACGCTGCCTCCTCGTCCTCCCCAACCGCTGCGGTTGAACTCAAATCCGGGTCCATTACCCTTCCGATTCTGAAAATTTTGAGCCCTCAACTCGAGGTCGTGACGGCCCAGCTGGAGGACAAGCTCGGTAAAGCGCCTGAATTCTTTCGAAATGCGCCGATCATTCTGGATCTGGGGGATCTTCCCGAAGCCGAAAAGGATGCGCTTGATTTCGCCCTTCTGCTTCAAACGGTCCACCGACTCTCTCTGGCCCCGGTAGGCATGCGAGGGGGAAGCGCCCGCCAGCAGCAGGCTGCCCAAGCTGAAAAGCTCGCCATCCTTGCGGAAGTCCGCTCGGAAACTCCCGCTCAGGAGGCTCGCCCGCAAGCCAAGCGGCCGATTCCCCCTCCTCGCCAGCCCGTGGCCAGCACCAAAGTCATCGATCAGCCGGTTCGTTCCGGGCAGAAAATCTACGCGGCCGGCGGCGACCTCATCGTCATGGCTCAGGTCAGCCCCGGCGCTGAAATCATGGCGGATGGCAATATTCACGTCTATGGCCCCCTTAAGGGACGGGCGCTGGCAGGGGTCCAAGGCAACCTTGAGGCCCGCATTTTCTGCACTGACCTTCAGGCCCAGTTGATCGCGATCGGCGGACACTACCGCACCAGCGAGGATGAGGATGCCTCGCTGCGTGGGCGTCTGGTCCAGATCCACCTCAAGGATGATGCGCTGGTCGTAACCCCGGTTTAAACCTTATTACCTCATCACCCCTTTCAGGAGAGCGCTTGTGGCAAGAATTATCGTCGTGACATCGGGCAAAGGGGGCGTTGGCAAGACGACCTCCAGTGCCGCTCTGTCCATGGGCCTGGCCCTTCGCGGCCATCGGACCGCCGTCATCGATTTCGATATCGGTCTTCGTAACCTTGATCTCATCATGGGATGCGAACGCCGAGTCGTTTATGACTTCGTGAATGTGATCAATGGCGAGGCCAGCCTCAATCAGGCGCTGATCAAGGACAAGCGTTGCGAAAACCTCTTTGTCCTTCCCGCCTCACAAACTCGGGATAAGGACGCCTTGACCCAGGAAGGCGTCGAACGCGTTCTTAACGAGCTCTCCGAAACCTTTGATTACATTGTCTGCGATTCCCCTGCAGGGATCGAACGCGGCGCGCATCTGGCCATGTACTTTGCCGATGACGCGATTGTGGTCACCAATCCTGAAGTTTCCTCCGTTCGTGACTCCGACCGCATGCTGGGCCTACTCGCCAGTAAGTCACGTCGTGCAGAACAAAATCAGGAGCCGATTCGCGAATACCTGCTGCTGACCCGCTATTCACCGCAGCGCGTCAAGCTCGGCGAAATGCTGAGCGTCGATGATGTTCAGGAAATTCTCTCCCTGCACCTTCTGGGCGTCATTCCGGAATCCAAGGCCGTCCTCAATGCCTCCAATTCGGGTAATCCTGTCGTGATCGATGAAGAGAGTGATGCCGGCCAGGCTTATCTGGATGTCGTTGCCCGTTACCTCGGTGAAGATGTGCCCCAAAGGTTCATCGAAGAAGAGAAGAAGGGCCTTCTCGGCCGCCTCTTTGGGGGGCGCGCATGAACCTTCTCGACTATTTTCGTGCTTCAAGGCCAAAGACGGCCTCTATCGCCAAGGAGCGACTGCAGATTTTGGTCGCGCATGAACGACGCGCAGAAAGGCAGCAACCGGCTTATCTTGCAGACCTTCAAAGAGACCTCCTTGAAGTTGTGCGAAAGTATGTGAACGTCAGTTCCGATGCGATTTCCGTCAGCATGGATCAGGATGAAAATCGCGAGGTGCTGGAGCTCAATATCGTCCTTCCGGATGAGGCGCCTGTTCGCGGCGGACGCGCCAGCCAACGTTAAAAACCCACCGCAAGGCAGGTTCTCAAAAAACCGCCGGTGGCCTTAGGCTCCCGGCGGTTTTTTTGGTGCTCAGCCTTTCCTAGTGGTGAAGGCGCATCGGCTTGGGCTGGGATGGTGCAACACTGTCCGTGGGCTGTGTTTTTTCGATCAGCGTCCGATCATCCATCTTGAGTAGGGTAATGCCCTGATCGATGATGTAGCGGCATTCTGCTCTTGCGACCGAACCCACGTTGTTCCAAACGAGCGTCACATAGGTCATGCCATCACTGTTCGATTCTGAGGGCGTGTAAGGATGCGTGTTGATCTCCTTCTGAACGGCTTCCGAGCACTTGCTCAAGGCGAGGCTGTTCAACATCCCGGAGGTCTGAAGGAATGCCCCTTGGACCTTTTCCTGCTGGGATTCACGGGTCGTTCCGATGATGACGAATCCGACGACCATCAGGATGACGAAACCGACCATCCCCTTTACTAGGTTTGCTTCCATGGGTGCCTCTCGAGTTGCGGTTAGGGAAACGGCGCCGA
>CAYQOJ010000335.1:0-3159 GCA_964419105.1 uncultured Methylococcus sp.
TTTTGTCGAAGGGCTCAAGAAGAAAAGGCTCTCCCTTAAAGATGAACTCTTCAAGATTCTGAAAGAAAACACCTAACCCAAGGGTAAGTGCCATAGTGGCCTGTGAAAAAGGCCAGCTATTGCTGGCCTTTTCTACTTTTTGGGTCTTTAAAGGAACCCGCCTAGGCTTTGCCTAGTTGGCGTTTTTGGCGGATCTCTGCACCCGCGAAGGATTGTCGGCAGATATTCATCCTGAAGTGGTCAAGATTTAGCTGAATGCCCGTTAAACCTTGACCACGTCACTCCTTTTCCATCAAGCATAGGAACTTGAGGACAATTTCTAGCAGAATCATGACGATAACTAATGCACTCGGAAGTGAACTGGGGCAGGAAAAAATGACAAGCGACCCCACAGGAGTGATCCGCCATCCATTCCCGCCGGGCGCCCACAAGCAAGGGCCACAGTCCGGAGATCTACACATAAAAGCTGGTGGTGCCTTGCCTTTCTTACTGGCTGTCACAGTGCCCGCCAACAAGGAGTTGGTCTTCTTCAGCGGACATACCCCACCCATTCTTCACCCTGCCGCGGAACCTAACAGCACACAGGCGTTTGGCGACACTTATACCCAAACGAAAGGTGCGTTCCGAGAATTGGGCGCATCCCTAGATGAATTGGGCCTGGGCTTTAGCAACCTTATTCAGATACGAGCACTACTCGTCGGCGATCCTGACTTGGGGGGACGAATGGACAGCGAGGGTTTTTCGAGGGCCTATGACGAGTTCTTCGGAACAATCGAACAGCCCCACTTGGTGGCCCGGACACGAATGCAGGTGATCGGCTTAGTCAATCCCGGCTGGCTGGTAGAGTTGGAGGCCATTGCCGCTCGCTAGCCCTTAATTTTTAAAGTTCTTCTTGAATGCTCAGAGGTCTCTATTTTCAACTTGTAGCCCATTAGGAGAAGCCCCCGGACTGGGCAAAAGCCGGTGGCCGGGGTGGGGGATTTTGAGGTGCCCCGGGATCAGAGCCGGTGGCCATGGGGGAATTTGGGTGGCCGCCGGGGGTCCTCAGCCGATGTCTTGAACCAAGTGAGACAAAATCCTTTGTTCACACCGCCAGGAATTGATAGCCAAGGAAGCCGACATTCCAAATAGACAGCGAAATGATCGTCCAAAACGTCAGCATCATCCCCTTCACCCGAAAGCCTAAATTTTCTCTGGCAAAAAGAAAGCCATAGGCATGAAGGAAGCGGCCGCAAAGTAACATGCCGGCAAAAATGGACAGCATCCACCAATCGGTCTTGTTGTATTCAGCGCAGGCAAAAAGAATCAGCGTTATAGGAACATATTCTGAAAAATTTCCCTGAGCTCTGATTGCCCATTCCAACTCTGGCTGCTCACCAGAGCCGATCAAAACCTTGAACGCCCTTCTGCATTTAATGACCTGTATAGATAACCAAACGAACATAAGAGACAGAACCGAGGCGAGAATTGTGGTTAAAGGCAACATTCAATCACCCGTAATAAGACAGTATATAGGCCGTAGATATTACCCCTTGCCTGACGTTCACGCTTGGGAAAGCTGTTTTACCAGATCGAAAGCCCCAGTTTAGGCCTCGATTAGAACAAATAGAAATGGACGCATGGAGAGAGCCAGGCGCCTGAGTGGAAGGACTTGGGTAGTGAGATTGGGCTTTCGAATGTGAGCGCCTGAGCCTCTGCCCCAGTAATCGTGCTTTCGTATGGCGGCGGTGTAACCGCGCCGACTGACCGTATGATTACCCCATTTTTGACATTCACGCCTTCTCACCGTTCTAGCTGCCAGTCCATGAATATACAAATGGAGGGTGGATAACGCCGGTTTTTTTTAAGTTTTCTTGAATACAGAAGTGCGAGAAAGGTGCGGACAGAAAAAAGCCCGGCAATTTCTTGCAAGGCTTTGATTCGTGGTGCGAATTAGCTTACTTTGCGTTCCTATTGATAGGCGCGCCAATGGTCAGGCTCGTAAGCCAGTTTTTTGAAGGGGGAAGTTCCTGCGCCATCCGGATATCCACAACGACCGAACTCCCAGCCTTTGAAAAGCGGGTGCCTTCCCCAGTGACTCCCGGAATTGACGCACTCGACCAGCCCGAACCCAAACAGGTTTTTGCTACCCCGATA
Source organism: uncultured Methylococcus sp. (assembly GCA_964419105.1). GTDB lineage: Bacteria > Pseudomonadota > Gammaproteobacteria > Methylococcales > Methylococcaceae > UBA6136. The sequence continues at coordinate 2,137 of CAYQOJ010000335.1, forward strand.
CCGTAAGCGTAGTCGTTACGCGCCTCTTTGGAGTCACCTTTACTCCAAGTACAAGCGTAGTTAGTCTTTCCGGCACCCCAGCCCATCACATCACAATCGGCTCCAGGAAAAATTGACTTCGTATCCCATCGAGTGTGGTCATAATCGGCTACTCCACTTCCGCTCTTCAAAGAATCGTAGTTTGAGCCTGCGAGGGAAATCACGTTCTTGAGTGCATCGCAAACTTGCGCATCAGACTGAGTTTCGTTAACCGCCTTGGTATTCGTGCAGCCCGCCATAGTCATTGCAAGACCAATGGCTGAACATAAGTTCAAAGACGTTCTGAGGAAAGACGTTTTATTCATAAAGAGATTTCTCACACATAATTTATGGCAATCGCGTTCGCCAAGGCGCTAAACCGTTATTCTTACACGGAACCGCCTAATATTGACCCTAGATGCACCACGCATTTCTGCTTTGTTGCCATCAGCCGCAACACCAGAGCACCACAGACAGAAAAAAAGCCCGGCAATTTCTTGCAAGGCTTTGATTCGATTTGGCTGGGGGACTAGGATTCGAACCTAGGTTGACGGAGTCAGAGTCCGTAGTCCTGCCGCTAGACGATCCCCCAAGTAGCTTCTGATTAACGCTTGGAGAACTGCGGGCGACGACGAGCGCCGTGCAGACCAACCTTCTTACGCTCAACTTCACGCGCATCGCGGGTGACGTAGCCAGCACGACGCAGGGGCTGACGAAGGTTCTCGTCGAGCTCGATCAGGGCACGGGTGAGTCCGTGGCGGATTGCACCAGCCTGGCCGCTCGGACCGCCGCCCGTTACCGTGACAGTAACGTCCAGCTTTTCGAGCAGGGATACTAGCTCAAGCGGCTGACGGACGACCATCTGGTCGGTCTTGCGGCCGAAATATTCTTCAACCGGCTTGTTGTTAACCAGGATGCGACCTGAACCGGTCTTGGCGAAAACACGAGCAATTGCGCTCTTGCGACGACCCGTTCCGTAGTAATGCTGTTGTGCCATGGAAATAC
>CAYQOJ010000336.1:0-290 GCA_964419105.1 uncultured Methylococcus sp.
CAGGGGCCTTGCCGGGACTCAGCATCAAGTCGACCTCAATGCCATCCTGATGCGCCCGAAAATGCCACAAATTTCCATTTTCTGGAGAGGCCTCCAGAACCCAATCATCCAACCAGACCTTGAAGGGTTCGGCACGAGCGCCTGCAAGCCCAATGGCTTCTCTTGAAATCCGCTGGAATGAGCTATAGCGCTGGTTAGCAATATCGGTCAGGGCAAAATGCGCCATCCAGGCATCCTGACCGGCCCAATGGGATGAGCCGGGACGCTTTCCTCGACGAATGCCATGACGA
>CAYQOJ010000336.1:300-3088 GCA_964419105.1 uncultured Methylococcus sp.
ACGAAAGAACGTAATCTGAAATCCAAATCGTTCGCCATGGGGTCCATCCAGGTTGCCGGTGACATACCACCATTCATCCCGAAAATTAGGGTGCGGTCCATGATCGGATGGAAACTGAAAAGGGCGTACAGCCAGAACTCGATCAAACCCCATCGTATTCGACTGATGCAAGGTAGCCGTTACATTTGGAGCCTCGGGGGTAGCCTGGTCGCACCCGAGGAGGCTCAGTGAAAAAGCCACCACCATCCAAGAGAGGCCAAAAAATCTCATGTCACTCCTCCCGGAGCCCTAAGGCCGGAGGGGTTCGCATCGCCAAACGCGCGGGATAGGCTCCTGCCAGGAGTGCTGCGAGCATCGCCAACACCACAGCAAGAAGCAGGGGTCCCAAAGAGACCGTTAAATCCATGGTCCAACCAAAGGATCGAAGGTTGATCACGCGCACCAAGGCAACGGCAACCGCGACCCCCAAAGGAATCGCCATCAAACCCGCCATCAGCCCCATAAACCCGGTTTGGAGCAACACCAAACTGCTCGTCTGCCAAGGGGTCAATCCGGTCGCCCGCATGACGGCCATTTCTCGCCGCCGTTCATACTGAAGCGCCATGAGGGCACTCACGATTCCAATAAACGCCACGCCGACAGCCAGAAGACGTAACACTTGGGTAATCGCGAAGGTTCGTTCGAAAGTCTCCAAGGAAACTTCCCTTATCTCCTTGTTGGAGCGAACGGAGAGGGGCTGATGACTCTCGGTCAAACGAAGGTCGAGTTCACTTCGCACCGCCCCGATATCTGCCCCTTTTTGAAGGTACAACCCGAGTGAGGTGTTGGAGCCATCGTGCCAGAGGGCGTCATAGAGCCTTCGATGCATCACAATCAAGCCCTGATCGGAGCGGTAGTCAAAGAAGATTCCCTCAACCGGCAAGGTGACGGGGCCGATACCGCTCATGATCTCCACAGGATCTCCGACTTTCAGCTGATGCCTTTGGGCATAGGGTTCTGAGATGAGAATGCCCTGAAGCTCAGGAAATCGCGCCCAGAGTTTCCGTCCAGCGGTCTCCTTTAAGCGAAAGCCGGGTTCACTGAGGTATGGAGGATCCAAAGCTAAGATTTCACTCTCCCCCTTCGACGTCGAAACAAAAACGCGCCGACCCGTTCCGATTCGATCCACCCCGGGAATGGAGACAAGCCGGTCCGCCAAATCCTGAGGCAAGACCGGCGTCGATCGGGGCGTGGATTGGGGCATAGCGATGTAGATATCCGCCTGAAGAATCTGATCCAGCCATTCGGCAATCGAACCACGAAAGCTTTCGATCATCGTTCCGACACCGATACTGACGGCAATGGCGATCGTAAGCGCAGCGATGGCCAACCCGGATCGGCTGATAGTCGCACCGACGCCCCGAACGGCTAATCGCAAAAGCCAAGCACCCGACCAAGGATTAAACCATCCCACCAGACGCACACCGCCCAGAAGCAACAGAGGGCAAAGGAGTCCGTATCCCAGAAGCAATAGAAAAACGCCTGCGATGGCAGGAACCAGTCCTGAGAGATTTGCCATCAAGAGTCCCGTAGCAGCCAGCAAGATAAGAACGCCAGCCATCGCGATCCAGGGAAGCAACCGCCTTGCGGAACCTTCGGCCCCCGATCGCGCTCGGGTCAGGATAGGAGACGTTAATGAGGCCTCAATCGCAGGCCCCAAGGCAGCTCCCACAGCAACTCCGACCCCAAGACCCAGACCATAGACCAACACCCAGGGATCAATCAGAAACTCGGTGACGGTCAGAACAAAATAGATGTCATTGATGGTCTGAGTCACCATGTGGAGTAGCACTCGGGCCGCCAGAAGCCCGAGACCAAGCCCGATGACCCCACCGACCAACCCCAGAACTGCCGCCTCAAAAAGAATCTCTTTCAGTAGCTGCCGGCTAGTTGCTCCAAGGACCCTGAGGGATGCCAGGAGCTCACGTCTTTGAAGGACGGAGAAAGCCATGGTGTTGTAGATGAGAAAAGAACCTACCAGAAGTGCGAGAAGGCTCATGGCGCGAAGATTGAGCTCAAACGCCGCCGTCATATTTTGAGTGGCACTCTGTCGACCCGCTGCAGAACTGAGCTCAACCCCAGGCGGCAAAAGAGATCGAATTTTCCCTTCGAGCAAAGGATCATCCCGAAGGACAAGATCGATGCGATCCAATCCCCCAATACGACCTAAAACCTCCTGGGCAGTCGCCATGTCGGCAAGCATCACCCCTTCGAGCGCAGGATCCGGGGATAAATCTCCCTCTGCATATCCCACCAGCTTGAGATCGTGAGGCCGCGTATCAATCAGGACATGAAGGGTATCGCCAGGCCTCAGCCCCAAACGTCCCGCGGTAACGGCTGACAATAAAACGGTATCCGGCTCGGTTAGAAGACGAAGTCCCTCATCGCCTCTTGCCACGTTCACGAAACGGCTGCCCAGACTTTGCTCTGAAAAAACATCAAATCCGATCAGCCGAAGCGTCGACTGGCCAAGACTGATATAGCCTTCCACGGAGGGAGCGCATTCGCGTACCCCCGCCTCCACCCTTAACTGAGTGAAGAGGGATTCCTTGAGCCCCTCGGGTCCGCCACTGAGGTGATGGGTATATCGGCCCGTCAATGCCTCCATCGAAAGAGCAAAGGCCCGATGGGTACTTTGAGCGGCCAAGTCAATCGAGACCACCATGGCAACACCAAGCGCAACCCCCAAAACCGCCAGGAGCAACTGAACAGGGTGGCGGATAAAATGGCGCCGATTGGCCCTTGCCAG
>CAYQOJ010000337.1:0-3030 GCA_964419105.1 uncultured Methylococcus sp.
GTCAGCGTGATCAGACAGTTCTGCTTGATGCCACGAGCGCCTGAAAGCACATCTCCCAGATAACTTCGTGCGGATCCAAAGTAGAGATGGTCCGGGTAGCGTTTGACTGAGAGTGTCTTGACCCGTTTGTCGCCTAGCCATACGCCTGATCGGTCCAGACGAATATCCGTTCCGTAATCGAGGAACTGATCCCGAATCAGTTGCGTTTCATCCGCACCCGATTCAGGGTGATTGAGCCATCCCGCATTCTCATCCCAATTGAGCATGACCGACATCAGACGAATGTATCGATCCGCATTAAGAGGCTGTGGCCTTAGTCCGATGGTGGTCAGGGACTGAAGGCTGGTCAATCGCAATGATTTTGCGCGTTCGACCTCGGCTTCTGTGGGTTGCGGCCGGGCTGTGGGCAACTTCACCGTAATGATGATCTGACAGCGTCGAATCAGAACGTTAGTTGAGGCGTCCACGGGTATCCGTGTCCCATCCTGCAGAAACGACAGGGTGTTCCCGACCAGTCCTTGAGTGACCTCTGCCATGGATCCAGAGCGGCGTGATTTGAGTACAGCGAGATTCCTCTGGATATCGGGTGACGTCCAAAGACTCACCTGGATCAGGGTATCGATCGGCCATTCCTGGTTTAAAAAGACATTCACCCGATCAGAGACCGCTTGGTCGCCTCCGGATAAAGGATCACAGAGAAACCCAAACCCGAGACTTCGGTCTTCTAAAAGAAAAACACCGTTATCCGGGTCATAGGCAAGTGCAGGGAAGAGACGGCTTCCCATCCGTTCCTGATCAAAGACGGCGCTCATGGATCGCCACCGGATCAATGAAAATGGAGGTCGGAATCAACTGGATCGTGAAAGGACGATGAACGACCATTTTGGCTCGATGGTTCCTTAAGAGCTGGCGTGCTCTTGCCGGATTGCAGGGATGCAGTAGTTCGCCGCTATGGCCGAGGACCAAGACCTGATGCATGGGGATTCTCCCTAAGAAGTTGGTCGGCAGTTTCCTGCCGGAGCTCGAATTCCCCCGATGTCGGATGGGGATCGGTAGGGGTGCCACGGATCAGGGAAGCGTAGCGGTCACAATGTTGTCGATGACGGTGGGTGCGGTATAAACCCCCAATCCGCAGGCAATCCCGAGCACAAGGCCCATCATGGAGCCGCGCATGACGCCAGCCACAAGACCCACCATCACGAAGGTCACGGCAAGAATTCGGCCCAGCATCCCCTGGAGCCAGCCGGTCAGAAGGGTATAGATCGTTCCAAATTCACTGGAGCCACCGGTCCCAGCGATACACTCCTGATTGAGGAGGAGCAGTGAGACGAGTCCAAAAGTCCAAATCGATGCCGGGGCCGTCCAGATCTTGCGTGATGTGTTGTTCATGACGTTTCTCTTCGTTGAATAAGGGCGGTTTCCCGCCGATCTCAAAGCCCCGAACCGATGGAGATTTGGTATTGGAAAAAGGGGTTACTCGTCTTCTGATCCCGGCATTCCAGACCGGCCTTGTCTTGTGGCCTGTCCCTTCAAAGGTTCTGCGAGAGACTCAGCGCTATTCGCCAGGGAAGGCTTTCTGGCTGCGACCTGCAGGGGCTTCAAGGTCGGATAGCTCGATCCCCCAGGGTTTCCGATGATCCAGCGGCGCGGTTCCAGTTCCGTGAAGACGTAACTTGGTGCCTGAAGATCGCCATCACTGTCTTCCCAGGGGGCAATCCAGATGCGGAGTACCTTGGGTGGCGTCCTGACCGCGGATGGATCCTGAACCTTGGGCGATACCGTCGGCGTGACCCCCTGAGTTTCAGGAACTGAGGGGGCAGCGGCCAAAGGGGAGGTGTCATTGCCCTCCGCATCGATCGGGTTTTTGGGGTTCGCGACATCCGTGGCCTTGTAGGCCTGAACGGCAGACTTACAGATCGGGCTGTTCGGGAATCCCTTGCAGCCGAAGGAACCTGCGGTACAGCCTTCGAACAGTAAGGGGATGAGTAACAAAAGTAAGGCATGACGATTCATGAAAGTGACTCCTCAATAGGGGCGATTAGAGGTCCTGACCGGACGGCGGGTGTCTTTGGGGTTGTAGAGCTTGAGTTCGGTACCGCGCTGGATCACGAATTCGATCTGGCGGGTCGCGTCAATCTCGACGACAGGAAAGAGGTTCTCCGCCAGATCCATGTAGTAATGGGCCATGCGATCCATGGAATACCCGACACCACGAAGGCTGCTGCCTTCCATGGCTTGCGTACTGAAGGCGTTCTGGTATGGAACATTGTTGGAGAGGCTCCCGTTGCCGCCTGTCATGAAGACCGGGATCTGAACCTTGCCGAAAGCATCGGATATGCCCTTGGCAAAGCCCGCCAGAAGCGAGGTCGCCATAAGTTGTCCCTGTTTACTGACCACGGCACCCCGAAGACCCACCTTGCCGTCTTCACCCACGGCATAGGCATCAATCGGCACTTCAATGACGCCGCCATCCTGACGCACACAGGAGAGAGTTTCGGATCGGATGTAGGCCCGCTCGGCACTCAAGTCGCCATATCCAGCTGCGACCAGAAAACACTCCCGTAAATCAGCCCGAAAGCGATTAGGGAGGATGCCTTCGTGCTTGATGCGAGCCAGGACCGGGAAAGGCTCCTTTCGGGCTTTCTTGCCGGTGGGGGCATCGAGGCCATTCAGGAGATTCCCGGAAAGGATCGTTCCTGCCGGAATGAAGACGGATTCCCCGTCATCTGCACTCTTGTTGTCAGAAGCAGATGAAGGTGGAGTTGCACCAGGAGTCGCCTTATCCTTCTCGGAATCGTGTCCCACACGAATCGTTCTGATTTCAGTGATGGGCTTGGCGGCTACAGCCGATTTAGACCCGGAGTTCCGGTCAAACAGGTTGTCGGTCTGGGTACTCGCCGGAGAGCGGTCGTTGTGACCCTTAACCGGTGGCAGGATGTCATCAGATCCGGGGCCAGAGCTACCTGAGACTCCCTTGGTCAAGGCCTCCATCTGGCTCTTGAGCGCACTGATCTCGGCCTTGGTGTCATC
>CAYQOJ010000338.1:0-3027 GCA_964419105.1 uncultured Methylococcus sp.
AGTAGTTACCTCTTAAACGCTTGTGTTACTTGATAAGTCACCGGTAATTGCCCGGTGACACATCATAGACAGGTCGGGATGCAAAAAATTCATTCAGGATGGAAAAAATACGCTTGCCAGCTATGCAGGCTCAGAAAATAGGAATCAGGGCATCGATGCCAAGCAGCGCGAGGCTGATCGGAATTGAGATTAAGAGGAGGTAGAGGGATGCGCCAAGTCCGAACTCCAGCCCGGCGGGTCCTCGCTCTCGGGGTGAGTGGATGAAGAAGGCATAGAAGGCGGCTAGCGTCTGACTGACTACAACAAGAGCAAACAGCAAAAACCAGCGTTCGCCAAAGATAAAGGCGTGGTGGGCAACATCATTGAGAAGAGTCAACATCAGTGGGGTATAAAGTGTCGCAGAGGGGATGGCCAGGCCGAGGGCCTTCAGGAGGGGAATGTGGATCTCATCCAGCTTTCGAGAAATGCCTCGGAGCGCCAGTCCAAAGAGGGGTGTTGTGAGGGCTAGAAGCAGGAGAACATGGCGAAGGTCTTGGCTGGGATTAGGGCTGGTTTGGGTGATCAAGCTGATCCATTCCAGAAGGGCGGGGTGGGCTTTGTAATTCAATGGATTCATGGCCTTGGTATCGGTGGGTTGGGTTGCCGATGGATGATACCTCTGAAGGCTGGGGTGATGACTCAAATTGGATGTGATGGGTTGGATAGGAGGGCTGTATGAAAATTCGCTATTTGGTGGGTTTTGAGGGCTGGATTGTGCTGATCCTTTCGCTAATGGGCGTTTTCATGAGCTCAGCGGAGGGGGTTGAGCGTAGTCGTGGGCAAGCGCTTTTTTTGCCCGTGTATTCGGAGGTGGCTTACGGCGATCGTCGCGCAGTTTTGAATCTTGCAGTGACTTTAAATATCAGGAATTTAGATGCCCATCAATCCATTGCGTTGACTCGGGTGGATTACATCGGAACCAGCGGGGCGGTCGTGCGGGGATTTCTGGCAGAGCCGCGCGGGCTCAAGGCGATGGCGGCAGAAACCTTCGTGGTTCGGGAGTCGGATCGAACGGGAGGGGCTAGTGCTGGATTTCTGGTGGAGTGGGAAAGCAGTGAGCCAGTCGTTCCGCCGCTGGTCGAGGGCGTGATGGTGAATGGGGCCTACAATCAGGGGATGGCCTTTGTGACATCTGCGCGAGTGCTTTCGGAAAAGCCCTAAGACTCTCAGGGATTGAGGATTAGTCCAACCTTGGTCAGGGTGCCCATGAAATCGGGGTCTGGTTGAGTCCTAAGATGCAGACGTTCACCGCTGGCGGGATGAAAAAATTCGAGCTCTGTTGCGGACAGCATGAGGGCGCTGGATGCAAAACGGTCACGGAAAAAACGGTTGTGGCAGCCATCCCCATGAGTGGTATCGCCCACAATGGGATGGAAAATATGTTTCATGTGGCGGCGGAGCTGATGTTTCCGGCCTGTGATGGGGTGAAGCGCCATGAGCGAATAGCGCGCGCTGGCGTAGCGGCCTACAGGTTCCGGAATCTCCACTTTCGATAGACAGGTGTATCGGGTTACGGCTGGTTTGGGGGTCGGGTCTGAATTGGCGCGCTTGTCGGTCGCCTCGTCCTGCTCCTCCTTGAGCGGATAATTGATGGCATCTTCGTTCTGACAAAATCCACGCACCAACGCGAGATAGGTCTTATGGGTCTTTCGCTCAAGAAAGGCGGTCCCGAGCTGATGGGCCGTCTCCGGGTCCAACGCAAAAAGAAGAATGCCGGATACCGGTCGATCCAGGCGATGGATCGGATAGACCCATTGACCAATTTGGTTTCGTAAAAGGCTCATGCAATTTTCTGTAGCATGAACATCGACCTGGCTTCGATGAACCAATAGGCCCGCGGGCTTGTGTACCGCGACCAGATGGGGGTCGCGGTACAAGATCTTCAGCATTAGTGGCGTGCGTCAGGCATTTGGGGTTGTGCTGTACTTGATCTCAAGGGCATGTCGTTCGCCTGGTGCGATCATGATGGCATCATCGGCGATATTGCCGGATTCAACGCACACCATCTGAAGGTAGCCTGAATCCCCCAGATCTCCGAGTTTCGCGCCCTTTTCAATCCAGGGATTCCAGACCACCTTGGAGCGCGCCCCTTCGGAGCTGATGTGAATGCTGCGGTTTAGTCGCCGATCAGTAATGGTGCATTCGGGTGAAGTCGAGAGATAAACCCGATCTGTTTCACGGGTGATTCTGATGTCGCCGGTTTGGATGATGCGGGCATCGGCCTGAAGTCGATCAAGGTAGGTGCTGCCGGAAAGCCCAAGGATATCGATTTCGCGCACGTCACCCACGCCAAAGTAGGTGTGAACCGCCTCGGTAATGGTGATGGGGTCTTCACCAAGATTGGTGGTTTCAAGCGTCAGGATGAGAGCTTGCCCGATGCGGTAGGTCAGGTCGAGCTGCGCTTTATAGGGCCATAGGGGGGATGCATCGGAACCCGTCGTCGTGGTTCTAAACCTCAAGATGTCTGATCCATCGGTTTCGCGGCTGTAACTTGCCAGCGTCCATTCGCGAGCTCGGACCAGGCCATGTGCTGGATAATCAGGGTTGCTGTGAGGGCCGAACCAGGGCCAACAGATCGGTGTGCCGCCCCGCGGCGGCTTTCCTTCAAGGAATCGCGCGTGGGGCGAGCACCACACAACCTCAGTTTCACCGGCGGGATGCCAGCTCAAAAGCTGGGCGCCCTGAGTCAGAACCCGGTAGCTGGCGAGTGGGTTTTCACAGGCAATTTCGTGAAGTCCCTCGCCAATGGGGCGCAATTGGGCATCGGCGGGTGCCGTTGAAGGCAATGCGTGAAGACTCATATCAATGCTCCAAATGAAAGACGGAATCGTGTTGCAGGGTGGCCAGTGTGCGGCGATCTTCGTGGAAGCTCAACCCAAGTTGCGGTTAGGGGGTGTGGGCGAGGCTTGGGTAGCGAAATAAAGTCATTGAGGGCTTGACGCCCTGTATAAACATCTCCATAATGAGCGGCTCCTCACGGCTGAAGCG
>CAYQOJ010000339.1:0-3021 GCA_964419105.1 uncultured Methylococcus sp.
AAAAGCATAAGGCCAAAGAGCTTCAGGCAGGAGCGAAGTAAAGATGATCCGGCGGTTCCCATTCGCCAAGAATATCAGCGTTTGTCCTGAGATCGATGTTAGGATTTGCCCTCTTGTTTAGCGATGCCCCCGTCAGTGGCCCAAAAACCCCTTTCCCGGCCCCCCAAAAAGCCTGAACTCAAGCCCAAGGCAGCAAAGCCTTTGACCGCGCGTCGTCCCGCACGAAAGAAGGCGGTAAAAGCCCCATCGAGGCGGAATCCGCCGATTCTCTACTTGAGCCTTGAGACCCTGGCGCTGATGACCAGCGGTTTGATTGGGACGATCTCGATCCTGGGCCGCGCCGCTGGCTGGTTTGGTGGCAGCGATCTGACCCAAAGTCTCCTTCCCTTTGCAGGAACCGTCCTGATCCTTGGGATCCTGAGTTCCCTTTTTCTTGCGGGCTGGCTTTGGTATCGCCGAAAAATCAGGCTCTGGGCTGCCAATGGCCCGGTGCTGTCCGCGCTTGTTATTCTCACAGTCAGTGTGGCCTATGCCGGCTTTCCCGGATTTCAGGCCGATCTGGGGCGGCTCCGAAGCCTAGTGGGCGGCGCCGAGCAGGCGGGTCGAGACAGCATTTCGCATCAGGTTTACGCGGCCTACCGAAGGACCAATCACGAGGAGATGACCCTCATTCTCTCAAGGGTGAAGCCCTTCGAAGAGGAGATCCACGCGGCTGCCAAGCATTACGCTGTCGATCCTGAGGTTCTGGTCGGTATCGGGGTGGCAGAGTCCTCCTTCTTGCCCCGAGACAGCAAGGATGGCGGTCGGGGACTTTTTCAGATTACGGCCGTTCCAAAACGGATCACCAAGGATGTGGCCCAGACCCTTTCCATCGACAAGCCAGATCCTCAAAATCCGCGCGATAACATCTATTTAGCTGCGGCAACCTTCCACCACTATCTCGGGGAAATGAAGGGCGACCTCTTTCTGGGGCTCCTGGCCTACAACATTGGCCCAAGGAACGGTGGATTGGCCTCGATCATGGCCCAATACGGCGCGCGGGATTTTTTTACTATTCAGCCCTATCTCAAAGATCTTCCAAGAGACTATCCCATTCGGGTCCTTTCAGCCGCACTCGCTTATCGTCTGATGCGTCATGAGGGAGGCTTGCCTTCGTATCAGGAGGGGGAAAACGCAAAAGCCATCCAGGCACTGGGAATTCCTGGCCTCGATGTCTTTTCACCGGAACTTCTTCCTGCCGCCACCGTTCAAAAGCACCAGTAACCCAAGATCCCGTAATGTGCCATGAAGGCTCGCTCAATCATTTTGCTGCTGATCCTGATGCTGGCTCCCTGGCGCGGATTTGCCGCGGGGCCGGATCATCGGGTGTCCAATAGCGTCGTGCAGATTCAGGGTGCTGAAGCCGGTGGGCGTCTTTACTTTGGTTCAGGGGTTATTGTGGCACCTCATATCGTCGCGACCAATTGTCATGTCGTTCGGACCGGTGGCCGACTTGGCATTTTTCGTGGCTACCGCAGTTACCGAGTTGAAGGCGTGAGGGCAGATGTCAGCAGTGATCTCTGCCTTCTTGATGTTCCCGCGCTTGATCTTCATCCTGCCCGGCTGACCGGCATCGGTACCCTGAAAAAGGGCGATCCGCTCTATTTTTATGGGTTTCCAAGGGCACTGGGACTTTCCTACACCGATGGCAAGGTCCTTCGAACCCGTCGGCTGGGCGGACTGCCTCTCATCGAAACCTCGGCTTTTTTTACCCTGGGCGGAAGTGGCGGGGGCCTTTTTGATCGGCGCGGCCGTTTGGTGGGTCTTGCCACCTATATCGATCGGGGGCACGGAGGAGGGTACTACGCCATTGGAAGCGATCTCGTCAAAGAGGTCATGAAGCGACCCAGCCAACCCATCGCCCCCCTCGCAGGTTCGGCCTTCTGGGAAACTACGGCATCCCAAGCGAAAGGTGATTAATCTTCTTAAGCTTGCTATAACTCACGGATCGTTTTCCGACCTATCCTGACCCAACGAGTGATCCATGAGACCTTCTTTTCCCCTGTTTTTGGTTCTTCTGCTGAGCATCACCTTCAGCTCCATTGCCTCTGCAGAGCCCAATACAGCGGCCTCTGTGTACGATGATAGTGGCAACTATGGGGATAGTCAGGGATACGGACGGGGTCGAAGCCTCGGGTATCCGGGGGTTTTGGCCGACATCATTCTTCTCCGACCCGTAGGGGTTGCGCTTGCCGCCGCAGGAACGGCCCTTTTCGTTGCCACCACACCCCTCATCGCGATCGCGGACATTGCTCCCCCGCACGATGCCTTTGCCCGGGCCGGTACCATCATGGTTCTGGGGCCTGCGGGTTTTGCCTTCAATCGTCCGTTGGGTGAGATGAACTATCAGCGTGATGGCGTGTACCCCAATCTGACCCGACCCCAGGATCGAAAGTTTTCGGCGCCCATACCGGTCGTGACGGAGACGAGCGTTACGCCGCTGCCGCCTGCCAAGCCCGCCAAAAAGCAGTAAATTTAGATCAGCCGGGCTGGATCCCGCCTTCCGTGAGCGCACGGGGATCCAGCAGTTTTTCGAGCTTGTCTCTTGGAATATCAGTCATTTCTTCGGCGACATCCAGGATCGGACGCTTGGAGCCGTAGGCCTTCTTGGCAATTTCGGCGGCTTTGAGATAACCAATCACCGGGTTGAGAGCGGTGAAGGTTTTCATCCCTGACAGTGAATCCCTGAATCGCTTTTTGCGTCAGAAGACGAGAGGCATTGGCCAAGAGCTCAATGCTTTGAAGCAGGTTATACGTTACGACCGGCAACATCACATTCAGCTGGAAGTTGCCGGACTGGCCCGCAATCGTGATGGTGGCATCGTTGCCGATCACTTGTGCACCGACCATGGCGACCGCTTCGGGGATGACCGGGTTGACCTTGCCCGGCATGATCGAGGAGCCCGGTTGAGGTGCCGGAAGGTGGAGTTCCCCAAGACCTGCGAGGGGCCCTGAGTTCATCCATCGCAGATCGTTGGCGAT
>CAYQOJ010000340.1:0-235 GCA_964419105.1 uncultured Methylococcus sp.
CACTACTTCACGAACTGCGCTTCGATTTAGATCCAGCAGAACTGACGGTCGCATCGGCGTTACCCTCAAAATGTCGCATGTTGAGATTATGCGATCAAAAGCGCTCTTTCAAGAAGTGTTAGCTAGCACACCAGAAAAGGGGATTAACAGGGCATCAATGGGCAATCCGGCCGTCGATGCAATCGCTTCGGCTGTACAGGAAACTAAGCAATTGGGTTGAGACGCGAGCTTTCCA
>CAYQOJ010000340.1:245-3017 GCA_964419105.1 uncultured Methylococcus sp.
AGACGAATGGAATCTGCGGCATCAGTTACCGCCTTGTCTGAGCGGAAACCTGAACCCTAAGACCCAAAGGCTCTCTCCTGACCCGGATTCTCCTGGGCCTGAAAGGGCCCCGCGTGCTCTATTCATCGAGTTGAATGATTTCCAAAAGACATTCGAAAAGTTCAGGAGATTCATGCGCGATGTGGATCTCGCCCTGATCCAGCCAATCCAGGCCAGATTCCGGCAATTCCGAGGCATCAAGTCCGTTAACAAAGGGAAGCGCCAGATTCCACGTCAGTTCATTCACCTCTTTCCCTTCGTCGTAAGCGGCCGTGCAAACCTCGGATGAGAGCTTGAAGTTGATGAAAAGGTATGGCTGCTTGCTTCCGTCCACGACATCCTTCCAGGCCTCCTCAAACTGAACACAATCGACCGAGCGTCTTGATTTGACCGCAGCATCAATCTCAAAGAGGAGGGTGCTGACATCGTCTTCTCCGTTTGCGTTCCTGACGATGGCGCTCAGGGTGATATCGCGCAAGAGTTCTTCAAGATTTGCTTGTTTCATCAAAAGGGGAGCTCCGTAACAATGAGGGTCAGGGTCGGGGATGGGCCGCCTCGATCAGAGCGACCCCAGTCCTTGGGTGTCGATCGCCGTTATCGTCGGTTGAACAGATCCTGTTCAGAGGGTCAGAATACCCCAGTTAATGCAAACCTTGGATGAAGAAGATTATGAGCAAGATCGGGCGCAATGATGCGTGTCCCTGTGGAAGTGGCAAGAAGTACAAGCAGTGCTGTCTCAGGGCCGAGTCCGAACGGGCCGATGAGGCTCGAAAATCCAAGGACCATGGCGTACAGCGGGTCATTGAATGGCTTCAGAGAAAGCACCCGGATCAACTCCGGGAGGCCCTTCATGAGGGCTTCTTCGGGGGTATCGAAGATGAAGAGTGGACCACGCTTCAGGCCCTTGGGGAAGAGGTGTTCAGTGCCATCATGATCAATGCCATGGAGTGGGTCCTGGCCGAGGGGATCTGCGAGTACCAGGGCGAAGATGTCTTGATCGGCGACTTGATTCTGGGCCGCGGCGGACCTTTACTGACGGTCGATCATAGACGGTGGATCGAGGAATTGATGGCGAGGCCGATTCGCCTCTATGAGATCGTTGAAGTCCGAAGGGGGGAAGGGTTCACGGTCAGGGACATGCTCGAACCTGAACGAGAACCGTTGTATGTTGTTGAGCGCACGGCCTCCCAAAGTACGCAGCCTCTGGATGTGATTGCCGCAAGAATCGTCATGGATGAAGGTCATCTCGTGCTGTCCGGTGCGGTCTATCCCTTCAGAAGGCTGAAGGCGATGGAACTGATCGATTTCCTGGAGGCGGAGAGGGAACACAACGTTGAAAATGGCTTCGATCCAGATGCCCTCCTGAGCCTCCACGTGATCGAATCGTGGTTGCGCAGCTTTATCGACCCACCATCGATGCCAACGATCGTGGATCAGACCACGGGTGAGGCGATTCTTTTTGTGACGGATCACTACCGGGTGATGGACTGGGCCCGGCTTGAGAGCCGCTTTGGGGATCACGAGTCACTTGAGGGCTCTAGAAGCGAGGGATGGTTCAGGTTTTTCACCGGAGAGGACGGAAAGCTCCGAAGTACACTCGCGATCAAGCTGGGCAATGAACCCGACCGGATTCAGGTCTCGTACCACACCCAGTTGCATGCTGATGAAGGGAAAATCTGGCTGGATGGTCTGGCCGGCGATTTGATTTCCTTTGAGCTTCGGGAGATCTCGGATCCCAGGGGGCTCATGAAGAAAAAGGGGGGAACGCGGGCATTCCCCGAGGCGTCCGAGCCTGAAACGTCATCGATCAGCCCCGATGTCCTCCATGCTTTGATCGAAAAAAAGCTGCATGAGGTGTATGCGGACTGGGAGACCAAGCCCATTCCAATCCTGAATGATCTGACCCCACTCGAAGCCATCAAGACGAAACGTGGGCTGGCGAAGGTGAAGGATCTGATACACACCTATGAGCACGGTGAAGCCCGGCAGGCAAAGGCTCAAAATCGCCCCGTCATTTCATATGCCTTCCTTTGGGAACGGCTGGGTCTGACCCCGGAGTAATCGATGGGCTCCAGGGCCTATTTTGGGGTCTGGGCTCAAAAGGGCGGGGGCTTCACCCCATCTGACGCCGATTCATTCATTGAAATATTTAGTGCTTAAACTAGGGGTGAGCCTCCCTGAACCCTTCAACAAAATTAATGGGCAAACCCTGGGAACATGGGGATGCGCCCGTCACCCATGAGGAGAAAGCATGCGTTACGTCAATCCCAATCTGTCTGGCAGCAAGGTTCATTTCAAGGCGCGATATGAAAACTTCATCGGCGGTGAGTGGATCAAGCCGGTCAAAGGGCTATATTTCGAGAACCTGACTCCGGTGACGGGGCACGTGTTCTGCGAAGTGGCCCGCTCTACAGCTGAAGATATCGAAAAGGCCTTGGACGCTGCGCATTCGGCCAAATCCGCATGGGGCAAGACGGCACCCGCTGAACGGGCCGGCATTCTTCTCAAGATCGCCGATCGCATCGAGGAGAACCTTGAAACTCTGGCGGTTGCAGAGACCTGGGATAACGGCAAACCCATTCGGGAGACGCTGGCGGCAGATATCCCACTGGCAGCCGATCACTTTCGTTATTTCGCAAGCTGCATCCGTGCTCAGGAAGGTTCGATTTCCGAAATTGATGCCGATACGGTGGCCTATCATTTTCACGAGCCGCTCGGTGTTGTCGGTCAGAT
>CAYQOJ010000341.1:0-3007 GCA_964419105.1 uncultured Methylococcus sp.
AAGGATTTAAACACACAGATTATTTTCCTCCTCACTGGACTGGAATTCATTATCCATTACAAAACCTCAGGACATAAACGCTCCTTGTCCATCGCCGGCAGATCTGCAAACGGTATTGCGATATTATGCATGTTTGATCTTTCACATTATACATGAAAGCAACAAATCACAACAACCAAAACTTTATTCATGGTTACATTTCAATTCTATTTTTTGTGCCTTTATATCACATTAATCAATTACTTTTGATATAGATGAGTAACACAACAGATTTATCCAACCAACAAAAAAAAAATCACAGTGATATGTTTTCAGATATAAAGCCAAGAGCAGATTTCATTAATATGCTGATCAGGTTCCTCATTTACTTCAGTTCCATGAGAAATATTCAACACATGGCAGTTGCTTCAATTGCATAGTATTTGTTATCAGACTAAGTGAATCACTGGCATTTTTTCCTTGGTGACCACACCCTTTGCACCTGTAACTTGAAAAGTGCGGATAAACATATCGCTTGACCCCTTTTGTCCATAAATAACCAGACAATCTTACGTCATCTGCATAGAAACAACCGCTTGGCATAGCAGTGTCCATTAAAAAAACATCACTGGCAAAAAAACGTTTTTGATATAAGATACCATTCCAGCCATGCAGCCAACCTTTGCACTCAACAATGTTGTCGAAGGGAAGTCTCCAACTATCAAATGAATCAATGCTTTGCCACCATATAATTTTAGGGTCAAATATACGTAAAAGATTGAGTCCAAATGGGATTTCTTCACAGCTGAGTCCCAGCACACCATCATGAGGAGTATTGGAAACTAGAACCTTAACTAAATTTTCACTGTAAACAACATCATCATCAACACTAACTATGCATGTATTATCATCCAATTCAGGAAGCATCTGAAGGGTTCCCAGTATTTTGGTTGCTGGGCCTAAGTCGGGCCCAAAAACAAATAAAAGATCTCCATTGCACTGAATTTTATTTATGGAAGACTGTGAACACTCACCAAACTCTTTGGTTACCAATGAATAAACATCTTCCTTAGAAATGTCTCCTGTTCTCGAGGATAAAGCAATATTAACTACAATTGAATCCACCTTGAAGGTCTGAGATAGCAGAGAGTTGATGGTAGGTTCTATCTTAAAAAATCTAGAACCGAAAGTTGCCAATGAGATTATCGTCGAATTGCATTTTACTGGTTCAAAGGATCCACTGAAATGTCTACGAAGGAAAAAAAACTGATTGAAAATCTCAAAGATATTAAAAAGTACCAACAAAACTAAAGAACAGAGTAAAAAAAAGAAAGAATAGCTGCGCATACTCTTTTTATGGATGGAAAACAAATCATAAAGATACATGAATCCTGATCCACGGAGCAATTAAGTATCGTGTAAGGGAACACTTCATTTTTAATTGTTTTTCCATAAAGGCGACCATTAAACCCAGATTAAACCAAGTAAAATAGCCTGTCATTGATGTTGTATTTTAACTTGATGAATCTGAAATCAATAAATATTTTGACTAACAAAAAAATAAGATACAGCACTATGATATTAATATGCAATATAATCCTACTGATCCTTTTCAGTGCAATGCACTATGAAAAAATGGCATTGTATGATGATTTACCAAAGAATAGTTCGCCATATAGAAAAGTACAGCATATTCTTATAGAATCAACAAATGGTAACAGGAAAAGAATAAAAAATTTGCATAGTCTTATACCCAACAACCTCACATTAGCAGTTGCTACATTGATTTTAAACCAAGGCAGATTTATGTGTGAATGGATTGAGCTACACAAGCTGATGGGGTTCCAGCTCTTTATTATATTTGATGATAATAGCACTGATAATACAGCACTTACTTTGCAAAAATATATTTCACTGAATCAAGTAATCCTTGTGCATGCAAAAGAATCATTTTGGGAATGTAAACACAGAGACAGGAATGTAAAAGTTCACTTTCAATTTAAATGCCAGGAAGCAGTGTTTAATTATGCTAGATATCACTTAGCAGGAAAAACAACATGGATGGCCAATTTTGACGTGGATGAGTTTCTATGGACCCCATTTCAAGCCCAGTCACTTGTACAGCTTTTACAGGATGTGTATTCTGCTTATGATCACATTGAAATAATATCATCTGTATTTGGAAACAATAATACAACAAAGCCAGGGTATTCTTCTGTAATAAAAAAATTCACAAAGAGATCAGATGCAGATCCATTTTTTTTTTCTTACAACAGATACAAATTTGGACATAAAATGTTGTACAAGCCAGACAAGATGAATTATGTGAGCGTTCATCATGTACAATGCAACAATTGCAAAAGAAAAATCATTTACCCTCTTGCTGCTGATATTCGAATGAATCATTACCAATACAAATCACGAGAGGAGCAACAAATCAAGGTGATAACCAATGGAAATGATGCAATAAGTGAATCACAGATAAACGAAAATCTCCTCAATAAAGTAGAGGATAAAGGGATTCTATATCTGACATCAAGGATATCCATATGCTACATTGGATCTAAATAAACACTGTTGGACAAGACATTCTGCATACCACATGTACACATCTTCAAGTGTCAGTGAGCATATTTCACAAGTGGATATATTTTTTACACCATCTTGATAAATTCATTGTGAATTGGAGAGAAAGACATTTAATCAGACACGCACATTAAGTGCACCAACACATTTAATTTTGCTGTGAAGAAATTTACCGAAAACAAACCTACTCATCCATCAAAGGATATATACGTATCAAGTAAAGCAGATTTATTGAATGGAGGTGAAAACACTCATTTCAATTAATAAGCTGAAAAAGACTGTAGTTTACAGTCTGATAGTGTGTGGAATGCTCATTTTATATCATGTTTATAGACACTTACAAGAAGACAGCTTATCAGAAAGGTGGGTTGGGTTTGTAGCTACAGGCCAATTTGGAAATCAATTATGGGAACTTGCATCAACATATGGAATAGCTAATCAA
>CAYQOJ010000342.1:0-512 GCA_964419105.1 uncultured Methylococcus sp.
GTGTGAAGCCTCCGGGCCCCGATGTTTTCCGTCCGATCGTTGACCTCGGCACTGATCTCGGCAAGCCTTCGGATTCCCTCTTCGGCAAAGCTGACTTTGACCCCTTCGGTGGCCAAAAGGGCCTGGTATTGAACAGTCAGGGATGCGGTGGGTTCGGTCAGGATGCGAACGAAATCGGAAGCCCCAAGCGCCTCCAGCTCGACGCGGATCGGAAAACGTCCCTGAAGCTCGGGAATCAGGTCCGAGGGCTTGGTCAGGTGAAAAGCCCCGGAAGCTACAAAGAGGATATGGTCGGTTTTGACCATGCCGTACTTGGTCGAGACCGTCGACCCCTCGACCAGAGGTAAAAGATCGCGCTGCACGCCTTCCCGGGAAATATCGGCCCCGCCGTGATCGGAGCGCTTGCAGATCTTGTCGATCTCATCGATGAAGACAATGCCGTGCTGTTCGACAGATTCGACCGCCCGAAGCTTGATGTCTTCGTCATTGAGAAGCCGCGCGGCCTCTTCCTC
>CAYQOJ010000342.1:587-2994 GCA_964419105.1 uncultured Methylococcus sp.
GAGCGTCCTTGACCCTGAGTCTTCGGGTGCGGGATTTTCCGCTCTGAAGATTCTGGAAAAGGCCCTGAAGCTGCTGGCTCATCTCCTCCATGCCCGGAGGCGCCATGATCTCAACCCCGAGGTGGGCGCCTGCGGTTTCGATATCGATTTCCTTCTCATCGAGGCTTCCCGAGAGGAGTTTCTGTCGGAATTTCTGATGGGTCGGCGATTCCTCTTCGGTTTCAGGATTGAAGGCCTCGACACCGGGCAAGAGGGCTTCAAGGATCCGAGTAATGGCGCGTTCTTCGGCTGTGGCCTGGACCTTTTCGAGTTCAATTTGCCGCGTCATCTTGACTGCGGCATCGACAAGATCCCGGATGATCGATTCGACATCACGGCCGACGTAGCCGACTTCCGTGAACTTGGTGGCCTCGACCTTGATGAAGGGGGCTTGCGCCAGTCGGGCCAGCCGCCTTGCGATTTCGGTTTTTCCAACGCCCGTTGGCCCGATCATCAGGATGTTCTTAGGCGTGATCTCTTCCCGAAGTCCAGTTTCAACCTGGGCACGACGCCAGCGGTTCCGAAGCGCGATGGCTACGGCGCGCTTGGCATCGGCTTGACCGATGATGTGGCGATCAAGTTCCTTGACGATTTCGCGGGGGGTCAGCTGGGTCATGCAGGTGTTGAGGGGGGCTGCATCTCGAGTTCTTCGAGCGTTAGGTTGCGATTGGTGTAAATACAGATATCCGAGGCGATGCCGAGGGACTTCTCGACGATCTCGCGGGCACCCAGTTCAGAGTTTTCGAGAAGGGCTCGGGCAGCGGCTTGGGCATAGGGGCCCCCGGAACCAATGGCAATCAAGCCGTGCTCAGGCTCGATCACATCACCGTTGCCTGAAATGATCAGGGAGGTTTCGGCATCTGCGACGGCCAAAAGGGCTTCAAGGCGCTGCAGCATGCGGTTGGTGCGCCAGTCCTTGACGAGCTCGACTGCGGCCCGTGCAAGCTGCCCGCGCTGTTTTTCAAGTTCGCCCTCGAAGCGTTCAAAGAGGGTGAAGGCATCGGCTGTGGCGCCGGCGAAGCCTGCAAGCACCTTGCCGTGGTAAAGCCTTCGGACCTTGCGGGCATTCCCCTTCATGACCGTATGACCAAGGGTCACTTGCCCGTCACCGCCGATGACGACCCGGTTGCCGCGGCGTACCGAGACGATCGTCGTTCCATGAAACTGTTCCACGCGCGCTTTCCGATCCTGAATTTTAGTGGCCTATTGTAACCGATTGGTCTCACCCGGCACGGGCCTGGAAGTTGTCATTTCGGGGGGTAGCCCCTAGCATCAAGGGATGCGTTACCGGCCCGATATTGATGGTTTGAGAGCCCTTTCCGTTCTGGGGGTCCTCCTTTATCACCTGGATCATGCCTATCTTCCCGGGGGATTTGCCGGGGTCGATATTTTCTTCGTCATTTCCGGCTTTGTCGTCACCGGTGCGATGGCTGGGAGAGCCCATGACCGATTCCTTGAGTTCGTTGCTGATTTCTATGCCCGCCGCCTGGCCCGAATTATTCCGGCCCTGGTTCTCACCCTGACGGTCACTACCCTGCTCGATGTCTTTTTTATGCCGGAGTCCTGGCTGAGCAGCCAGGATGTCACCCTAGGCCTTTCGGCGTTCTTTGGAGTCAGTAACTGGGTTTTGCAAAAGGGGCAGGAGACCTACTTTACACCTCGGGTCGACTTCAACCCCTATCTCCACACCTGGTCTTTGGGGGTAGAAGAGCAGTTCTATCTTGTGGTGCCGATCCTTCTGTTTCTTGCGCTCAAGTCCCCTTCGATGCGGGGGCGCTGGGGTGGTCTTTTCGTTCTTTTGATCCTCGCGCTCGCCTCTCTAGGATTTTCTGTTTACGCGACCCCAAGAGCCTTCTACTCGATTTTTTCCCGATTTTTTGAGCTGGCTTCAGGGGTTCTCCTTTACCTTTTGACGAACAAAAGCCAAAGCCTAAATCGGCTTCGATTTTCGAACTTAAGCGGCTGGATAGGGCTTTCTCTGATTCTGTTGGCGTTGGGCTTTGCCGATGAAACCCAGATGCCCTGGCCTTTTGCTCTGCTTCCGGTCCTTGGGGCCTTGCTCCTGATCGGGGGTGCGCAAACGGAGGTTCAAGATCCGGTGCGACGCATCCTGGCCGCTTCACCCCTGGTCTGGATCGGCCAGCGATCCTATGCCCTTTATCTTTGGCACTGGCCGGTGGATGTGGTGTTGCGTTGGACGGTGGGTCTCGAGTCACTCACCTCTCGAACAGGGGCCCTTTTGCTTTCGATGCTACTCGCGGCGATCTCTACCGCCTTCATTGAAAAGCCACTGCGTCACCATCCCGTCCTGGCGCGATTACCTTGCGCGGTTCGAATTCTTTTTTTTCTGATGCTGGTTCTGATGGGG
>CAYQOJ010000343.1:0-2986 GCA_964419105.1 uncultured Methylococcus sp.
TATTCTGCTCCTGACGCATGCGCATGCGGAATTTGAGCTCAAGACCGAATACCTGATTCAGTCCACCCACGTCACCATGGGTCTTTTAGCCATGATCATGGCCGCCGGTCGCTGGCTGGAACTTCGATTGGAACCTGCAGAAGGATCCCTCAAAAACGCGGTTCGCTTCAGTGAAGGGCGGATTGCAGGTCTTGTGGCCATTTTGGCCATGTTCCTGATCGGGAATATCATGATGTTCTACCTTGAGCCCCTGATCTAAAACAATGACCTCTGAAGCGCTTCCTGAACCCCCTGCACCGGTCGTCTGGTTCCGCGGGTTTGCACCCTACATCAATGCCCACCGCGGCAAGACCTTTGTCGTTTATTTTGGCGGCGAAGCAGTCGAGGACCCAGGATTTTCGGAACTCCTCCATGACATTGCCCATTTAAGCAGTCTCGGAATCCGACTGGTTCTGGTTCATGGCATCCGCCCCCAGATTGATGCACGTCTCGCCCGTTTAGGGCAATCCGCGCGCTATGAACGGGGACTTCGGGTGACTGACGCTGCGGCACTTACCTGCGTCAAGGAAGCCGCAGGAACCGTTCGGGTTGAAATCGAAGCCCTGCTGTCCATGGGACTTCCCAATTCGCCGATGGCAGGAACCCATATCCGCGTCGCTTCAGGAAATTTCGTCACGGCGCGTCCCGTAGGCGTTCGGGAAGGGATTGATTTTGAACAGACCGGCGAAGTCCGCCGGATTGATACCGATGGGATACGCGCTGCACTGGATTTGGGGAATGTCGTTCTTCTCTCCGCCGTGGGCTATTCCTCAACCGGTGAAATCTTCAACCTCCGCTCAGAAGATGTCGCAACGGCCGCGGCCAGCGC
The DNA here is from genome assembly GCA_964419105.1 of uncultured Methylococcus sp. Classification (GTDB taxonomy): domain Bacteria; phylum Pseudomonadota; class Gammaproteobacteria; order Methylococcales; family Methylococcaceae; genus UBA6136. The sequence goes on from CAYQOJ010000343.1 coordinate 869, forward strand.
GCTTAAGGCCGACAAGCTGATTCTCTTTGGAGAGGAAGACTTTATCGAGGGCGATAAAGGGACCTGGGTTCGGGAACTCACCACGGAAGAAGCGTCCCGAAGGCTCCGTAAAGGCATCGGCTTTCCGCCGGGGCTTCGCGTTGATTTGGAAGCGGCCGTCAAGGCCTGCCGCGAGGGCGTTGGGCGCGTGCATTACCTCAACTGGCAGCGCTCCGGCGCCCTCTTACTGGAGCTTTTCACCCGGGATGGCGTGGGGACTCTGGTGAGTCAGGCGCCTTTTGAGCGGCTTCGCGCAGCCGAGGTGGGAGATGTTCCCGGAATCCGTAATCTCCTTCGGCCCCTGGAGGCCTCCGGCATTCTGGTGAAACGCTCCAAGGAGCGTCTTGAAAGTGCGATCACCGACTACAGTGTCATCGACCGCGACAGCACGATCCTTGGCTGCGGTGCACTTCATTTCTTTGAAGAAGAGGGGATGGCGGAAGTTGCCTGCCTTGCGCTTCACCCCGATTACCGGGGTGAGCACCGCGGAAAATGGCTGCTTGAGCATTTGGAGAAAGAAGCCAAGGCCCATGGGGTTCGAAAAGTCTTTGTCCTCACCACGCAGACCGAACATTGGTTCCGGGAAAGGGGCTATGAACCGGCCACCATCAAGGCGCTCCCTCCGGTCCGCCAGGCGAGCTACGACCCCGCCCGGAACTCCAAGATCCTGATCAAGCCACTCTAAAGAATCCTCAAGGCGACGTGGGCGCGGCCTTCTGTGCTTCAACGCAGGTGTAGGTCGCGGCGTTACTCTTCATCATCAAGGATGCCGGGTACTGATTCTCGAACACGAACTGGGTGACCTCCTCACTCGTCACCCGCTTGCTCTCTTCCCGGGCGATGCATTCACACATGGTGATGACTTCCGTCAGAAGCACACCTGACCCCTGCATGGCCTTCTTTTCGTTTTCAACGCACATTTCGGCAAATTTCTTTTCGAATTGCTTGTGGTTTTCCTCGCTGACTGGGGGTTTTGCGTGGGTTGCCATCGGCAGCAACAGGGCAGGGATCAGAAGGGTTCGAAGAAGGTGAGCGGCGTGGATCATGGTGGAGAACTCCCAAAAGGTTTCAGAGCGCATTCTAGAACCTCTCCTCCCAAGGGCACAACGAGAATCCAAAAATGGGAAAGCGATGGTTTAAAAAGCCAAGCCCATGGGCCTTCGCTGAAGCGAATTTACGTAAATTGACGCAGAACAGAAACCCCGCTATCTTTGTGGAAAAGCCATGGATAGGAAGGATGACTGAAAGTTCTCTGCGTGGGGCCCATGCCACTCAAAAAGTCGCCTGCGGGGACTGCAACCTCACCCGCATTTGCATACCCAGCGGTATGGACATTGACGAGGTCCTATCCATCAGTCACGTGGTCAAACGCAATCGCACCCTTCGAAAGGGTGAAATCATCTACCGGGCCGGTGAACGCTTTACCGGCATCTACGCCCTCAAGTCCGGTTCTGCCAAACTCATCCACACTGACACAGTGGGCCGTGAATCCATTATTGCCGTTTTACTCCCGGGCGAACTTGTCGGTTTTGATGGCCTTTATTCGGGCAAGCACCGCTGTACTCTCGTTGCGTTGGAGACCAGTAGCTACTGTGAGCTTCCGGCACACGATCTCGAGCTCCTCGGACAAAAGGTTCCCTCGATTCAGCAAATCATCCTGCAACGGACCGGCGAGCAGTTTGATCTCTCCATTGAGCGCCTGGCGGCCAGCCAGCGTCCGGCCGAAGAACGCCTCGCGGGTTTCCTCCTGGATCTCGCGGGGCGTTTCCGAACCCGCGGATTTTCATCAGAAGAATTTCACTTGAGCCTGACCCGCCAGGAGATCGGCAATCACTTGGGATTGGCGCTTGAAACCGTCAGCCGCCTCTTGGGACGCTTTGAAAGCGCCGAGATCATCAAGGTCAAAGGAAAATTCATTCACATTCTCGACAGGGATGGCCTCCGCGAGGCCTCCGGTGAATTCAACTAAGACTCATCACACCAAAACTTGATCCAGCCTAGAAAAGACGAGGAAACAGCGCCCTAGACTGACCCTGTGCATCGAAGACCGAGGTCGCCGGTGTATTTACCTCAAAGAAC
>CAYQOJ010000344.1:0-2948 GCA_964419105.1 uncultured Methylococcus sp.
TGAGATCAGCGCGCTTTCCCGAGCCGCTCAAGAAGCATCGGCACGATGGTCTCGACTGCGATTTCCGTCGCCTCAGCATCCTTGCGGCCCTTGTACTCTGCTTTTCCGGCATCCAGAAGACGTTCGCTCAAAACGATTCGGTGGGGAATTCCAATCAGCTCCATGTCTGCGAACATGACGCCGGGACGGGCTTTGCGGTCATCGAAGAGAACATCTACGCCAGCCGCTTTGAGCTCGCTGTAAACCGATTCCGCCAGGGCCTCGAGGCGTTCTGAGGTGGCCATGTTGATGGGAACCAGGGCGACCTGGAAAGGTGCAAGGGCTTCAGGCCAGGTGATGCCTTTGTCATCATGGTTCTGTTCAATGGCTGCTGCAACAACGCGGGATACGCCAATGCCGTAGCAACCCATGATCAATACTTGATTCCGGCCTTCCTCATTGAGAACTGTAGCCTGCATGGCCTCACTGTACTTGGTTCCCAGCTGGAAGATGTGTCCAACCTCAATGCCGCGGGCAATCTTGAGGTGGCCTTGGCCATCGGGACTCTGATCGCCGGCAATGACCATGCGAAGATCGAAGGTCTCGGGCGCAGGAAGATCTCGGCCAAAGTTGACGCCGCGAAGGTGCTTGCCATCCTGATTGGCACCACATACAAAATTGATCAGGTTGGCAGCGCTTGGGTCTGCAATCACAGGAATCTTGAGGCCGACCGGGCCGATGGATCCTGGACCTGCGCCAGCGGCGACTCGAATTTCTTCTTCACTTGCAAACTGAAGCGGGTAGGCGATTAGGGGATGCTTTGTTGCCTTGACCGGATTGAGTTCATGATCCCCTCGAAGGAGCAGTGCCACGACGCCACCCCCCTCGGCCTGAACCATGAGGGTTTTGATGATTTTTTCTGGAGCGACCTTCAGGAACTGACTGACTTCCTCAATGCTGTGCTGACCGGGGGTATCCACGGTTTCAAGCGTTGCCGCGGATTCGGAGTTCTGGCTGAGCGCAACGGCCTGAGCCATTTCGACATTGGCCGCGTAGTCGCTGCTATCAGAAAACGCGATCGCGTCCTCGCCGGAGTCAGCAAGGACATGGAATTCATGGGAGAGGCTGCCGCCAATCGCACCGGTATCCGCGAGAACCGCACGAAATTCAAGACCGAGTCGTTCAAAGATTCGACTGTAGGTTGCATGCATGACCTCATAGGTCTCATTGAGCGATTCGGAAGTCATGTGGAAGGAATAGGCATCCTTCATGAGGAATTCACGCGCTCGCATGACCCCAAAACGCGGGCGAATTTCGTCCCGGAACTTGCTCTGGATCTGGTAGTAGTTGACCGGAACTTGCTTGTAGCTTTTGATTTCGTTTCGGACGAGATCGGTGATGATCTCTTCATGCGTGGGTCCGAGGCAAAAATCGCGGTGGTGTCGGTCCTTGAAGCGGCAAAGTTCCGGACCAAAGACTTCCCAGCGCCCTGAGTCCTGCCAAAGCTCAGCCGGCTGAACGGAAGGCATCAGGACTTCAAGAGCTCCCGCCCGGTCCATTTCCTCGCGAACGATATTCTCAACCCGGCGCAAGACGCGAAGGCCGAGTGGTAGCCAGTTGTAGAGGCCCGCTGCCAGCTTTCTGATCAGGCCAGCCCGGATCATCAGCTGATGGCTGATGATTTCTGCATCGGCAGGAGTTTCCTTGACGGTATTCAGGGGGAATTGGCTGGTGCGCATGGCTCGTCTGGGCGTCTGACAGTGAAATTAAACGCCCATTGTAGCCTGTTTCCTGAGGCTCAGTCCCATGGTGCTGATCGTCTAAAAAGGGGATAAACTGTTTATCCGCTGAGTTGCCGGGTTTGATGGCAACAAGGCTGCAATCAGGAGAGTTCTCCTCCCGGAAAAAAACACCAACACCGACACGCCCTCGAGTGAAGTCACCGTGAAGAAGCCGGCCGCTTCCAACACCAGGGCAGGCCTTACAGCCAAGCGAGTCACTAAAGCGAGAAAAGCCTCGCTTTCTGAGGCCGTGGGTCAGACGTTGCCCCGTGCAAAAACCGAGGTCGGTCAGGCAAAGCTTCCGACTCCAGTGGATAAGGCGAAGAAAGACCGTAAAGCCAAGCTCATTCGCGACAGTTTCAAGTTCCCTGAGCTGGAATATCGGGCTTTTGATGCGCTGAAGTCGCGCTGCCTTGCCAAAGGCTATGTAGCCAAAAAGAGCGAACTGGTTCGTGCGGGACTTTTGGCTCTTGCCGCCATGACCGACGAGGAACTACTCAACAGCGTTTCTGCGGTTGAAAAGCTCAAGACTGGGCGCCCTGCAAATTAATTTTCGGCTGGCGGGCTTGGGTCGAGCCCGCCCAGTTATCCGAAGGCATCATCAGTTTTCTCGCGAGAAACCCCCTCCTTCTGGAAGGGGAGTTAGAAAGACACCAGCACTAACGATCGGGTGTCATCATCTCCCATTCCTGCTGCATTAAAAGCGCATGCTTTTCTTCCTTGCACAGGTCCTCATTCCCTCCGGCTTTCTGAAGGCAAGCCTCGTAAGTCAGACGCTCGGGGCTTCGAATGCGATTGGGGTTTTGGCTGATGGGCGTCCAGGGTGCACAGGCAGTGAGGGCCAGCATACCGACGAGCCCGGCTAAAATGCGATGCGGAATATTGGGAAGCGTCATGTCCTCATCTCTCGGGGTTGTTGGAGCCACATGATTCAGTCCAAACGAGGATCTTTGCGGTTTGATGACAGTGCTTCTTTTTCAGCAGGCAGGTAGGAGCTTTGCCATGTGGATTCAGAAAACTTTGACACTTACCCCGCGGCCTCGCGGATTTCATTTGGTAACACGGGAGATTATGGAACAGCTTCCTGAACTTCGGGAGTTTCGTGTCGGGTTGGCCCACCTTTTTCTTCAGCACACTTCAGCCAGTCTCACGATTAATGAGAATGCCGACCCCGATGTCAGGCGGGAT
>CAYQOJ010000345.1:0-2947 GCA_964419105.1 uncultured Methylococcus sp.
ACTCAGCAACGTTGGGGTGAACTCGCACAGGCACGAGACGAAGTAACGTCCTGCCCTGGAGGACGGGGTTTCTCGCGAGAAAATTGATGAAAAAAGCGACACGCCTTCCCACATTTGGGGTGTTTTTTCCCTACGCCCTCATGATGCTGCTTACAGCGGTTATTGGAATCAGCTTTAGAGCCTACAACTATGAAGTGCACACCAAGAGCCGACAGGAAATTTTGGTTCCTTTGCAGCAAGAGGTCGCTGTTAAGGGAACCGAGACGATTGAATTAGGGATCCTGACCGACAATATTTACAACTACGAGCCCAATAAAAAAACGTTCGACTCGGATGGCTGGGTTTGGGTTGTTTGGTCAACCGAAACTGAGCGGTTGATGAACGTGCATGGGATGTCCGCTCAGGATCTTTTCTTTTTCTTTAACGGCGTCGACGATTATGATTTTTTATTGGTACCCCATACCGTTAAGCCCTTGAGAACGCCCGACGGCCGCTTCTACCAAAAATACCGCTATTCAGGCCACTTTTACGTCAACGACGCGAACTTTAGGCTTTATCCTTTTCAGACCGTCATTTTGCCGGTGGCTGTAGAACTGAAATTCAGGCCATTTCCCGGGCAGGAAACGCAGTTGCAAATGGTCCTGGATTTAGAACATTCCGGAGTGGGCTCATACATTGACATCGGGGGTTACGAAACCAAGGGTTTTAGGTTTTTAAACCTCCTTCATCTCTACCGAAGTACCCACGGGGAGCCCAATCTTGTCGAGGGTGAAAGAAAGCTGCCGCAAGCGCGGATGGAAGTCTCCTACCGCAAGGCGCCAATGGCCACGGTCATCAAACTCATTATTCCCTTGTTCTCCGTTATGGCCCTGATGCTGGTTTCTCCATTTATTCCCCCAAGCGGGTGGGATGCCCGATTGGCGATTCCCCCTACCGTCATGCTGACGTTGATTTTCTTACAGCAAACCTATCAATCCTGGATTCCAGAGGTGCCTTACATCACTTTCATGGATTCTCTCTATAACATTGCTTACCTGTACAGCCTGATTTTGTTTGGCCTTTTCTTGTGGGGAAGCATTGAATATCACTTTTCCGTGGCCAAATCTCCGGAGGCTGTCATTCATCGAGTGCATCGGATGGATCGCTACTTTCAAACCATCCTGGTTGTCCTTTTGCCCATTCTGGTCGGGATTAACTGGTATGTATTGAACTTGCCCTGGTAGCCATGAGTGAAAGATCCTCTCCAGATATCACCGCTTTGCTGATTTTCCGATAAGTCATGGCCTCCAAACCGGCAAGATCTCACTCAGTCCAGCGTCGATGGTTGGCTTTGAGTTACGGGTTTTTCATCCTTTTGTTGGTCGTTGGAAGCTTCTTCTGGCGATTCTATGGGGTTCGGCACCAACTGACGAACCACCATGAAGTGTTGATTCCGGTGCAAGAGGCCATTCAGCACGATGGTGCGCGAACGGTTGAGGTCGGTCTCCTCGTGGACAACACCTACAATTTTGAGCCGGACAAGAAGACATTCGATGCCAATGGTTGGGTCTGGCTCAAGTGGTCTCCCGAGATTGAGGCCAGGCTCAAAGCCAGACGTCTCAAGATCGAGCAGCTTTTTTATTTTTACAACCAGGTTTCGGATTGGGATCTTCAAATCACTTCAGTGACAGAAGGCGCACAAAAATTGCCGGATGGAAGGTCCTACCAGCGATTCAGATTCGCGGGCCACTTTTATGCTAACGAATTGGACTTTAGGAAATATCCTTTTCAGGTCGTCAGACTACCGATGGCTTTTGAGCTCAATCCAGAAAAACTCCTGGAAAAGGGCGAGGAACTTAACCTGGTGCTTGATCAAACCAACTCGGGAGTTGGAGCCTATATCGACCTTGGCGGGTATCTGACGACCGGTTTCAGCTTCCAGAATTTCCTGCATCGTTACGAGAGCGCGATGGGAGTGCCCCAGGAAATGGCCAATCACGAGGTGCCACAGGCAAGGATGGAAATCGCCTATGAAAAAGCCCTGGTGGCCACCGTGTTGAAGCTCTTGCTTCCTCTGGTGACGGTGATGGCAGTTGCGCTTTTCTCGCCAGCCATTTCTTCCAGTGGCTGGGATGTCCGCGTCGGCATTCCCCCTACTGCGCTTCTGACTTTGATATTTCTGCAACAGACCTACCAGAATTGGTTACCCGAACTTCCCTACATCACCTTTCTCGATACGGTCTACAACCTTTGTTATTTTGCCAACCTGAGTCTTTTCGGCCTATTTTTGTGGGGGACGAATGAATACAGCCTGGCCAGCGAGGAGGAAAAGTCCAAAGTTGTCGAGCGAATTGATACCGTAGATCGCTACTTTCAGGTCATACTCCTTGTTCTACTGGTCTTGGGGGTCAGTGGAAATTGGCTTTTCATTGCGGACTCTGTCAATTAATGGCTGGTTGCTAGGCCGTTTTGGTTAGAGCCGTGATCAGGATCCGTTTGAATGGAGGTCGGCAGGGCATCCTGCTGCTCCTGTTCTCCCTTGCTGCGTCCTATCCCCGAGTGGGTGAATCGTCGGCGGCTCCCGAGGTCAGCGTCAGCAGCGATGCGGAGGGAGGCGTACCCTTTGGTCAGTTGGTTTCTCCCATGGCTGATCCTGGACCCGATTTAGCCAACTTTCCCAATAGTTCCATGACCCTGAAACCGGGCGGTTTCTATATTGAAACGGCGCCCCTGAGCTATTACGGCTCAAGCCCCAATGTCCCCTCGCAGTGGAATCTTTCCTACCTTTTTCGTTATGGACTAGTCGAAAATGTCGAATTAAGACTCTTTTCAAACGGACTGACCTTTCGCTCGGGTGAGACTGGGACCTCTCCCATTGCAATCGACACCAACGCACATCTCGGCGCGTTCAAGATCGACTCGATCAATGCCTCTGTCGGTATTGAAGCCTATGTTGCCCCACCCAACT
>CAYQOJ010000346.1:0-2943 GCA_964419105.1 uncultured Methylococcus sp.
CTATTACGGCGGCTGCGAGCATGTCGATGTGGTTGAAACCTTGGCCATTGATCGCGCCAAAGCCCTATTCTCGGCCGACTATGCGAACGTCCAGCCTCATTCAGGATCCCAGGCCAATGCAGCGGTTTTCATGGCCCTGCTCAATCCCGGTGATACCGTCCTTGGAATGAGCCTCGCCCATGGTGGCCACCTCACGCACGGCGCGAAAGTCAATTTCTCCGGCAAACTTTACAACGCCGTCCAGTATGGTCTCGATACCTCGACCGGATTGATTGATTACGACGAAGTCGCTCGACTTGCTCGCGAACACAAACCCAAGATGATCATTGCCGGATTTTCCGCCTACAGCCGGGTGGTGGACTGGGCATTTTTCCGAAAAATTGCCGATGAAGTAGGCGCCTACCTTCTGGTCGACATGGCCCATGTTGCCGGACTTGTTGCTGCTGGGGTTTATCCCAGCCCAGTAGGCATCGCCGATGTCACGACCACCACCACGCATAAGACTCTCCGGGGTCCGCGAGGCGGTCTGATTCTGGCCAAGGCCAATGAAGAAATCGAGAAGAAGCTTAACTCTCTGGTGTTTCCCGGAATCCAGGGCGGTCCATTGATGCATGTGATTGCAGCCAAGGCGGTTGCCCTCAAAGAGGCCATGCAACCCGAATTCAAATCCTACCAACAACGCGTGGTGACTCACGCCCAAGCGATGGCAGGACGCTTCATGGCCCGGGGCCTCAACATCGTTTCGGGGGGGACCGACAATCACCTCATGCTGGTTGATCTCATCGCCCGCGGAGTCACCGGCAAGGCGGTTGATGCCGCATTGGGCCGCGCACACATCACGGTCAATAAAAACGCGGTCCCCAATGACCCTCAGTCGCCTTTTGTCACAAGCGGCATCCGCATCGGAACACCTGCAGTAACGACCAGGGGATTCACCGAGGCGGACTGCGTTACTCTGGCAGACTGGATTTGTGATGTGGTTGATGACCTCGACAATGAGAGTGTCATTGAACGTGTTCGGGATGACGTGAACCAGATCTGCAAGCGCTATCCGGTTTATCCCGACGCCTAACCCCGGATTTCCAATGCGATGTCCTTTTTGTGGCGCAGACGATACGCGGGTCATTGATTCGAGACTTTCTCAGGAAGGCGATCAGGTCAGAAGGCGACGCGAATGCACGGAATGTCGAGAGCGATTCACGACGTTTGAAACCGTCGAACTGACGCTTCCCCGCATCATCAAAAGCAATGGCAACCGCGAGCCTTTCAGGGAGGACAAGCTCCGCGCGGGGATGCTAAGAGCACTTGAAAAACGTCCGGTCGACATCGAACGGGTCGAGGCCGCAATTGCCAGAATCGAGAAGAAACTGCTTGGGACGGGTGAGCGAGAGGTTCCTTCACGCCTGATTGGCGAGAGTGTCATGTCCGAACTTGCCAGCCTTGATCATGTGGCCTACATCCGCTTTGCCTCTGTGTACAGAAGCTTCCAAGACGTCAACGAATTCCGTGAGGTCATTGATCATCTTGAGCTTGAACCCAAGTCGCCCCTACCGCCATCCGATTCCTGAGCTTAAGCGTCTCCGAAAGAATCACTTCGCGACATTCAGACGACCCTGTCAGGCCAATCGCCAACCATGAGCCCGCAAACGCATTTCTCCGCCGATGATGCACGTTACATGACCCGGGCACTCGCCTTGGCGAGGCGGGGACTCTGGACGACCGACCCCAACCCGCGTGTGGGGTGCGTCATCGTTAATCAAGGCGAAATTGTCGGCGAGGGTTGGCATCAGTACGCAGGGGAGCCCCATGCCGAAGCTCATGCACTTGAAAGTGCCGGTGAAAGGGCTCGCGGAGGCACAGCTTATGTGACGCTTGAACCATGCAATCATCACGGCCGTACCCCGCCCTGCTCTGAGGCATTGGTTCGCTGCGGCCTTGCACGTGTCGTTGCGGCCATGGAGGACCCCAATCCACTGGTTGCTGGCAAAGGACTCAAACGCCTCCGGGAGGCGGGAATTGCTACCCACTTGGGTCTTCTTGCTCAAGATGCAGAAAACCTGAATGCCGGATTCATTCAGCGCATGCGAACAGGAAAACCCTGGATTCGAAGCAAGATTGGCATGAGCCTTGATGGGCGCACAGCCATGGCTTCCGGAGAAAGCCAATGGATTACTGGCCCTGAGGCGCGTCAGGACGTCCATCGACTGAGAGCGCGATCTTCAGCCATCGTGACGGGATCTGGAACCTTGCTTGCGGATAATCCGGCCATGACGGCCCGGCCGGCGGAAACGCAGCAGGCCCTACGTCAACCGGTTCGCATCCTTCTGGATTCGTCACTGCGATGCTCTCGCAATGCACAATTTTTCAAGGGGCCCGGAAGTTTCAAAGTCCTCACCCGAGAGGAGCCGTCAGCTGAGGATGCGGCATCAACACATCAACTGACAGCCTCAGCTTCCGGGCGGCTAGAGCTTAAATCGGTAACCGAATGGTTAGGACAACAAGGTTATAACGAAGTGCTTTTCGAGTGCGGGCCAACGCTCAACGGCGCGCTGCTCGCGGCCGGGGTTGTTGATGAGTGGGTGATCTATATGGCCCCCCGCATTCTCGGAAATCAAGGTCGAGGCCTTTTTGAACTTCCCGGTCTCGAACGGTTGGCCGATGCCCCACACCTCAAGCTCGTTGAATGTCGCCAAGTCGGTTCCGATTTGAGACTGACCTTAAGACCGCGATAATCCAAACTTACCTCCGTCAAATTTTAGCCCGGGAAAAAGCCATGTTTACAGGGATTATCCAAGCAATCGGCACCATTGAGCGGCTGGAACCCCGTGGCGGCGACATGCGAATTCGGATTGCCACTGGGAAACTCCCTATTGATCAGGCCGCGATCGGAGACAGTATTGCGGTCAATGGGGTATGCCTTACTGCGATCGAAATCGATGCGCG
>CAYQOJ010000347.1:0-2938 GCA_964419105.1 uncultured Methylococcus sp.
GGCGATGCCGATCCGTGTCTTTTAATGATGTATTTTTTTGCGTGATTTGCTACAATACTAAAATCTGAACCAACAACATCAAAAATGTCGGTTTTATTGTTATAATCATCCCAACAAGCAATTTCAGCCTCTTGAAATTCATGTTTTTGTTTTTTTGGCTCCTCTGGTAAATCATCAACATAATTGTAAGTCTTTAAACAGGACCAGAGTATTGTTCTGTCTTCTTCAGTTATTTCCTGAATATTAGCGTAATTAATACCATTAATACAATCATCATATAATATAGCATACCCATACTTACCACGTGTTTCAATTATCGCTTCTTTATGCCCTTTTAATTTTGCAATTTTTGTATTTCCTGCAATTACTTTGCAACGGTATAAAATATGATATCCTTTGTTTTTTGTTTTATAAATACTAAACTTTTTATAAAAATCATCAATATTATCTTTTAAAAATTTCAATATTTCATTCCAGAATTCATTTTGCTCTTTCAAAGTGCTTAATACCTTCAAATCAAAATCAATAATTTCAAGGTCATTAAATCCTGTAATAATTGCCCAAGTATTGGAATCAATAGAATCAATCTCATCAATTGAATATGGTATATCTTGATTTCTTTTCCAAGATCCTTTGGGTGTTTTGTCGTCATTTACTGGTATAATTGAAAATCCTTTTTCTACTATTTTTTTAACAAAGTGTTTTTCCATATTTTATAAAATAAAAATGCCCACAATTTCGGAAGTGCAGTTCCTACTTTTGTGAGCCTTTTTTTAATTTTTTTATTGTATTAAACCTGCACGAATAATACAAGGCAAATATAACTATTTTTTTTCTTTTTTAAAAATATAAAGTATCATTAATACAATCAAAAAAGACACCCATAAAAAAGAATCTATTTCAAGTGTTATGCAGTCTGGATGATTTGGATGCGTTTCACACCAACATTCTGTTTTTGGTGGACAATCTGGCTTTTTCATACTTTTATAAATTTAAATATATGTTCAATTACTGGTAAAGTCCATCCATCTCCAAGTAAACAGGCAGCTTGATTTCGTGTTAAAATACTTGTATAACCATCAGGAAAACCCTGTAATCTTTATAATTCAGTTTGAGTAAAATATCGAATATCTCCATCTTGAAAAACAAAATATTCATTGTTACGCAATAGACAGTTTGATTTATCTTTCATAGACCTTCCTCTTCTTGTAGTAGATGTTGGATAACTTAAATCAACTGCTTCGTTATTTGCTATATCTACAAAACCAATAGAAGTTGCTTCTTTAACTCTTAAATATGTTTTTTCATCTCTAAATATTAAATTAGCCATACCAATTTCAAAATATCTACGTGCCATTTTAGATGGTGTACTTAATGGTCTTGAATTACTTTCAAGTAAACACATTGATTTATTTTTATCTGAATATCCATTTTCAATAATATCTTTTAAAAATATTTTTTTATCAGTTGGCTCCGGAATATCAACAACTTCATCAAACATTGTTTTTTTAGTTTTTATATTTGTCCAGTAATAACGATCCCTTAATTGAGCCGTTAATAAACTTGAATTTATTCTAACAGGATAAACATCCAATGCTCTGCTCATAATACCAACATCTAACTTACTTGCACTACCTACATTTTCCTGTAAAAATAATACGTTTGGATTGAGTGTTTTTACGTAATTAAGTATTTCAACAAAAGTAAAAAACAAAGAAGATTTTTTGCCATTTATTCCTGCTCTTTTACCTGCTGCGCTTAAATCTGGACAAGGTGATCCGCTTAATACTAAATCAATGCTTTTCCAATCAATATCCCATTCCTTCCATTTAGTAACATCACCAACCTGAATAGTATCAGGAAAGTGATGTTGTGTTAATTGAATTGCATAAGGTTTTATTTCACTTGAATAATATTTATTTACTTTGATTCCTACATTTTCAAGTGCTTGTCTGCCTGTATTCATTCCGTTAAATAGACTTACTACATTCATACCAGATCACTTAAATCAACAGCTTTAAATCCCTCTGGCTTCATAATTTTTCCGTCTGGATTTCGCAATACTTTACCATTTGGAAATTTTGTAAGATTGTTTTCGTGTACTCGATTAAATGCTTCTTCAAATATATCCTGCATACCGTGAAAATTAATAGTACCAAGTAATACATACATTTGATCCACTAACGCATCAAGTATCTCAACTTTATTACCATCATAACAGGCGGAAATGTATTCCATATTTTCTTCTCGTGCCAATTCAAAACGTAAACTGCAATCTTTAAAATCATTAACCGTTGGTTTATCGTTTATTTTTTGTAATCCTATTTTCTGAAATTCTCTAACTTTATTTATCATTGTTTTTTAATTTTTGTAAATATAATATTGCATCCATCAATTCCTCTTGTAAATGATTAAAAAAATCATCTGTATTATTATCGTGTAAAGTTGTTCCGTACTTCTTAATCCCTATTTTTGAGCGTTCTTTGAACTTATTTACAACTTGACTTACTATTTTGTCTTTTTTCTGTTTTGGCTCGAAAAAAGTATCTAATTCACATTTTTTAAATGCAAAATCATCATAAGGAGTGTAATAAAAATTATCAAATTTATTTTTAACAATTTTATATTCCTTCCCAACTATTAAACCTATTTTATTATTTTTTGCTATTCTTTTCATACATTTTTATTACTTGTTCGTTTGTAAAATAAACTCCGTGATATAAAAATCCATCCTGTACTTTATTAAGTTTTGGCTCGGTTCTTATAAATTCTAAAAATTTAGATATTTTCTTTGTTTTCATATGTTTTGCTATAATATTGTTCTAATTCTTTTTTAGTAACTTCTTCGTGTCTGAAATAATAAGCAAAATCAATTATCTGTTCCTTTTCCATTTCTTTGGCTTGTTGAAATAATCCTTCAAATTGCATTTGTTGTTCA
>CAYQOJ010000348.1:0-2918 GCA_964419105.1 uncultured Methylococcus sp.
CTCATTACTTTTTGGGAGTGGCGTAACCAAAGACACCTGCTAGAACCGCCCAAAGAATTGCGCGATAATCGACATCGAAGTTTGAAGCTGCCCAAGCAGAAAGAAATGCACCTGCGGTCAGGATAAGAGGGTTTTTCATGTTCATTAGTTTTCTCCGATCATAGGGATTTTTTTGAAAAACGAGCCATCCAAGTCCGCATCCTTGCGAAACGAGAAATGTGCATGTTTGTTGTGCGGGTTAACGCCTTTGTATTTACGCCATTTCCAGTTAAGGATGGGTGAAGCAATTTTTTTGTCAAAAATGATGTAACTAAATCGTCCATGTTTTTTGGCATAAAGTCGAACCTGATCAACCAAGTCGGGCATGACATCCCGCCCTTTGGATAGGTCACGGTCAATGTCGATGGCGCGTACCCAACCATTAACATCCGCATTGTGGTCAGACTTACGAGCAGCATGCCTTGCATCTGAGTAAGCCCCTGAGTCCGAGCGACGATCACGATCGGGGAAGGCATCGTCAATTTGTTCTCGTAACTGAATGGCGGACTTTGATAATCTAGGCTTCATTATCCGAGAATTGTTTTCAATTCATCTTCGGTTAAACCAAGACGAGCCAATAGCGCAGCCTTGTCTGCTTCGGCTTTTGCCTTTGCTTCGGCTGCTGCAACTGCGACTGCTTTATCTGCTTCATACTGAGCAAATTCCGCGTCGTTCATTTCACGGTCAATTACTTCATTTGTTTCAGCATTGTGAATTCTGACCATTGGGCGTGATGTTGTTTTAGGCATTATTTAACTCCGTAAATGTAAAGTGTTCCCGCCGTAAGGTTAAAACCGTCCGCGTGTCTGATAGTTATTGAAGTAACTGCAGATTTCAAAGTTATGCAGTTTCCGTTCATTTGAACGCTTGAATTTTGACTGTCGATTGACGCCAAACCTGTCCAAGTTTTTAAGGTATTGGCTCGGGCATAATCAGGCAAAGTAAGTTGAACAAAATTGTTATTCGAAGTAGTTGGAGCGCCTACATCTAAATAATACTCTGTGTCCGTACCGCCGCCAATGCTAGTAAAGCCCATTGTTATATTGGACCTTTTGTAGTTACTAGTCGTAATTCCATTTACGCGCATAGTTATTGCGCCAGCCGTTCCCGACTGCGCTCCCAATACTTCTACAATTAAATCTCTATAAGTTTGGTTAATACTTGAAACAGTTGTACTGCTACTTCCAGATAATGAAGTTGTGGTCAATAGAGTTACTGAACCTGATGATGGATTATCCCATTTTAACCCTGTCGCAGTAGTTGAGTCTGCGATAAGCGCTTGACCATTTGTTCCAACACCTAAACGCGCAGGTGTTGAAGCGCCAGTCGCAGCGATGATGTCGCCTTTTGTTGTAAGTAGTGAGTCAGGGATTTGTGCATCGATTTGAGTTTTTAAGGTTGTGTCAATAGACGAACCGAGAGTGCGGATCGCTGCTGCGCCATCCTTGACGAGCGCGGTGTCATCAGGTGTTGTCCACCCGTAATTGGTCGTTGTTGCCATTGTTCTCCTATTGTCAGGCTACTATTGTAGCGTTAATCCATTGCAGGGTTGGGCTAATCGTGTTCCAGGATTCGGTGATTGGGACATTGACCCACTTCATTGCCTGGAGGCTAAAAGCTGCAGGCGAAAGATTGAGAGTCAATGCAAGTTTGTTGAACCCTGCATTGAAAGTCCAACCCTCCACGAATCCCTGAAATCTGCCTGCGGTCATGTTTGCAGGTAAGTCGATGATGTCTAGTGCCTCGCCCATAAAAACACTGATCAATCGATTTCTGTCTGAGTCATCTATTTCAGGATTGGTCAATTCAAAGGTAATGGACTTGAACAGGCTCTGAGGATAGGCACGAAGCGCAAGATAGAAGTTTGCCTGAGAAGTGGCATCTGCGCCGTTATGCAATGAGGTTGTGATGTTTTGAGCCTGAGTGCCATAAAGCGCGATTGAAGATGCATCTGAGGCAGTGTGTTGAGCATTGTTTCGATAGGTAATTGTTACGGCATTGCGGATGTCACCGAGTTTGCGAGAAGTCGCCACGCCCTGAGAAAGTGCATGATGTCCAGTAACTTCAAGGTATCCGTTGGCAGCTAAATATTCGCTTCGATGAGTTGAATCGGCGTAACCAATGCGACCCTGCGCATCCTCGTAAATGTAACCTGCACCTGATGTCGCAAGAGATGTAACGAGTGAGTAGACATCTGTTGTGCTCGATGCTCGATCTGTAAGTTCATAATCTCCAGGTTGGTCAATTTCACCGAGTCCTGCGTTTTGAGCATTTGCCCATGTTTCGGTTGCATTGTAGGTTGACCATTGAGTTGCAGCAGGAACTTCATTCCAAGAGTTGTAAAGCAAACCTGAAAGAATTGAATAAATCTGATTGCCGTCAAAATCTTTTGACAAAACTCCTTGAGTTAGAACTTTAGGCAGTTTAGACAATGCGCCCAATGCCGTGACCTTGAATGTCTGAACAATGGCATTTGACCCTGATGTTTTGACACTTTGGTCAATGTCTGTGACAAAACCACCGAAAATCGGCACGAATGTATTGGATGAGTTTTTGACCTGAATCGCTATTTGGTCGTTTATCTCTATTGCAAAATTTGTTTGATCCGTGTTGATTAAATCAACTGAACAATAGCCTGCAACAGGTTGACGGTAAATATCTGTTCGACCTGATGAGATTGTCAGGTTTGCCAGGGTTACGGTTGTAAAAGCCCCACCATCGATTGAAACCTGCCAAACAGGAGTCCAGGCGGTCATCGGTCAAATGCTCCTGCACCAAGCGTTCCTCGAGCCGATGAGTCATTTAAGATTTCAACAATTTGTCGGGCAGTAGATTCTGAATCGATTGCACCATTGACAGTAATATTGTATTGCTGCATC
>CAYQOJ010000349.1:0-2909 GCA_964419105.1 uncultured Methylococcus sp.
TTAAAACCCCCTTCTGCCAGTTTACGGGCTTCGGCAGCCGCCTTCTCAAAGGCTTCTGCCTCTGAGAGATAGTGCTTGGCAATTTCGTCCTTGCTGCGCTTCGTCAGCGGGGAGAGCAAGGTCGGTGACGGGCCAGTAAAGAACCCCTGGTCGGGGGCAGGGTGCGACGGCCCCTTATACTCCTTGGGACTACCCGCCTTTTCCCAGCACGCCTCATGGTAAAGAGTGTGGTTTTCCAGATCCTCCACATCCTCATAGTTGGCGGTGCTGATACGGCCATACCCGTCGTACTCACCCTTAACAATTCCACCATTTCGGATAACGGCAACCGCCTTCGCCATCCAACCGCCCTCGCCCGTGTCGGCCCCTTGACTACGGATGGAGTAACCACAGCACTTGCAATTCCAGCTAAAGAATCCCATTGGAGTCTCCTTAATCGAGGTTAAAGAACTCAGTTTCGGGGAACTTCTCGGGGTCCGTCACTTCCTCACACCGCTGAGTCTCGCAATAACCCTCACCGCTCGTTGCCTCGCGGGCCAAGTCCTCAAGTTCCACGTTATCAGTCGGGTACTCCGTCCAAACAACAACCGTAGTCTTAAAAAGCTTCTTTGGCTTCACGAAAAACCTCGGGGAAAAGTTGTGGAAAGCGTGCTCCTCTACCACAGGTTCTCGGGTGTCGGGGTCAAAAGCCTCACCACCCCAGATGTGCCGTTCCTCGCCTGTGGCCTCGTTACGGGCAAGCCACATATCTTCTGTCTCGGGGTCGATCCCTACATCGGTCCACTGAAGATGCTTGACGAGTACCCCTTGCTCACCATCCTTAAATCCTGGGGTGTGCTCGAAAGGGCTGAAAAACACAAACTTGCGGCCAGCGTACTTGCTAGTCAGATTCTCCATGTGTCGTGCCTCCTACTACCTATGCGGCAGGTCGGGCTTGAATTTACCAGCTAGTCGTGGACACAACCGCACCCGTCGCAAATCCACTGGATGTACGGGTAGTCAGCATCATAGTTGATATTTGAACAAAACTTATCATCTTTCCCGCAGTTCTGGCAAAATTCGGGCTTCGGTGTTTCCTCTATAATAAAAGGCTTGACCTTATCGGGAGAGGGGATGGGGGTTTCTGATTCCTGGGGTTCACCACCCTCTTCGGCTTCGGGGGTCTCATCCAGAGGGGGGATAGCAAAGAAATCGGTGTCGGGGTACTGGCTGCTGTCTGTCACAATCTCGCAACTACGGGCATCACAATAACCCTCACCCGTTTCGGCCTCGCGCCCAAGTTGGTGTAAACTCAAGTGGTGGGTGGGGAACTCCGTCCAGATGGTCACATCGGTACGGTACAACTTGCGGGGCTGTTTAGTCATACTATCTCCAAAAGAAAAGGCAGGAGGGGTATCCTCCTGCCTTATGCTCTATGCGTGAGACTAGGCTTGAATTTACTAAGCCTCGACCGAAAACAAGTTCTTGTAGTCAATCGACTTTTTCTTCAATTTACCACAATCTTCACAGGATGTGTTTGTATGCCAATTATCATACTTACAGGAATAACAATGCCAAAGCATACCGGCACGAATAGCAATACGGATTAAAGTTTCACCCTCTTCCTCAGAAGAGATATTCTGGAGAAGCTCATCAAAGCAGTTCATAAAATCAGCAGACAATCTGCTGTCTGTTTTCTTGCGGGGTGCATTGGGGGCCATGTTGTCTCCTAATCAATCTTGGGGAACTTTACCTGTGGAAAGGGTACAACAGGGGGTTCCTCCTGTAAAGGATTGTTCATCAACTTCTCAAAGTCAGATGCAAAAAAGCCAGAGGTAGTTTCGTACATTTTTTGTTCAGAATAGAAATTCTGTGAACTCTTTAGCAAAGTATGCAAGTCTGATTTTGTGACTCCAATAATTGCTAGGAACTCAATAAAGTCCATTTTCTCTTTACTAGAAGGCTCCAACCGGGAACCCATGATATCCAGAATCATACCGTGGGCAGCATTGATGGCATCGTCAATATCTTGCATTATCCCCTCCTGACCGGGAACGGTATGACGTTGTTCTTCAAGGGGGTCTCGATTCTGGCCTCTTGGGCCTCTTTCTCATGCAGGGCTTTAATTGCAAGGGCATCTTCTAGTGGGACCATCTTGTATCGGTGGTTTGTTTTAACAACACGCAGCAACAGGTTCTTGGCACGGGATCGGTCAATATCATACTTTACAGCCAGACGGTATAAATCCTCTAGCCTCTTTAGCAGCTTCTCCATCAATGCGGGAGATACAAGAACGCTGTTAAGGGTCAACTCAAAAACGTCTAAGCCCATATGGTAGGCTAAGGTTACTTTCTGCTTTGCGACAGAATAGGGTACGGTACTCATTTTTCCAGCCGCTCTGCTGCCATATCCATCAGCCGGTACGCAGTAGCCATCAACCGGTGTGCAGCATGAACCATATTATCGGGGTCGCCTGGAATATTAATAGTAAAATAAAGATCCCCAAATGCATCATAACTATAATTATAAGGCTTAGAATCTAGAACCTTATCTTCTTGCTCCACCAGCCGTGCGGCGCGGTTGATGGATTCTGTGAGAGCCGTATTGATTTCTAGCAAACCCTGGTCGTCGGGAATGGTCATGGAGTCTCCTTTGGGTGGTCAGTATAGGCCCAAAGGAACTGTAGGTCAACTGGACATTTATAGGCTTGTACCAACGGGTGAGCCTATAGAGTTTATCAATGACAAGAATTAATATCTGAAATGGTATAGACAGTAGAAACAAAAAGAAGAGGGCGACAAAACCCAACACCCATAAAAATTTAACGGGGCTGGGCTGCATCATTCTAGCCCTCCTATGAATTAAATTTTATTATTTGACAAACGGGTGGAGAAATAAAAAATGGGGGCTGATGGAGAGAAACTCCATCA
>CAYQOJ010000350.1:0-2883 GCA_964419105.1 uncultured Methylococcus sp.
ACCTGTGTTTGGCAACAGCTCATGATAGGCAGCTCCTCACGAACAATAAAAGGGTCTTGACTTGCTCCCCTTCCTGAAGGAAGGGGAGCAAGTCAACTGGAGAATCCATCCCTTGCTACCGAATGGAGACGTTCGGGATCGCCGCAAGACCCAGTGGAAATTCAATAGGTGTTCGTGCCCTTTGGTGGTCGCGTCCTTGAGGCTCAAATCACTTATGATGGCCATGCTAGGCTTTCCCGTCGATTCACCTTTTACCCCAGCCTTCAGGGGAGCCATCCCCAGTTCCATCCTAGACTGGGTGTTCCTTTTCTCTGGCTTTGAGGACTGCACACATGACGCATGACCATGGAGGATCCCCCCTCCAAAAGCAATGGATCTCTCTCCTCCTCCCATTGCTGCTCTTGGGCTCATTGAACGTCCAGGCAGCTGATGAACCCTTTGCTGCGGCCAGAGCACTATTCAGCCCGCTCCCCCAGAGCTTTGAAACGGCCGATCATCCGATGTCCCCGAGTCAGATTGCGCTGGGAAGAAAGCTTTTTTTCGACAAGCGTCTCTCTCTAGATGGCACGGTGAGCTGTGAAACCTGTCACCTGCCGGGTCTTCATGCCACAGACGGACGCGCCCGCTCCATGGGTGTTGAAAACCGATTGAACCTTCGAAACGCACCCACCCTTCTGAATGCTGCACTTCAGTTTCGCGTTCACTGGGATGGCTCACGGGAAAATGTCGAGGATCAGGCGAAACAATCCCTGATCGGCCCCACCAGCTTTGGCAACCCGGATTACCCGACCGTCATCGCCAAGCTCAAATCGATGGGTTACGAAAAAGCCTTCCGAGAAGCCTTTCCAGGAGAAGCGGAACCCATTACACCCGATCACTGGGGCAAAGCCATTGGCGCATTTGAACGAACACTCGTCAGTCCTTCACCCTTTGATGCCTATTTACAGGGAACGATGGGAGCCTTGAACGAATCAGCCAAGAAAGGACTCCATCTGTTCATGGAGGCAGGCTGTGCGCATTGCCACAATGGACCGCTTTTAGGTGGGATGGGATACGCCAAGTTTGGGATCTATGAAGAGGTGCCCGACCGCACCGGCGATGAGGGTTTGGCCAGAGTCACGAAGTCACCGGCTGACCGAGGGATCTTTAAAGTACCGCCGCTACGTAATGTGGCAATGACGCCGCCCTACTTTCATGATGGTTCCGTGGAAGATCTCGAACAGGCGATTCGCGTCATGGGCAAGGTCCAGCTCAACAAGGATCTAACCCCGCCGGAAGTGACCGATCTCAGGGCATTCCTTGAAAGTCTGACGGGAACGATACCGCCGCAATTCAGTGCGCCACCCGCCTCGGAAAAATAAAAACACCGAGGCGCTCTTTACTCCAAGTGGAGCCCAGGGTGGTCGCTGAGTATCACGCGTCCATAAAACAGAATGAGCACGTCAGGATCAGCCTGGTACATGCTCAATTCAGAGGTTCTGATCCAACTCGGGATCCTGAACGCAGATTTCCGATCGTGTCAGAAATCGCATTCCTTCCGGGGCTTCGAGAGAAAATCCGGCGCCACGCCCCGGGACCACATCAATGACGAGATGGGTGTTTTCCCATCGTTTGAATTGCGCAGCCCCGATATAGAAGGGACAGCCCTCGATTTCACCCAAAAGGACATCCTGCTCACCGATACGGAACTCGCCCTCGACGTAGCACATCGGGGCACTGCCATCACAGCACCCCCCCGACTGATGAAACATGAGGCTTCGGCCGTGAAGGTCTTGAAGCTTTCGAATCAGAACTGCTGCAGCTTGGGTACACGAGACCCTGACGGCACTCATGGCATTAAAAGAATCCGAGTGCCTTGGGGCTATAGCTCACCAGAAGATTCTTGGTCTGCTGGTAATGATCGAGCATCATGCGGTGAGTCTCACGGCCGATCCCTGACTGCTTGTACCCACCGAATGCCGCATGCGCAGGATAGAGATGATAGCTGTTGGTCCACACCCGTCCCGCCTGGATTTCACGCCCCATCCGGTAAGCCGTGCGCCCATCGCGGGTCCACACACCGGCCCCGAGACCGTAGAGGCTGTCATTGGCAAGCTCCAGCGCTTGATCGGCATCCTGGAATCGGGTCACCGCAACGACAGGACCAAAGATCTCCTCCTGGAAAACACGCATTCCATTGTGGCCTTCAAGGACAGTAGGCTCGACGTAATAGCCCCCGGCCAGTTCACCCGGAAGCTCGCGACGTTTCCCGCCGATCAATACCTTGGCCCCTTCTTTCACGCCAATGTCGATATAAGCCAGGATCTTTTCCAATTGATCATTGGACGCCTGGGCTCCGATCATGGTCTCGGTATCCAGAGGATGACCTTGAGTGATCTTTCGGACACGTTCGACACCCTGGGCCATAAAGACGTCGTAGATCGAAGCCTGGATCAAGGCCCGTGACGGACAAGTGCAGACCTCGCCCTGATTCAGCGCAAAAAGGGTAAAGCCTTCGATGGCCTTGTCCGCAAAATCGTCCGCCTCAGAGAGGACATCTTCAAAAAAGATATTGGGCGATTTGCCACCCAGTTCGAGGGTAACCGGGATGAGATTTTCAGAGGCATATTGCATGATCAGGCGGCCGGTGGTGGTCTCACCGGTAAACGCGATTTTGGAAATTCTCGAATTTGAGGCCAGAGGTTTTCCCGCTTCGATACCAAAGCCATTGACCACATTCAGGACGCCCGGTGGAATCAGATCTGCAATCAGTTCGATCAGGACCATGATGCTTGCGGGCGTCTGCTCAGCCGGCTTCAGGACCACGCAGTTCCCTGCGGCCAGAGCCGGTGCGAGTTTCCAGCACGCCATGAGAATGGGGAAATTCCAGGGAATGATCTGACC
>CAYQOJ010000351.1:0-2866 GCA_964419105.1 uncultured Methylococcus sp.
GTAGTTCAAGAAGCGCTGACGTTTGACGATGTTCTCCTCATTCCCGCCCACTCCAATGTGTTGCCACGGGATGTCAGCCTTGAGACCTACCTCACACGCAACATCAAGCTCAACATTCCTCTGCTCTCGGCCGCCATGGACACTGTGACCGAGGGACGCCTTGCGATCACCATCGCTCAGGAAGGCGGAATCGGTATCATTCACAAAAACATGAGCGCCGAGCGTCAGGCCTACGAGGTCAGCGCGGTTAAGAAGTACGAGAGTGGCGTCATCAAGGAGCCCTTTACCGTCTCCCCGAATGCCACCATTCGTGAAGTTCTGGAACTCACCCGGGCCAAGGGGATCTCTGGGGTTCCGGTCGTCGACAAGGGCGACCTGGTTGGAATCGTCACCAGCCGCGACCTGAGGTTTGAAACCCGCCTTGAGGAGTCCGTGGCCAAGGCAATGACGCCCAAGGAAAAGCTGATCACCGTTCGGGAAGGCGCAAGCAAGGAAGAAGCCATTCGGCTCCTCCATCAGCATCGCATCGAGAAAGTTCTGGTCGTCAATGACCGCTTCCAATTGCGCGGCATGATCACCGTTAAGGACATCCAAAAATCACGCGATTACCCTCAGGCGTGCAAGGACGAGCAGGAAAGACTTCGGGTTGGCGCTGCCGTGAGCACGGGAGCTGGTACCGAGGAGCGAATCGAGGCCCTTTCTGCTGCCGGCGTCGACGTCATTGTGGTCGATACGGCCCATGGGCACTCTCAAGGAGTTCTCGACCGAGTCCGCTGGGTCAAACAGAATTTCCCCAAGATACAAGTCATCGGCGGCAACATCGCGACCGGCGAAGCAGCCAAGGCCCTGGTTGAAGCCGGTGCAGATGCCGTCAAGGTCGGAATCGGCCCGGGCTCCATCTGTACCACCCGGATTGTGGCCGGCGTCGGCATTCCCCAGATCACCGCTATCTCGAACGTGGCTGAGGCCCTCAAGGGCACCGGTGTTCCCCTCATTGCCGATGGAGGCGTGCGCTATTCCGGGGATGTGGCCAAAGCCCTCGCCGCAGGTGCCTACACCGTCATGCTGGGCGGCCTTTTTGCCGGGACTGAAGAGGCACCAGGCGAAGTCGAGCTCTTCCAGGGACGCTCCTATAAAAGCTACCGTGGCATGGGCTCTTTGGGGGCGATGTCGCAGAGCCAGGGCTCCAGTGACCGTTATTTCCAGGAAAGCACCGAGACAGAAAAACTGGTACCCGAAGGTATTGAAGGGCGTGTGCCCTACAAGGGCTCCGTTGTCTCCATCCTTCATCAGCTCGTTGGCGGCGTTCGCTCAGCCATGGGCTACACCGGTTGCCAGAGCATCGAGGAAATGCGGAACAAGGCTTGCTTCGTTCGCGTGACCTCAGCCGGCATGCGTGAGAGTCATGTCCACGACGTGACCATCACCAAGGAAGCGCCTAACTATTCTCACGATTGATCAAGGGCGGCCGGCAGACCCGATCCGCCTTTCTTTCAATCCCTCATCCATGCTCCGCAAAGGAGACGGGACCTCATGCAGAACATCCACGCCGACAAGATTCTGATCCTTGACTTTGGATCTCAATACACCCAGCTCATCGCCCGGCGTGTCCGCGAAATCGGGGTCTATTCAGAAATTCACCCGTGGGATTGCGACGCCGGCTTCATCAAGGCCTTTGGCGCCCGCGCCATCATTCTCTCGGGCGGCCCTGAAACCGTTACCCTAGCCGATACGCCCCGCGCCGCCAGCATCGTCTTCGAGCTGGGCATTCCCGTCCTTGGCATCTGCTACGGCATGCAGACCATGGCGGAACAACTCGGCGGCAAAGTAGAGGCTGCAGATCATCGGGAATTTGGTTATGCCCAGGTTCGCGCTCATGGCCATTCCCAGCTTCTGATCAACATCGAAGATCACACCAGCCCAGAAGGCTATGGCCTTCTGGACGTCTGGATGAGCCATGGCGACCAGGTCACCACGCTCCCTTCTGGCTTTAGCCGAATCGCCTCGACTGAGACAGCCCCGATCGCAGGGATGGCCGATGAATCCCGCGGCTTCTACGCACTTCAGTTTCACCCTGAAGTGACGCATACCCAGCAGGGCCTTCGGATCATTGAGCGGTTCATCAAGGAGATCGCGGGCTGCGCGAATCTTTGGAACACTCGCAATATCATCGAGGAAAACCTCAAGAGCCTCCGCGACAAGATCGGTCATGAAGAGGTCATTCTAGGCCTTTCCGGCGGTGTTGATTCCTCCGTCGTTGCCGTCCTCCTTCATCGAGCGATTGGCGATCAGTTGATCTGTGTTTTCGTTGATACTGGACTTCTGCGTCTAAACGAAGGGGATCAAGTGATGGCGACTTTCGCCCAGCACATGGGCGTTCGGGTGATTCGCGTTGACGCTGAAGCGCGTTTCCTCTCGGCACTCGCTGGCGTTGATGATCCTGAAGCCAAGCGCAAGATCATTGGCCGTCTTTTTGTCGAAATTTTTGATGAAGAAGCGGGAAAGCTTCAAGCCGCGAAATGGCTGGCTCAGGGAACCATCTACCCCGACGTCATTGAATCGGCCGGCTCCAAAACCGGCAAGGCTCATGTCATCAAGTCTCACCATAATGTCGGCGGCCTCCCCGAGAACATGAAGCTGAAACTGGTCGAGCCTTTGCGCGAGCTTTTCAAGGATGAGGTCCGAAAAATGGGCCTGGAGCTCGGACTGCCTGCTGAAATGATCTTCCGTCATCCCTTCCCGGGACCGGGTCTTGGGGTGCGCATTCTCGGCGAAGTGAAAAAGACCTATGCCGACCTTCTCAGGCGAGCCGATGCCATCTTCATCGAAGAACTTTATCGGCATGATCTATACGACAAGACAAGCC
>CAYQOJ010000352.1:0-2856 GCA_964419105.1 uncultured Methylococcus sp.
CTTGAGAGGATGTCCGCGACTTCAGCCATAAAGTGGACGCCGCAAAAGACGATGTACTCGGCGCCGGATTTTGCAGCTTCCCTGGAGAGTCTTAAGGAGTCTCCGGTCAGATCCGCATGGGTGAACACCTCGTCGCGTTGATAGTGATGGCCGAGAATGACGCAACGATCGCCGAGCTCCGCTTTGGCGGCCCTGATGCGATCGGCGCAGCTGGCTTCATCCAGGAGCGCATAGTCTTCGAGGGGAAGTGGGGTGCCGTTCATCGGGAACTCCGAAGGTCGCCTTCCGCGGCGTCATAAAGTTCAAGATACTGAAGTGCGCTGGTCTCCCAGGCAAAATCCTTTTGCATGCCGTTTTTCTGGATGCTTTGCCAGAGTTTTTTTTGCCCGAAGAGTCCAAGGGCCCGCTCCACCGCCGCAAAGAAAGCCGACGCTGTCGCCTCTTCAAAGACAATGCCTGTGGCTGTTCCGGCCTCTATCGTATCGGCTGTGGCATCGATAACCGTATCGGCAAGGCCTCCAGCGCGGCGGACCAATGGAACGGCGCCATAGCGCTGGCTGTACATTTGATTGAGGCCGCAAGGCTCAAAACGCGAGGGCATTAAAAAAAGATCGGCGCCGGCTTCGGCCTGATGGGCCCGGGCTTCGTCATAGCCGAGATACACCGAAAGCCGCTCCGGAAAAAGGTGCTGCCAGTCTTGAAGGGTTTTTTCATAGCGGACATCCCCGGTCCCGATCAGGATGATCTGGAGCGGGAGAGCCATGAGCTTGGGCAAGGATTCCAGGAGGAAGTCGATGCCCTTTTGCTCCACCAGCCGCCCGACCCAGACGAGGACGGGAAGGGAGGCCTCCTTGGGAAGCCCCGAGATTTCCTGAAGATGGGCCTTGGCTTTGGCCCTTTCTTTCAGGCGCATCAAATCAAAATGGGGTTCAATCAGAGGGTCCGTTGCAGGATTCCACGCTTCCGTATCGATGCCATTGAGAATCCCTGAAAGCCGCTCTCTACGGAACGAGAGGAGCCCTTCAAGGCCGCAGCCATCAGCTTTTTCCTGAATCTCCCGCGCATAGGTCGGGCTGACTGTACTGATCCGGTCCGAAAAGACCAAGCCCCCTTTGATAAAGCTCAGTTGATCATAAAATTCCAGAGCTTCAGGCGACCAGAACCGGGTCGGGAGCTTCAAGGCGTCAAACGTGGCCCTGGGGAAAACGCCCTGGTAGGCGAGGTTATGAATCGTAAAGACACTGGCGGGGCGCTTGGGTTCATCGGCCAAAAGTGCCGGAATCAGCCCGGTCTGCCAGTCGTTGCAATGAACAATATCGGGTTTGAAGTCGAGCCCCAAGCGGTCGAGTGCTATTTCAGCGCCGACTCGACAGAAATGCGCAAAGCGTGCCCCATTGTCGGGCCAGGGAGCGCCATCCGGGCCGAGGTAGGGATTCCCTTCCCGGCCGAAGTAAACCTCATCGATGACGGCCCAGACCGGAACCTTCGATCCTGGAAGCTCGGCGGCCATGAGGCGCGGCGCATTCTCAGGATGGGTTTCAAGTGCATCAAAGGGCGCCGAGGCCAGAACCTTGGGGTATCCCGGAACCAGGATGCGGACATCGTGGCCCAGGGCCTTGAGAGCGATCGGAAGGCTCCCCGAGACATCGGCGAGCCCGCCGGTCTTGATCAGGGGGAAGACTTCGCTGGTAACAAAAAGGATCTTCTTCATGAATCTGGCGTCAGTGCCGGGTTTTAGTCCTTGAGCCCGAGAATGATGCCCCCTAAGGGCGGAATGGTGAGGCTCATGGAGGCCGGGCGTCCCATCCATGGGCGATCCTCGGTACGGACGGCCACGTTGCCGACATTGCTGCCGCCGTAGTACATCGAATCCGAGTTGAAGAGTTCTTCGTAGATTCCCGCCTTGGGAACCCCAATCCGATAGTCGTGACGGGGGACCGGCGTGAAGTTGAAGACCACGATCACGGTCTGGTCATCGCTCCTTCGAAGGTAGCTCAACACCGATTGCGGGGCATCGTGGCAGTCGATCCACTCAAACCCCTCGTGTTCGAAATCCTGATGGTGAAGCGCCGGCAATTCCTTGTAGAGTCGGTTGAGATCGCCAATCGCTCGGCTAACACCCTGATGCAAGGGGTAATCGAGCGCATACCAATCCAGCTCCTTGGCCGCATTCCACTCGGTGCCCTGACCAAACTCCGATCCCATGAAGAGGAGCTTCTTCCCGGGATAGGTC
This sequence comes from uncultured Methylococcus sp., assembly GCA_964419105.1. Lineage (GTDB taxonomy): Bacteria > Pseudomonadota > Gammaproteobacteria > Methylococcales > Methylococcaceae > UBA6136. Next base: position 2,234 of record CAYQOJ010000352.1, read on the forward strand.
AGCATGTAGGTGTAAAGGAGGCGAAGGTTGGCAAACTTTTGCCACTCATCCCCCGGCATCCGCGCGAGGATGGACCCCTTGCCGTGCACCACCTCATCGTGTGAGAAGGGGAGCATGAAGTTTTCGGTGAAGGCGTAAAGGAGTCCGAAGGTCAGCTGGTCATGGTGGTAGTGGCGATGGATCGGATCCTTGCCGAAGTATTCCAGGGTGTCATGCATCCAGCCCATGTTCCATTTCATCGAGAAGCCAAGGCCGCCGGTCCACGTGGGGCGCGTGACCTGCGGCCAGGCGGTAGATTCCTCGGCCATCACGAGCGTGCCCGGGCACTGCTGGTGGGTGACGGTATTGAGCTCCCGAAGGAAGGCGATGGCTTCAAGGTTCTCATTGCCGCCGTATTTGTTCGGGATCCAGTCGCCGGCTTCCCGGGAGTAGTCGAGATAGAGCATCGAGGCAACGGCATCGACGCGAAGCGCGTCAATGTGAAATTCCTGGAGCCAGTAGAGGGCGCTTCCCACCAGGAAATTGCGGACCTCGTTGCGGCCATAGTTGTAGATCAGGGTACCCCAATCCCGATGCTCCCCAAGCCTTGGATCCTCATGCTCATAGAGTGGGGTGCCATCGAA
>CAYQOJ010000353.1:0-2811 GCA_964419105.1 uncultured Methylococcus sp.
ATTGAGCTCGATGATGCTGCGGTCCTGGCTGTGCTTGACAAGATGGTCAAGCAGCGTCGGGAATCCGTATCGCAATACGAGGCCGCCAACCGTGAAGATCTTGCCGCCGTCGAACGCGCTGAGATCACGGTCATTCAATCGTATCTACCGACACCCCTCAGCGACAATGAGATTGAAACGCTCATTGCAGCGGCCATTCAGGAGACGGGTGCTGCGGGTCCGAGTGGGATGGGCAAGGTGATGGCTGTCCTTCGTGGTCCCATGCAGGGCCGTGCCGACATGACAGTCGTCAGCGCAAGAGTCAAGCAACAACTGGGCGTGTAGTCCCCGTTGCGGTAGATTAGTTCTGTACCCGAAAGGGTGCGTCACCCCGGGCCCTGTGTCCGGACCTCCGTGCGATGTCCCGGCTTGAGGCACATGGCGGGCAGAATTCCCGATACCTTCATACAAGATCTTCTGGCGAGAACCGATCTCGTCGAGCTGATCGAAGCGCGCGTCCCTCTCAAGCGTTCGGGGAGTAACTACACCGCGCGCTGTCCTTTCCACGATGAAAAAACCCCGAGCTTCTCGGTGAGCCGTCCCAAGCAGCTCTATTACTGCTTCGGTTGCGGTGCGCGAGGGACTGCCATCAGCTTTTTGATGGACTACGATCGGTTGAGTTTTCCTGAAGCCATTGAAGCCCTGGCCGAGATTCATGGGCTAGAGGTTCCACGAGAAGACGGGGATACCGGCCAGCGCCAATCCCAAGATCGCATTCGAACGCTTTTTGATGCGCTGGAGCGAGCCTCCAGGTTCTACCAGCAGCAACTTCGAAGTCACCCGGAAGCGAGTAAGGCCATCGATTACCTTCGGGGCCGGGGTGTCACGGGGGAATTGGCGCAGCGATATCAGGTGGGGTATGCCCCTGGGGGGCTTCGTAATCTTCCGATGACGGAGCCGCTGGAGATTCAAAAGGCCGCGGGATTGGTGAACGAGAAATCTCCAGGACGAACCATGGACTGGTTCAGGGATCGCATCATCTTTCCGATCCGAGATCGCCGCGGGCGGACTATCGGATTTGGCGGGCGAGTGATCGGAGACGGTCAACCCAAATACCTCAATTCGCCAGAAACTGACATCTTCCATAAGCATCGTGAGGTCTATGGTCTCTTTGAGTTGCTTGATGCCGTTCGAAAGCCGGAGGCCATTCTGGTGGTCGAGGGCTACATGGATGTTATTGCGCTCTCCCAGTTTGGCGTCCTCAACGCCGTTGCGGCGCTTGGCACTGCAACTTCCCCTGATCATGTCGCGCTTCTTTTTCGGTATACCTCCGTCATTGTCTTCTGTTTTGACGGCGACGGTGCCGGTCGGCGGGCGGCCTGGAAGGCTCTGGAGTCGAGTCTTCCGCATCTTCGAGAAGGTCGGCAGGTCCGGTTTCTGATGTTGCCTGACGGGCATGACCCGGATTCTCTGGTGCGCCAGGAGGGGGCTGAAGCCTTTCGAATCCGGATCATGGAGGCCCAGCCCTTCTCGGATTACTTCTTCGAGAGTCTTGCGGTGGGGCTTGATCTAGGCAGTATCGAGGGCAGAGCGGCGCTGACGGCCAAGGCGGAGCCATTTTTGGAGAAAATTCATCCGGGCGTTTTTCGCGAAATGCTTCAGGAGCGATTGAGTCAGTTGACCGGAAGGGCAGGGAATGGTTTTGAAGTCAGCCGGCCTAGGGTCCAAAGATCGTTACCCCGGACGGGCAAAGGGCAGCCATCGGCTTTTCGGACGTTCATGGCGCTTTTGATTCAGCATCCGGCGCTGGTGGATCATCTGGATAGCCAGGCTTTGAGTCTTCTGGTGAATGGGCAACCACAGGGTCCCTTGCTCCAGGTGGTGGTTGAATTTTTGATGTCACATCCCCACGTCACATCGGCGGGTTTGATCGAAGGTCTCAGGCATGTGCCTGAGGGAGACGTGGTCGCGCGGCTCGCCGCCTGGGATACCCAAGTGGCCGATGAGCAGGTGGAGCCGACCTTTCAGGATTACCTCAGGCATCTTACGGGAAGTCGAAGCCGGGAAAGTCGGCTCAAGGATCTCATTGATCGCGCAAGGTCAGGCGCTCTGACCTTGGACGAGCGTGAGGAGCTACGGGCTCTTACCCTTCAGGGCGGCGAATGAATCCAATGGAAAGAGGAGCGGTTTTCCGCTACACTATCGAGTTCCCGAAATCAATCTAGAAACGGGCCAGTTCATGAATCCTGAACAGCAGCAATCCCTCAAAGAACTTATCGCCAAAGGCAAAATGCAGGGCTATCTCACCTATTCCGAGGTGAATGACCACTTGCCAGGCGACGTAGTTGATCCGGAGCAGATGGAAGAAATCGTCTGCATGATCAATGACATGGGTATCGAGGTCCATGAGGACCGTCCGGATACCGACATGATTGCTGAAACTGCAGTCGTAACCGAGGATGACGAAGAAGAGGCGGCCGAAGTTGCCGCAGCGCTCGTCTCTTCTGTGGATACCGAGTTGGGTCGGACCACCGATCCTGTCCGCATGTACATGCGTGAGATGGGTACCGTTGAGCTTTTGACCCGTGAAGGCGAGCTCAAGATTGCCAAGCGCATCGAAGAGGGCATTAATCTTGCCGCCAAGGAGCTCGTCCGGTTCCCGGGTGCGATGCATCATTTCATCTCGGCATTTGAAAGTGTCGAGCGCGGCGAAATGCGCCTGTCTGAGCTGATCTCGGATTTCTATGATCCCAACGCTGATGATGCGCCCGTTGAGGCTCCGGCGGCTGAGGATGATGACGCCGATGACACCGTGGATGAGGCGGATACGGG
>CAYQOJ010000354.1:0-2810 GCA_964419105.1 uncultured Methylococcus sp.
TGTAACGTCCCAGAGCGTTCGTTTTTTGCCGCGCCAATGCGCGGAATCTCTATCTTGTTCAAGCCTCCAACGGCTCAGCTATTACACACCATATCGGCTCTAGGTGATCAAAAAAGGTGGCAGTTCAGTTGTCCCATCATCGGGGAATCAATTACGTCTCCTACTGGGCGTTCAATAAAATTTTGGAGAAGGGTGCATAGAGTGAGGAACCAGGCTTTCCTCTTTAAACGATAGCCGCCAGGAGCCAGAGGGGGTGCAAAGTCTGTGAGGATTGGTTTTATGATCGACGAGCCCATCGTGGAAATATCTTCGAACCAGGGACATATATCTTGGCCCAACTCGCCATGGCTTCCAGGACTGGCTTAAGGTCCTGCCCCTTTGCCGTCAACGCATATTCGTATCGCAACGGCTTCTCGCAATACGGTCTTTTCTCGACTACACCTGCTTCTTCCAGGGACTTTAGGCGACTGGACAATATGTTCGTTGGAATTGTCTCTTCAGATTGGGCGAATTCGCCATAGCGAGACTTCCCCAGTAGTAAGTCTCTTACGACTAGTAAGGTCCATTTATCTCCGAAAAGATCCAGCCCATTTGCCACCGCACAATGAGAGCGCTTGAAATGAGGTTCTTCGGGGTTCTTAGCCATGTGTGTTTTCTGATTAAAAGGGTGCTTGAAATATGAAGGGGACCCATATATTGTCCAGCGACTTTCATTTTGAAAGTGTCTCTGCCATCCCTGCACTGTGAGGAACGCTATGATTGAACTTCATCAATTTCCGGGAACCTGGGGAATTCCTAACCCAAGTCAGTTCTGCACCAAAATTGAGACCTATCTGCGCCTCGCCAAAATTCCTTATCGTACTGTGTACGCAATTCCTTTTCAGGCACCTCTTGGAAAGTTGCCTTTCATAGTGGACGAGGGCCACAAGATCGCAGATTCGCGACTCATCATCGAGCACCTAAAAAATGCTTATGGCGGTGGTATTGACGGCTGGCTCTCACCCCAAGAAAGGGCCGTTGCTGCGGCTTTTCAGCGCTTGCTTGAAGAACACCTTTACTGGGTCGGCATGCTCACTCGTTGGGATTATTCGGACACCAACTGGCAAGCTAACAAACAAGCAATTTTTGGCTGGCTACCTCCAGTTGTGCGCGATTTGGGTGCTATCTATTATCGGCAGCGCATCAAGGGACAGATACTGGGTCATGGAATAGGACGACTCTCAAAGGAAGCTGCTTTTAAGTTGGGCATTGAGGATCTGGATGCTCTATCTGACTTTCTGGCGGCAAAGCCATACTTCATGGGAAAACGGCCCTGCAGCCTCGATGCCTCCGCCTATGGCATATTGATCAATACACTCAGATGCCCAATAGAATCACCTCTGAAGGATCATGCCCATAAGAGGGAAAACCTTGTGAACTATTGCCGACGGCTCCAATTTGAATGCTTCCCGGAATTACCCTGGAATGGTGACAGCGCATGACCAGCTTTAAATGGTAACTCAGTCTATGCGACTGTATGAGACTCCCCGGACACGCTCATCTCGATGTCGCTGGGTATTACAGGAGTTAGGGGTTCCTTTTGAATCAGTTCAAGTGGACCTGTTCCGTGGTGAACAGCGGGGGACTGACTTTTTAGATTTGAACCCTTTCGGGCGCGTACCGGTTCTCATTGATGATCAGTTGGTGTTGGCAGAATCGATTGCCATATGCCTGTACCTTGCCGATAAATATAAGGAAAAAGGCTTAGTGCCACCCCCAGGAACCCCAGAACGGGGTGTTCATGATCAGTGGCTTTTGTTTTGCGCAACTGAAATTGATCAGCCCCTTTGGCAAATCCGTCGACATACGGCCCTCTATCCCCCAGAAAAACAACTATCTGAGGAAGTTGCTATCTCCAGGGAAAATTTCCATCAGGCGGCGGCTGTTCTGGAGCAAGGTGTTGGAGGCAAAAAGCATCTCGTCAATGATGCATTCACCGTTGTTGATATCGTGCTCAGTCAGACCCTGCTTTGGGCCTCAGGATATGGGTTGCTCACCGAGCATTCAGGCCTTGAAACGTATTTCAAAACCCATATAGCGAGAAGCGCATGTCCCGATGAACTGCGCAGTTAGATTTTGGATATGCAATGCCATCGTTGATTCAGCAAGATCTGATGGCATTGCTTTTAGTCCGCGAGTAGGAGAAGTAATTCTTTACGCTCAATGAATCGCTGCAGGTCCCCATGGGCTAGCCTCGGGTAGCCCCACATTGATCAGCTTCTCGTTTACGAACTCATAAAACCCGCGTTCTGACAATTCGCGACCGAATCCCGAATTTTTTACCCCGCCGAACGGGAGTTCCGGAGCAGTCCATACGGGTTGATTCATAAAGACCATGCCGCTTTCGATTTTCTCAGCAACGGCTTCTCCACGTTCTACATTGGCTGTAAGGACCGAAGTGCCTAAATCATAGCAAGGAGGCAGCCATGGACCTCGATCCTTTCGAATGCTCTTTCATGCGCGAGTATCTGTGAAAATTTAGCTTAAGGCGTGATATGTCGATCAACTGGAAGGCATGACCCATACCGATGCAGTATGAAGCGCTCGTTGACTATCAAGCTGGACTAACTGAAGAACTCGTAGGAAGCGGCCGCTATCCTAATGCCAGGGAGGTTTTCCGAGAGGGCCTTAGATTGGTCGAACGGCAAGAGAACGAACACGTACTTCTCCTTCAGGCCCTAAGGGCTGCCTTTAACCTTGGCATTGCAGAAATAGAGGAAGAGCGATTCGAGGAATTTTCAACCGCTTAGGTCTTTAGTACTCGACTCGTC
>CAYQOJ010000355.1:0-2796 GCA_964419105.1 uncultured Methylococcus sp.
CGCTTCAGCCGTGAGGAGCCGCTCATTATGGAGATGTTTATACAGGGCGTCAAGCGTCTACGTCATCTTTCTGTAATCGACTGAACTATCGCAACTTTATCTAAGCAGGAACTTTGCGAATTTGCGCTTTCCTACCTGGATCACCCCTGCAGCACCCTTTTGAAGACTGACTTTCCCGTCTTCAACCTTTTCACCATCAATTTTCACGCCTCCCTGCTTGATCATGCGTATCGACTCCGACGTCGAAGCCGTCAAGCCCAGATCTTTCAGCAGATTAGCTATCGGGTAACCATCAGTGGGCGCATCTAATGGCATTTCAATGAGATCCTCCGGTACAAGCCCCTGCTTGAACCGCGCCTCGAAGTTCTCAAGCGCACGATCGGCCGATGTCCGGTCATGGAACCGCGCAATCATTTCCTGCGCGAACTTCACCTTGTAATCTCTAGGATTCGCCCCATCTTGGCACGCCCTTCTCCACACCGCGATGGTCGACATGGATTCAGCGCTAAGAAGCTCCATATATCGCCACATTAGATCGTCGGAAATCGACATCAATTTCCCGAACATGTCATCTGGCGCATCCGTGATGCCGACATAATTACCCAATGACTTCGACATTTTTTGAACACCGTCGAGCCCTTCAAGAATCGGCATCGTCAGAACCACCTGGGGTGGTTGGCCATACGCCTCCTGTAACTGTCTTCCAACCAGCAGATTGAATTTCTGATCAGTGCCGCCCAACTCCACGTCCGCACGCATTGCGACCGAGTCATACCCCTGGATCAACGGGTAGAGAAACTCATGGATGGCAATTGGCTGGCCGGTTTTATATCGATTATTAAAATCTTCACGCTCCAGCATGCGCGCGACCGTATGCTTTGCGGCCAAAGCAATCAGATCACTTGGCGCCATGGCGTTCATCCATTCGCTATTAAAGAGAACGTCGGTTTTCTCAGGATCCAGAATCTTGAAGATTTGATCTTGGTAAGACTTCGCATTTTCAAGAACTTCTTCCCGGGTCAAAGGCTTTCTTGTCGCGCTCTTGCCCGTAGGATCCCCGATCATGCCGGTGAAGTCCCCAATCAGGAATAACGCCCGATGTCCCAAATCCTGAAACTGCTTGAGTTTATTGAGCAATACGGTGTGCCCAAGGTGCAAATCAGGGGCTGTTGGATCAAAGCCCGCTTTGACGCGGAGAGGACGCCCCTCGCCCAACCGCTTCAGAAGGACATCCTCGGGAATCACCTCGGCTGCGCCTCTTTTGATTAGCTCCAACGCCTCGTTGGTCGTTGCACCCATGTATTACACCTTTCGTCTTAAATGATTGTTTGAGGGGGAATTCTATCCATGGGATCCCGGCGAGGGGAGTGCCCAGCCCACCTTGATTGGTTTTTTGGGCGCCATATAAAAGGAAAGGCCCGGGAGAAACCGGGCCTTAACTCAGCAATTTTGGAAAAAATCAGACCGAGAAGGATGAACCACATCCACAGGTCGTTTGCGCATTAGGGTTTCGGATCACGAACTGAGATCCCGATAGCCCATCGGTGTAATCGATCTCCGCACCCGTCAGATACTGAACACTCATCGCATCGACCAGGACCGTGACCCCATTCTTTTCAATCTGGGTGTCATCATCGTTAACGTCTTCATCAAAAGTGAAGCCGTATTGAAACCCTGAACAGCCGCCCCCGGTTACGTACACCCGCAACTTCAAGTTGGGATTATTTTCTTCCGCGATCAACTCGCCAACCTTCTCTGCCGCACTGTCCGTAAAACGGATTTCCTCTTCACTCATCTTCAGATCCTCAAAAATCGACAACTTTCCCGGATTATCAATATCCCCACCGTTTTGGTCAAGAATTCTCGACCCAGGAGTGATCACGCATCTGGCAAAGGACTAAAAACAGCCTGACCCTGCCCCTCCATGGCCTGGATGAGGTTTCGCGCATAACCATTGAAGGTCTTGAAGCTCAAGGCAGAACTGATCTGCTGGCCAATCGGCGAAAACTTTCGATAACGAATTGAAGGCCCGTCCTCGCAAACCCTCTCCTGATTCAGTCGAACCTCCCAGGTCTTGGCGCGATATGTGACACGTAAACCTGCTGCATTTCGTAAAGCAAGAGCCGTTGATTCAATGGATAAAAGGCCGACATCAATCCAATGCTGAGTCAGGTCAATCTCTCTTCCGTACGACCAGATCTCCCTTCGCGCAGCCTCCCCTTCAAACATGAACCGCCATCCAGATTCAAATGAAAAAGCAAAAGCGCAGTACTCAGCGAAGGACTCGACTTCCCATAGGTCCATGGCGTGCAAGTACTGCAAAGTGCGCCGTGAAATCGTCTTCGGTTCGGCGATTTCCAGAGCAAGCAAGCGCCCCCATACTTCTCGCTCTACCTCGCTGGCAGCATCACCGGAGAGCTTTAGAAAAGATTGCAACCAACTCGCGTCCGGCCGTTCCTTCGGCGTTTCGGCCGGCGCTTCTCGCTGGGCAGCGATTTTGAGTACTGCGCCAATATTTTCAAGATGCCGGGCCTGCATGGCGGGGGCACTGATGACGCTCGCCTCTAGAGCCAACGCCTCACTCAAGACAGGACCCAACAGATTCCCGATGGGATTTTCCGGAATCTGCGACGGAGCATCTGCTACCGAAGGTTCTGACGGAAAGAAGAAATTCACGCCAGCCGCTCCAGTCCACCCATATAAGATCTCAACACGTCCGGAACAACAACGCTGCCATCGGCTTCCTGATAATTCTCAAGGATGGCAATCAACGTTCTACCCACGGCCAGTCCTGAA
>CAYQOJ010000356.1:0-2790 GCA_964419105.1 uncultured Methylococcus sp.
ATAGACATAATCGAAATAGAGGCTCTGAAGCTTCTCGGTGATGGGGCCACGGCCACCGGTGCCGATGGTCCGGCCATCGAGTTCCCGGATCGGGGTGACTTCGGCTGCAGACCCGGTAAAGAAGGCTTCATCCGCAACGTAGACCTCGTCACGCGTGATGCGCTTTTCATGGACTTCGAGGCCCTGCTCGCGGGCGATTGTGAAGATCGTTTCACGGGTGATCCCTTCGAGGGCGCTGGTGAGATCCGGGGTATAGAGTTTTCCCTTGCGAACGATGAAGATGTTCTCCCCGCTTCCTTCTGCGACGTATCCTTCGTGATCCAGGAGAAGGGCTTCATCACAACCGCACTCGACCGCTTCGCGAACCGCCAGAATGGAGTTGACGTAATTTCCATTCGCCTTGGCCTTGCACATCTGGCTGTTGACGTGGTTACGGGTATAGGAGGACGTCCTGACCTTGATGCCCCGAGCCATGTTTTCTTCGCCGAGGTAGCTACCCCAGGACCATGCGGCAATCATCACGTGCGTCTTGATGCCCTTGGCATGAAGACCCATGGCTTCCGAACCAAAGAAACACATGGGGCGAATGTAGGCGCTGTTGAGGTTGTTAAGTCTCAGGGCTTCCAAGTGCGCTTGATCCAGCGTGTCCTTGTCGAACGGGATTTCCATCCGCATGATATGAGCCGAGCGGAACAGGCGGTCGGTGTGGTCGCGAAGCCGGAAGATGGCTGCGCCGCGTTCGGTCTGATAGGCGCGAAGTCCCTCGAAGACCCCGCAACCATAATGCAGGGTATGGGTCAGGACGTGGACCTTGGCTTCGCGCCAGGGGAGCCATTCGCCGTCGAGCCAGATGACACCGTCTTTGTCGTCCATCGACATATCTATTCTCCGGGATCAGGATGGATGCAGGGGCTGGGTCAGGTCAGATGCTGCCGGAATCGCCTTCAGGTTTCAGGACGCTGGCCCAAAGGGCTTGAATCCGCTCCCGAAGTGGCGCGAACGGGGGAGCGGCAACGACCGCTTTCCGTTCATCCAGTTGGGCGCGATGGGCTTCGCTACGGAGTGTGAAGTAAGCCTCCTGAAGAAAATGCTGATCCTTTTCGGGAATCCGTTTTTCCTCGGTGAGACGCTCCAGAAGCCGCAGAACATCGGTCCACTCGGTCAACCGGGGGTGGGCATTCGACCACGCCAAAACCCAAAATTGTACTAGAAACTCGATATCCACGATACCGCCAGCCCCTTGCTTAAGGTCAAAAAGGCCAGGATCCTTGGTTTCAAGAGCCTCACGCATTTTGCCTCGCATTTCGACGATTTCCTTGCGAAGGCTCTCGGTATCGCGGGCCCGGCCAAGAGATTGCGCCCGAATGGCTTTGAAGGCCTCGCCCACCTTTGGATCCCCCGCCACAAACCGCGCCTTGACCAAGGCCTGCTGCTCCCAGGTCCAGGCTTCCTGCATCTGGTAGGTTTCAAAGGCTTCAAGGCTACTGACGAGCAACCCTGAATTACCGGAAGGGCGGAGCCTCAGGTCGGTTTCGTAAAGAATGCCGGCGGGGGTGTTCGTACCCAAGATGTGAAGGATGCGTTGGGCGAGCCGGGCATAAAATTCGCCCGCGGTTACGGGTTTTGGGCCATCGGTCTCGACGTCGGCATGCCCTTGATACAAAAAGACAAGGTCGAGATCCGACCCGTAGCCAAGCTCCAGCCCCCCGAGCTTTCCATAGGCAATCACCGCGAAGCCGGCTTCAGGGTGCGAAAGGCCTTTGGGGCTGCCATGGCGTTGCCGGGTGATGGCAAAGCTTCGGGCCAGTGTCACCTTGAGCAGCGTTTCGGCGAGTGCTGTCAGCGCATTGCTGACCTCGGGAAGTGGGAGCGATCCTGCGATATCGGCTGCTGCGATACGAAGAACGACTACCTGCCGGTAGTGCCGTAGGGCCAGCATAAAGGCTTCGAGATCCTCAGGATCCATATCCTCAAGCTTTCGCTCGAGTTCTCGTTCCAAGGCCTCCCGCGTGATCGGTGCGAGGAAGCTTCGAGGATCCAGAAGTTCATCCAGAAGGACCGGATGACGCCCCAGGGTGGTTGCAAACCAGGGGCTTGCCCCGACCAGAGCCACCAGCCGGGTTCGAGCCCCGGGGTTCTCGGCGAGAAGGGTCAGGTAGACATTACGACTGGCAATGGCCTCCAGGACCTTGAAAAGACGGTCCAGGGTTTCAAGTCTCTGGGGGTGTTGGCTGACCTCGTTCAGAAGATCAGGCAGCAGCCTTCGAATTTCGCTTGCTCCCCGGGGTGAAAGGCGGCGAATCGATGAGGCGGTCCTGAAGGCTTCAAGCTTCTGAACCCAGGGTTTGGGGTCCAAAATTCCAAGCGCCATGAGGCTCTCGTAGAGCGTTTCGGTATCACCGTCCAAGGGGAACGGCGCCTTGCCCGTGTCGGCATCAATGCGGATAACATCCTCAAAGACCTGATGGACGCGGGTCTGGACCTTGGTGAGATCGCCGAGAAAGCTGGGGTAGTCGGGATAACCCAGGGCATGGGCCAGGGCCCATTGCTGATCGGAAGATTTGGGGAGCGTATGCGTTTGCTGGTCGCGATATTCCTGAAGGCGATTTTCAATGATCCGTAGCGTCCGATAGTGGGCTTTAAGTTCCGCGACGGTCTCCTCGGGAAGGAGGCCAAGATTTCCGAGGGCGGAGAGCACATGGAGAATTTCCCGGCACTGGAGTGATTTTTCCGAACCGCCGCGAATCAGCTGAAAAGCTTGTCCGATAAATTCGATCTCCCGGATCCCGC
>CAYQOJ010000357.1:0-2782 GCA_964419105.1 uncultured Methylococcus sp.
ACATCATAGGGGGCGGTAGTCGAATGGGTCATGTCGTCACTCTGTTGGTTCATCGGACACTGCCAGAGCGTTGACACCCGACCTGACAGCCTGACCCGTAGACCCCCAAGTTTCGGGGTTGTTCAGGATCTTCAAGATTTTAGACCGCTCGGTCGGTGGAATGGCGGCCAAAAGGTCCTTCGCCCCTTTGGGGGATTTCATTGCTTCTGTCAGGACGCGCATGGTCTCCACGTCAAGATTTCGCTCCAAAACCTCCAAGCCTTTGTTCAGAGTGGTGATGGTCGGGCTAAACCAGTTCGGCAACTTCAATCGACTCTTGTTCTGTTTAAGCAAAGTGGTCAGTGCATCACGACCATCTGTGACCATCTTCTCTGACGCACGGTTGCGCATGACCTTGGCGGCTTCGTCGCGCAGCACCTTCATTGCTTCAGGAGGCATCGCCTTCTCAATGTCGAAGGTGTTACCCATGATGCGCTCGACGACATCATCCGATTGGTTGTTGACAAGGTTTGTGAACGCTTGACGACTATCCCCACCGCGCTGCCACAGAGAAAGAGCCTCGGCTGCCAATTTCTGCTGTGCGATCTTCTGTGCACCTTCTGCGTAAGTTTTCAGGTAGTTGGCGTAAGTTGGTCCACCCGCTTGCTCAAAGGCTTCTTGAATTTTGGGCCCAACTTCGGACAGCACTTTGATCACAGCGCGTTTTTGATCGGTCTGACTCCATCCCTTGTGATGTTGCTCAATTGCCGACTTGACAGCATTTCGACGGATGGAATCCAACGCTTCTGCTGGAATCACTCCAGTGTTTTTGTCCGACCATTTTGTAAGCTCGGACCCAATCTTGCGCAATGCCGTGCGAACTGGATCGTTGGAGGCATAGCCGGGGTCCGCAAGGAACTCACTGACCTTTTTTGTCACTGCTTGGGGCGTCAGGCCCGAAGCGTTGGCGACGCGGAACGCTTCTTCACGCAAAGGTGCCGTTTCTTGGTTTAGTGCGACCTTCGCTTCTTTCGCTGCTTGACGAGTCGCAGCCGCCGTGTCACCCTTTGCCAGTCCAGCAAGCGCGTTCAATGACGCTTGTTCCTGGTTCGCCAAAAGAGCGTTTCTTGCGATTAACGCCTCGGGGTCACGGACAACACTCAGGTCGGCGAGTGTCTGCCACGCTGGCGCATTTACTCCAGCGGTAGCTTGACCCACCGTCACCGAATCGTCTGCCGCCGCAAGCGCTGACCGGATGTTGTCAATCTGAGAACCCGCCGCTTGACGCGCCAAGCTGTTGGCTTTCACCTGAGCAATATTGCCCATGTTGCTCAGCCGACTGACACCCTTACCGACCAGTCGAGACGCCCCGGGGACCACCCCCGCCAATCCCGCACCCAGCGTTGCCCCAGTAGCAACTTCGTCAGGGTTGATTGCTGCGGCGCTAACGCCGCCGACCGTGGCGCCTGCCGCAAGCCTAGCCGGCAACGGACCACCGGCAAATCCCGCAGAGGGTAGCGCCGCAACGAATCGGGGCGCCACTTTCGCCAAAGGTGCTGCTGCCTTGGCAAGGGCACCACCTGCGCCCATGGTTCCAGCAACTTCACTTGCAAGCCGACCGCCAGCGAAAGCCATGGAGTCGGTGTCCGCACCCAACATGCGCAACGCATCGGTCATGTCCTGCCGGCGTTGACGATTGGACTCCAAACTGAGCCCCTTTCCCGACAGTGCGTCTTTTGCAATGTCCACGGGGGCGAGAATAGTTGCGCCAATTGATCCAGCGCCGCGAACCATACCTGCACCAACATCACCAAGCGCCTGCAGGGCACGCCGACCCAGCGGCACCTCGGCAGGCACAGCCGCAGGCGCCTGGACCCGGCTGTCCACGGGAATCTGACCCGGTGGGGTCGCAGGCGCTGCGGGTGCAGGGGTGGACTGACGCGCAGCAAAAGCTCGCTCCGCGGCCCCGCGGAGTTGGTCAGGTGTGGCGTCAACGGGTCCGACGATCTTGAGAACAGACCCGTCGGGTGCTTGGATGCGGTACTCGCGTTCTGCCATGGTCAGTCAACCAGTTTGAAACCACCGCCGATGTCTCGACCCTTACCCGCAGCACCACCACGATCGGGAGGCGACTGGGGGGTTTTCTTCTTTTGGTGATTGACGACAAAGTCCTCAATATTCCCAAGGATGTCATTGGCGGCCTCAACCGACTGTTGAGGATTGGACACTGCGTTCAGCCAATTCTGCAACTCGACGTTGGAGTTCATCTGCTGCGATGACATCCCCGTGGCTTGCTTGATGGCGTTCAACAGCATGAGTCGAGAACTGTTGATAACTTCACGATACCTTTGCGCATCTGCCCCAACGAACCGGCTTGTCATTTGGCCAATACCGGATGCCTCAATCGAGGCAGCAGCGTTACTCAGAACACCTCGGTTGTTGCTTGGAATGGCTCGCATTTTGTCAAGCTGGGTGTAGGCTTCTCTGAGGTTGTCAATCACCCCACTGAAAGCCTCCCGTCCCTGTACCCTCTTGGCATCGGCGGCCTCTGTCTTCGCATCGACGTTGGCTTCCTTGGCGGAAATGGCGCCAAGACGCACAGCCTCGGCGCGACTGACAAGCCGCTTCTCGCCAGTCTCGCGGTCAACGATCTCAACGACCCCCTTGCCGACTTCACCGACGAGGTTGGCGCCGCCCCCACCGGAGCGCCCACCACCTGAACTCTTCGGAGCCCGACCCGCCGCAGCAATCCGGGCTTTCTGGGCTTCCTCTTCAGGAGTCAGCAGTTGCGATGTGCGCTCCT
>CAYQOJ010000358.1:0-2782 GCA_964419105.1 uncultured Methylococcus sp.
GGTTCCACCGCAATACGAAGCCCAAGTGCAGCAATACATGTATGTCATGGGGCTAGAGAAGGCAATCATTGTGGCTGTGGCTGGGATGGAATGGAACGAATACATCATCGAGCGTGATGACTTTCAGATAGCTGCTCAGCTCATGCAAGCAAAGAGTTTCTACGAGTGTCTGGAGTTTGGCATGAAGCCTGACTGGGATGGATCAGAACACACCTATCAGGCCGTGAGACAACAGCACCCTCAGATTGACGACACCGAGGTAGACCTACAGACGCTAGGGCTACAGCTACTAAATGCTCAGGCGATGGCTGAAGAAGCGACAGAGAACCTGACACGGTTGAAGTCAATGGTGCTGGATAACATGGGCTACGCAAAAACAGGCTTTATAGTTCAAGACGGACAAAAAAGAAAAGTAACATCAAGACAGGCAAGACGAGACGGAGCTCCGTATCTCGTTATACACAAATAGGAGGAAACATGCCACGCTTTGATTTATCACAGTATGCAACCGTGGAGGAGAGGCTTAGAGCCTTCTGGTCAGATGACCTTTCTAAGGATGCACGAATAGTCACAATCAATCACTCCAAGAGTGCAGATTTGTGGATTATCGAAACTCGTATCTACCTGACCGCCGGAGACCAAGCAACCGACTTGCCAAAGGTGACTGGTTGGGCAAGTGAGGCGAATACAGATCAATTCAGTTTGGAAAGGTGCGAGACCAGCAGCATCGGCAGATGCTTAGCCAACTGGCTATGGACAGGCTCAAAGAAACTCGATGGCACACCTAGACCATCACAGCAAGAGATGGAAAAGGTCGAGCGTGTCTCAGCCGTAGATGTAATGCACGAATTTGCTCAGCGTGATTGGAAGAAGGATGCTGATACCCTGAATGATGTAGACGCTCTACGAACCCTTTGGGGAAACGCAAAGGCTAAGAGAGCTCCACAGAATGTGCTGGATTACATAAAGGAACGGGCTAATGCTCTATCGGATACAAGCAGCGTCAATCGAGGAGCTGAAGGAGGCATATCAGGACTGTTTGATACGCCAGAAGATAGCCCACGAGCAGGGTCAGTTGATCCTGAGCCAAAAGCTAAAGGAAGAAAGTGAAATCTTCCGCATCAACCTACTTGAGAGGATGGCTCAACTAAGTGCATCCATCGGAAATAGCCGCCCAGATAGCCGAGCTAACGGCGGAGAACAATAAAGGGGCTGATGCCCTCTACGCTGCTGAAGTCGAACTGGCTAATAAAGAGTTCGATTTAGACACCCTTGAGCAGAAGGCTTTTATCAAGGCTCAGGGCACGGTTGCAGACCGCACCGCCATTAGCCGTTTAGAAGCCTCTGAAGCCCGTTTAGAGCGGGATTTAGCGAAGGCTAAGGTAAATCGCATAAGGGTCAAAATAAAAGCCCTAGAAACGGCTCTGATGGCTGCTGCGACCCAAGCCAAGCTACTCAGTTCGGAGATGAAGCTTTGATAGGCAAAAAGCTGACTAAAGCAGTCCTAGAGCGAGACAAGTCATTGTGCTGGCACTGTGGATCTACCGAGGTCATCTTGCATCACCGGAGGAACCGCCAGGCGGGTGGGTCAAAGCTACTTGATAGACCTGACAACCTGATAACCGTGTGTGCCGTTTACAACGGACTTATGGAGAGCGATGCCGATGTAGCCGAAGAAGCTAGAAAATTCGGTCACAAGCTTCGCTCCTGGGAGGACTTTGACACTCCCGTATTTGACAGGCCAAGTCGCACTTGGTATGTTCTGGGCGAAAGAGGAGAAAAATGGACATTGAAGAGCTGGCAAAAAGAATGCGAGACAGAGCCCTTCTAATCGAGGAAAACGAAAAGAAGGAATCTGAGAGTGTTCGGTTAGCTAAACAACAGAAGCTAGAAAACCTGAAGAAGGTTTACTTTCACGCTGGCAGATGGGCTGGCGGAGCTAGGGACAGAGCAGCTAAAGAAGCATTCCAGAAGGTGAGCTTAGCTGGATGAAAATAGGTTCTTTGTTCTCTGGCTACGGCGGTCTTGATTTAGCAGTTGCTAAGGTCTTGAACGCTGAAGTCGTTTGGCATTGCGAGTGGGAAGATGCACCGTCAAAGATTCTTGAAAAGAACTTTCCAGGTGTGCCTAACTACCGTGATGTCACGAAAGTAGATTTCACTCAGCTAGAGCCTGTAGACATACTCACAGGAGGCTTTCCTTGTCAGGACTTATCGCTGGCAGGAAAGAGAGCAGGATTGACCGAAGGAACCCGAAGCGGTTTATGGTCAGAGTTTGCTAGGGCAATAGAAGAGCTAAAACCAAAACTTGTAGTTATTGAAAATGTAAGGGGATTACTAAGTGCAAAAGCCGATAATGGAATGGAATACTCAGAAGAAGATTTGGCAATACTCAACGGCAGACCACCTATTCGAGCAATGGGAGCCGTTCTTGGAGACTTGGCCGATCTCGGGTTTGATGCGAGATGGACAGGTATACGAGCTGCCGATGCAGGAGCCCCTCACAATCGTTTCAGAATCTTCATTGTTGCGTTCCCCAACAGCTAGTCAAGGTGAGGGTGGAGCACTAGGCGAGGATGTGGCACGAAGCCGAGGCAATACTGTCGGCATCCGTGATCAGGCGATGGCCATTGCCAAGCTGAATGGACATTCGGTCAGCAGGGCAGAGAAGAACCTAATGCCTACTCCTACAACTCGTGATTACAAAGACGGACAAGAAGCACACACTCGAAATGGGAAAGTGCAAACAGACACCGTAGGTAGAGCTGTGATGAATAGTGGCG
>CAYQOJ010000359.1:0-2772 GCA_964419105.1 uncultured Methylococcus sp.
CGCCGTGATCAACAAGCGCGCAGGCGGTCAGGGCCTCATCAGCGGCCGCAAGGCATTCCAGCGCCCCATGAAGGAAGGCGTGGCGCAATTTCTTAATCAGGCACGACTGGTTCGCCGCTACGGCGCAGCCGTCATTGTAATGGCCTTCGATGAAGTCGGCCAGGCCGACACGGTCGAGCGAAAAGTTGAAATCTGCGCTCGCGCATACCGGCTCCTCACCGAAAAGCTGGGTTTTCCGGCCGAGGACATCATTTTTGATCCCAATATCTTTGCTGTCGCTACCGGCATCGAAGAACACAACCGCTACGGACTCGATTTCATCGAAGCGGTCAAAACCATCAAGGCCACCCTCCCCCATGCGCTGATCTCCGGCGGTGTCTCCAACGTTTCCTTCTCCTTCCGAGGCAATAATTTTGTCCGTGAGGCGATTCACGCCGTCTTCCTGTATCACGCCATCCGCAACGGCATGGACATGGGCATCGTGAATGCCGGACAGCTGGCGATCTATGAAGATATTCCCGGAGAACTGAAGGCGGCCATTGAGGACGTAATCCTCAATCGACATGCCGATGGCACAGAACAGCTGCTTGAGATCGCAGAAAAATACCGTGCTGAAGGCGGGGGACAGGAACGCAAGGAAGATCTTGCCTGGCGTAGTCTTCCGGTTGAAAAACGACTTGAGCATGCCCTGATCAAGGGCGTGGATGAATTCATCGAGATTGATACAGAAGAGGCACGGCAGCAAGTCGCACGTCCCCTTCATGTGATCGAAGGGCCGCTAATGGCCGGCATGAACGTCGTCGGCGATCTTTTTGGCGCCGGCAAGATGTTTCTCCCCCAGGTCGTCAAATCCGCCCGGGTGATGAAAAAATCTGTGGCCTACCTGATGCCCTACATGGAGGCAGAAAAGGCGGAGAACCCGAACCCGAAGTCCAACGGAAAAATCCTGATGGCCACGGTCAAGGGCGATGTCCACGACATTGGCAAGAACATCGTTGGGGTGGTCCTTCAATGCAACGGCTTCGACGTCATCGACCTTGGAGTGATGCAACCCTGCGAGAAAATTCTCGAAGCCGCCAAAGAACACCAGGTGGACATCATCGGGCTTTCAGGATTGATCACCCCCTCGCTCGACGAGATGGTCCATGTTGCCCGCGAGATGCAGCGGCTTGGCTTCAACATTCCGCTCATGATTGGCGGAGCGACTACCTCAAGAGCCCATACGGCGGTCAAGATCGAACCCAACTACACGAATGGGCCCACCATCTACGTCACCGATGCCTCACGGGCTGTCGGTGTGGCTGGCAGCCTCCTCAGCGAAGATCTTCAGGACCAGTACGTGGACAAGATTCGCAAGGAGTATGCCGAGGTCAGAGTCCACCACGGAGCCCGCCGTCAGGTGGTAAACCTACTTAGCCTTGAAGAAGCCAGAGCAAATGCCTTCAAGGGCGAATGGCAGCACTATCAGCCCCCCAAACCCAAATCTTTGGGCATTCGCGAGTTCGACGGCTACCCCTTGGCAGATCTGGTCGACTTTATCGACTGGACCCCCTTCTTCCACACGTGGGAACTCGCGGGAAGCTATCCGAAGATTCTCGACGATGAAATCGTGGGGCAGGAAGCTCGCCAGCTGCTGGCGGACGCCAAGGCCATGCTGCAACTCATCGTCGACGGCAACTGGCTCAAGGCACGCGCTGTGATTGGCTTCTTTCCGGCAGTCTCGGAGGGCGATGACATTCTGGTGTTCGAGGATGAAGAACTCACCAAGCCCTTGACCCGACTCCATCATCTTCGCCAGCAGGCGAGCAAGCCCCCAGGCCAGCCCAACTATGCCCTTTCAGACTTCGTGGCCCCAAAAAACGCAGGCCTTGTCGATTACGTCGGTGGCTTTGCCGTCACGACCGGTATTGGCATTGAGGCGCATTTGGAACGTTTCGAGAAAGCCCATGACGACTACAGCAGCATTCTCCTCAAAGCCCTCGCCGACCGTCTGGCCGAGGCCTTTGCCGAATGTCTGCACCGACGGGTACGAACCGAATTCTGGGGCTATGATCCGGAGGAAACTCTCGGCAATGATTCGCTGATCCGAGAGGAATATCAGGGCATTCGTCCGGCCCCAGGGTATCCCGCCTGTCCGGACCATACCGAAAAAGCCACCTTGTTCGACTTGCTTTCGGTCAAGGCATCGACCGGCATCGAACTGACCGAATCCTTTGCGATGTACCCCGCCTCTTCTGTTAGCGGCTGGTATTTCTCTCATCCTTCGGCCCGTTACTTTAATGTCGGTAAAATCGGCAAGGACCAAGTTTCAGACTATGCGGCACGCAAACAACGCCCCCTTGCAGAAATCGAGCGTTGGCTGGCTCCTCAACTGGCTGAGGGAGGCCGCTGAGGCGGATGGTTCTTGAGCTTCTGGGAACCTTGGGCTGTCACCTTTGCGAGGAGGCTGAGGCATCCATCGGGGAAGCGCTGCAAAGGACGCCAGCGACCTTCCAGCTGACTCTGGTCGAGATTGCTGACGATCCTGATCTGATGGAGGCCTTCGGCCTCCAAATCCCGGTCCTTCGCTGGAGAGAGAGGCAGTTGAACTGGCCCTTCACCGCGGACGACGTGGCCGCATTTTTATCGGCGCATGACGCCAACCCCCATCATTCATAACCCCGGAGAACCGACTATGAGCAAGGGTTTTCGCATCGAACAGGACAGCATGGGGGAGCTCAAAGTCCCCGAGAATGCACTCTACGCCGCACAAACCCAGCGCGCGGTCGAAAA
>CAYQOJ010000360.1:0-2771 GCA_964419105.1 uncultured Methylococcus sp.
AGCCTCCTTGGCTTCCTTTACATACGCGCGCGCGCAGCATCGGAAAGGGCCCATGCCTCTTCCACCATCGCAAAGTAGTCGATTTTTTCAGACATAGTTCAAGCTCTTTTGAAGAAATAGAGCCCGCGTTCACCCCGCAGGCTTGACAGAGGAATTCTAGCTCAACCGCCAATGAAAGTTGAAATAAACAATCTCCTTCGCCTTCATTAGCCATGTCAAAATTATCGATGAGCGTGACCGCTCAATCTGAATCGCCTTAAAGCCGGACCACAATGGATATTTACTGGATTTATGACCTTCCGAACTGGCAACTCGCCACCGGAATCATCAGCCTCTACCTTTTTATCTCGATCGCAGGACTTCTGCTGCTTCGCGGCTGGATCTACCGCACGTTTGATGTCAGCGCTGAAACCAACGAGATGACCAATGGAATCTTTTCGGGTGTCGGGGTTCTTTATGGGCTTCTGGTTGGCTTGGTCGCCGTTGCCGGCTGGGAAAACTTCAATGATGTCGATGAACTCGTCGCCAAAGAGGCTGCAGCCGCGGGCGCTTTATACCGCGACATCAGCGCCCTACGCCAACCGCCCAAAGCCCGACTTCAAGACCAAATTCGGATTTATCTTGACGAAGTGATACATGTTGCCTGGCCCCTTCATCAGAAGGGGATCTGCGATATCGAAGGCTCGAGAACCCTATCCAGACTTCATGCGGAGCTGGCCCATTACAAGCCCGTTGCCGGCGCAGATGAGGATCTTTATCAGGAAGCTTTGACCGCATTCAATCGGCTCTCGGAAGCACGGCGCCTCCGCCTTGGCGAGGTCAGCACGGGAATCCCCGCGATTTTCTGGATTGTCATCATCGCTGGCGCCATTCTCAACTTGCCACTCCTCTATCTCTTTCACACCACCCACCTCCGAACCCACGTGGCGGCCACCGGGGCCTATGCCCTCTTCATGGGCTCCATGCTCTTCCTCTTAGTTGCTGTAGATAACCCCCTTCGGGGAAAAGTCAGCATCCCTCCGGACTCATTTCAGGAGATTCTTGACAATCTAGACAGTCTGGATCCAGAGTACCAGGCACTAAAGGTGCCGCCCCGCTGACCCCGAGCAAGGACCCGATGAAAGATCAAACTCAATTCCGCGCAGCTATTCACCCTCGCTTTGATGCGGCTCTCTCAGAGATCTTTCCAGGCGCTCTCCGTATTGAGGATTATTTCGAGAAGACCACCAGCGCCCTTACTCCCGATGGGTTTATTGATGACAACACGCTGGGCATTGTCGCAACCTGCAGAGATGAAATCGCATCCCCACTAGAAACAGAGATCGTTCGGCACTGGGGCAGAACCTTTAGCTGCAGAAGTCTCGGGGGATTCCTTCTCCTCGGACGCACTGGCATCAAAACAGGCATCAGTCATGCCCCACTGGTTAACCAACGCCGCCGATTTGTCATGTATGCCATGCCTCACATCGCATTGTCGGACAAGGGCGTTCCCGGCGTCGTCATGCGAGAAGGCATTGAAGAAGCCTCGCATGCCTGCGGCTCACTGGATGCGGTTGTCTCCCAGCTCAACTCCGGCCGCATCGACCTTCACATGGATTTTGAGGACCTAGAGCAATCCTGTGTTCGCCAGAAACTGCTATCGAATCTTCATTATGGAGAGGAAGTGGATCTGGTCAACATGACTCGTCTTGCAGCAAAAATCATCCACAAGGATACCGACCGGTTGCTCAGCAATTTGGCGAGGCCCAACGAATATGATTTTGCATTTTTCGTCGGCATTCTCATTCATGGCCCCGATGACCAAAACTGGATCTGGCACGAACATGCGGAGGTGCAGACGGGACCAGAACCCGGTCACCGACGGACCCTGGATCTCAAGCTCTAGCCTGACAGGCTGGACACCCGTTCCCTCTCTTTCCGATAGCGCCACTCTACTCACCCACCCCAATGAACCAGTTACTTCTGATCGCCCTTGGTGGTTCACTCGGTGCCGTCAGTCGCTTCTGGGTTGCCAACACCATCTACGGGATATTTGGCCGCGAATTTCCCCACGGCACGCTCTTTATAAACGTGTCGGGCTCGTTCCTCATGGGATTCCTGACCGAATTGTTACTGCAACGATTCCCCATCGCTGTTGAATACCGCGCCGCCATTTTGATTGGCTTTTTGGGGGCCTACACAACCTTTTCTAGCTTTGCGCTGGAAACTTACTTCCTGATCGATCAAGGCGCCTATTTCAAGGCACTGGCTAACGCTTTTCTAAGCGTGGTCCTCTGCGTCGGCGCCGTCTGGATCGGGTTAATCTGGGCTAGAACCTTCTTTGACAGCAGTCAAATCAGCTGGACTTCGCATGAGCACGCATACGTCATTATGGCCGCAGGCTGGGCGTTGGTCTTTGCACTCGCTGTTGGGATTTCGATACTTGCGGCTTATGCAAGTTGGCCCTCCAGCATTCAGAATGTGTCGCAGGTCTTTCTTCTGGGTCTCAGCACGGTAGCCGCGACGCTTTGGATGACGTTCAAGCTCACCTCCATGGATAGCGAACTGGGCGAGGTCTTTACCCTTTTCTCACTAAACGGCCTTTTTGCAGGCTCCGCCATCTGGACAGCCACCCAACTCGGAAACTGGATATGCCGACAATACCTATCACCGTAGCCAAAATCTACTCTCGCGAGAAGGAACACCGCGTCCAGAAACTACTCAAGATTCTTCATGATGAAGAGCGGGTCATGGGGGCGACGATCATTCGGGGTGTTCAAGGATTCAGCCTC
>CAYQOJ010000361.1:0-2761 GCA_964419105.1 uncultured Methylococcus sp.
ACATCATAGGGGGCGGTAGTCGAATGGGTCATGTCGTCACTCTGTTGGTTCATCGAACACTGCCAGAGCGTTGACACCCGACCTGACAGCCTGACCCGTAGACCCCCACGTTTTGGGGTCATTCAGGACAGCGAGGATCTTAACTTGCTCGTTAGCCGGCAGGGTGCTCAAAAGGTCACTCGCCCCTTTGGGGGATTTCATTGCTTCCGTGAGTGCCGCCATCGTGCGACGACCCAGTGCGCGCTCCAAAGTATCAAGTGCTTTGTTGGTGGTCGATGTGATGACACTCAAGTAAGAAGGCAGGCGAATCTTGCTCATGTCTTGGAGCAGTAGATTCTTCAGCGCCTCCTGACCCTTGGTCACTTGAGTTGCGACAGCCTTGTCACGCAGAGCCTTGGCGGCTTGATCCCGCAGTACCGTCATATGCGACGAGGCAAGATCCTTGGCGATATCGTACTTACCCGGACCAAGGATCTTTTCCACGACATCGGGGGACTCGTTCTGCACCAGCTTAACAAACTGGTCTTTGTTTGTCTTCCACAGGGACAACCCTTCGCCCATGAGTTTCTGTTCGGCGATCTTCTGCATACCCTCGGCGTGGCGGGCGAGGTACTGCTTGTAGCCGACACCTCCGGCCTTCTCGATGGCGTCGTCAATGTAAGGCTTAATCTCGCTCAGAACACCGGCTGCAGCATTCCTTTGAGATGTCGCGTCCATTCCTGGGCGTAGTTTGGCGACCGCGGCGTTCACGGCGTTCTTGCGAATGGCGTCCAAAGCCACAGCATCAATCACACCACCGGAACCTGACCATTTGCGAAGGGCGTCAGCGACTGCGTTGGCGGACCCCTCCACCAAATCGTTTTCGGCGAATGCCGGGTTCTTGGGGATTGACGATATACGCCGAGCCAGTGATTCGGCTTCCAGTGGTTTGACGCCGCTGGCGCGCAGTGCTTTCTCTGCACCAGTCGCCTGCGCTGCAAATCGAACGGGGTCAATCTTGCCCCCGGAGCCAACCATCACAGCCAGATCGCTAGCTTCACGAACAGCCGCGGCATCAGCGACAAACTTCCCGAGGTTCGCCCCTTTCAGTGCTGTGTCCTTCATCGGACGAGTGATGGTGTTCAGATTCTTCTGCGCCTGCTCCACCGTCGCCCGAGTCGCGGCCGCCGTGTCGCCACCAGCCGCCCGCGCCAAAGCGTTCACCACCTCGGCGTCTTGGGTTGCCGCCAACTTGTCCGTGAACCTCGGGTCCAGCCTCAACGCCCGGTCACCGAGGGCCTGCCACGTGGGGCTTGTCACGCCTGCGGTGGCTTGACCCGCGGTGACGTTCTGCCCCTGAGCTGCCGCTAGTGCGTTCCTGAGAGCCGGCAGGTCAGGACCAGCGGCATCCCGTGCGATCTGAGCAGCCTTGACTTTGGCGTTGCCGAGGTCGACGACCTTACCTATCCCTCTGGAGAGAATAGGCGCAACTACACGCCCGGTACCCTCCATCGTCGCACCCATGGCAACATCTTGTAAACCTCCCGCCAGCGCTTGCTCCACCGACTGAGGGCCTTGCCGATACCCAAGCATCGTCTCCAACGAGTCAAGGCCACCCTTGGCAAGACCGTAACCGAGACCAGCGCCAGCTACACCACCCGTGACCGGGTTGACCACGACTGACGGAGAAGCAACAGTACCCGCAGCAGCACCTACAACGGCACCACCTACGCCCCCGAGCGCCTCAACTGTCGGGCGGACCATTTTGATGATCCGACGACCTAGGGGTACATCAGACGGCACAGCCGCAGGCGCCTGGACCCGGTTGTCCACGGGGATCTGACCCGGTGGGGTCGCTGGCGCTGCGGGTGCGCCAGCAGCAAGGTAAGCGTCAGGGTCAAACCCCTTGGGCGCGGGCTTCTTGGCAAGGTAAGCGTCAGGGTCAAACTTCGCCATTACTTGACTCCCAGGCGCTGCTTGATCGCCGCTGCACGGGGGTCTTTCGGGTTCGCATTCGCCCAGTCAAGCGCCTGCTTGTCTTCAGCCGACATTGGCGGCGGCGCACCACCACCCGCGGGAGCCGCAGGTTGTCCGCTTGACCTGTACGAGTAGGTGTCCTCGTAAGCTTCGAGTGCACGCTGCTTGGTCTGTCGGGCAGTCTCAGCGGCACGCAGCAGCGCCTTCTTCATGTCACCGGTGGATTGCACTTGACCGATCTCAGCAAATGCCTGCTTGAGTTGCTGACCTTCTTGGTTTGACACGTTACCCAGCGCGCCGCCTGTCGGCGATGCTGCGCGCATTGCCTGCAGTTCCGAAAAGCCACCGCGTGCAACGATCTTGTCGTACAACGCCTGCGCAGCAAGTGAATCCTTGGTCACACTCGGCGTGCGACCGTAGATCACACCCGTGATCCCGTTGAGGCCCGGGTGATTGGCGAGGTTTGTCAGGTCCTGGGCAAGCGTGTCCATGGACGCTTCGACCGTCTGCACCGCCTGCTTGGCCTTCGGGAACAATGCCTCGCGCTTCTGGATTTCCTTCGGTGGGAGTTGGGCATCCTCAGACGCCTTGATCAATTTCCGACGTACTGCGTCCGCGTGAGTGACAGTGACGAGGTTCCCGCTCTCGTCTCGATAGGTGCCGACACCTTTACCTGACTCAGCAACAACATCGTCGTCGCCACCGGAGCGCCCACCACCCGCAGCCCGCGGAGCCCGCCCTGCCGCAGCGATCCGGGCTTTCTGGGCTTCCTCTTCAGGAGTCAGCAGTTGCGATGTGCGCTCCT
>CAYQOJ010000362.1:0-2758 GCA_964419105.1 uncultured Methylococcus sp.
TTGCTGGATCCAAAAGAACGACGTCTCTTTGTTGCGAATGTTGAAAGCAATGATGTGACGGTCATCGATCTGGATCGGTTTGAAGTGATCTCAACCATATCAGTAGGTGAAAGGCCTTATGCGTTGGCCTTCTCGGGAAGAACGGACTATATCTTTGTCACCAACCAGTACGACAGCACTGTTTCTGTCATTAATGGGCTGGAATACCGGGTGGTCAAGGTTATTCCGGTAGGGGAGTATCCTGAGGGTATCGCCACTGATGGCGCGGGCAAAAAAGTATGGGTCGCGAATTGGTTCGACAACTCGGTTTCCGTCATTGATGTGGATCAGCTTCAAGTGATCCGGGCGATCCCGACTGGCAACGGAAGTCGGGCATTCGGCCAGTTCATTTCGCAGAGCTCTCTCGCGCCCTAGAGATTCAAGCGCCAGATATAACCTTCTTAAGATCATCTCCAATGACGGTCTGTCGCCAGCCTTTGAGCAGGCGGCATTGATCGGGCTGATCAATCAAAGTTTCAAGATCCTTCCGAGTCGCGAGGACGGAAGGTGAAATGCCCAGATCCTTGGCGCAGAGTTGATTTTTTTCACTCAGTTTTTTGAGCAGATTTTTTCGAGCGGGGTCGGCTTTAGATTTTGCAGATTGGCTGAGCTTTACGGCAAATTCGATGGAGTCTTCAGTGCTTAAACGCCTTTGAAGATCCGTAGCCCATTCTTGCTGCGAATGACGTGGTGTATTTCGTATTCTTAGAGACTCGGCTGGCAGGTCCCCCTGCTCAGCCCAATAAATGAGGGCTTCGTCACGAAGAACCCAGCTGCGAGGAATATCCATCGATTGGGCGGCTTCCTCGCGCCATTTTGCGATCGTCAATCCAACGGCCAGAGCCTTAGGGGGCAGATCAAGAAGCCCACGTACTTTTTTCCAAGCGTCCCCTGTCGGCGGGTCGTAGAAAGACGGGGCGAGAAGTGCAGTGGAATCCTCTTTCCACCAGTCTGAACGACCTAGACGGTCGAGACTTTCAGTCAAGAACCCAAGAATCCGATGCAAGTAAATGACGTCATCGGCCGCATATTGCAGTTGAGCGCTGCTGAGGGGCCGTTGTGACCAGTCGGTACGGGTTTGCTCTTTGTTGAGCTTGATACCCGTGATCTCTTCGACTAAAGCGGCATAGCCAATTTGTTCGTGATAGCCAGCAAGACCCGCTGCGATCTGGGAGTCCAGTATTGCAGCGGGTAGTCGCCCGGTGCTTTGAAGGATAATTTCAAGATCCTGACGCGCTGAATGTAATACCACCCAGCAATTAGGATCATCCAGAAGTGCGCTTAAAGGAGAGAGAGAGGCCAGAGCGAGAGGGTCAATGCAAAAGGTTCCTTGCAGTGAAGCCAACTGCAAGAGACAGAAGCGAGGATAGTAGGTCGACTCTCGCACGAACTCGGTATCGATTGCGATCATGTGAGTGCCATTCAGTTCGTCGCAGACCTGAAGCAATTGATCTTCATCTTGTATCAGGCTAAAAGCGTTGGATTCTGGCATGTTGGGCCTGTAGGGGGAGGGATTTTGAGTGATTATAGGGGTACCCGACATGACAATTGGCGAATTCGTGTTGTTGACAAGAAAACCAATAATCTCCATAATCCGCAGTTCATCAATGCGCCCGTAGCTCAGCTGGATAGAGTACCTGGCTACGAACTAGGTGGTCGGGAGTTCGAATCTCTCCGGGCGCGCCATTCTTCCTGATAAAACGGGAAATAATGAAGGATGAAACGTCTTTTCCCCTGTAGCTCAGTCGGTAGAGCAAGTGACTGTTAATCACTGGGTCGGCGGTTCGAGCCCGTCCGGGGGAGCCACTACGCTAGAAAGATCAAGGCTCGCGCGCAGCGGGCCTTTTTCTTTGGTGTTGAGTTAACTCCCGTTGCATGGGCGGTTGACATCGCATTCACGATTCCGTAAATTGGTCGGCTTTACTGTGGGGTGCCCTGACCCCTGTGATGCCGTTGGCCGTTGGCCCGTTCCGGTTACAGTACAGGGCTCAGGGTTAACGCTTTTGGAGTTTTGGTAATGACCACGATCAATCAGTTGGTGCGGAAGCCGCGGGTCCGCAAGAAGGAAAAGAGTAACGTTCCTGCGCTGGAGAGTTGTCCTCAGCGTCGCGGCGTATGCACCCGCGTTTACACCACGACCCCAAAGAAGCCGAACTCGGCACTTAGAAAGGTGGCTCGTGTTCGTTTGACGAATGGCGCTGAGGTAAGTAGCTACATCGGTGGTGAAGGCCACAATCTGCAGGAGCACTCGGTTGTCCTGATCCGTGGCGGTCGTGTAAAGGACTTGCCAGGTGTTCGATATCACGTGGTCCGCGGAAGCCTCGATACGGCCGGTGTGGCTAAGCGCCGCCAGGGTCGTTCTAAGTACGGTGCAAAGCGCCCCAAGAGTTAATTTGAGATTCGGATAGAGCAATGTCTAGAAGAAGAGTTTCCCAAAAGAGAGAACTGGTCCCCGATCCCCGTTTCGGAAGCCAGACGCTGACCCGTTTCGTCAACATGCTTATGCTCGACGGCAAGAAGTCGGTTGCTGAGCGTGTTGTTTACGGTGCATTGGATCAGATCCAGGGCAAGATTGGTAACAGCGCTGATTCCCTTGATGTCCTTCAGAAGGCCTTGGACAACGTCCAGCCTTATGTAGAGGTCAAGTCTCGTCGTGTGGGGGGTGCGTGCTTTCGGCTGTGTAGAGCAGGTTGGTCGGCGCATCGTTTTGCACTTGCCA
>CAYQOJ010000363.1:0-2742 GCA_964419105.1 uncultured Methylococcus sp.
GCGCTTTTTTTGCTGCCCCTGATCTTTTATGTCTTTCAAAAGACGCCAGGGGAATCCAGGGACTGGGCTTCCTATGTGGATCCTGCACTCAGGAAACATGTTCTGGATGAGAAGCTCGCAGTGAATTTAAGGACCCCTTTGACGCTTTTGGCGCTGGTAGGGGTGCTTTCGATTCTGGCCCTGGCGGGTCCCGTTTGGGAGAGGCTCCCCGCGCCGGTCTTCAGGAATCTTTCACCCCTTGTCATCGTCCTTGATCTTTCATCGAAGATGGATGTCCAGGATCTCAAGCCGAGCCGATTGGAGCGCGCCCGTTTCAAGGTGGATGACCTCCTTCGGGCAAGACGCGACGGCCAGACGGCACTTTTGGTCTATTCCGACGATGCCTTTGTGGTTTCTCCACTGACCGATGATGTTCAGACTATCCAGGCGCAGCTCAATGCCCTCACGCCCGGCATCATGCCAGGCCAGGGCGAGCGGCTGAGCCGCGGTCTGACGCAGGCCGCTAGTCTTTTATTGCAGGCCGGCCAGTCCCATGGCGACATCCTTATCGTGACGGCGGGCGCAGTCGATGAAGGGGCGATGGAAGCCATCACGACATTGAAGACGATGGGGTATCGCATTTCCATTGAAGGTGTGGGTACTTTGGAAGGTGCTCCTGTTCCCCTCCCAGGAGGCGGGTTCAAAAAAGGCCAAGGCGGGAGCCTTGAGATGGCACGGCTGGATCTCAAGGGGCTGTGGTCTTTGGCGCAGGCCGGTGGGGGGATTTACCGGACACTGGATGATGAGGGTCATCGGGACATCGAAGCCATTTTGGAGTTTCTCGATCGCAAGCCTGAAACCACCGATAACGCCGGAGATCCCGTCGAGGTCAATCAATGGCGAGAATCCGGGGTCCTGCTTTTGCCGGTCATTTTGGTTCTGGCCGGGCTTCTTTTTCGTCGGGGTTGGCTCTTTTCCGTGTGTTGGGTTCTCCTGCTGCCGATCCAATCTCCCCCCCGAGCTGAGGAGGGGGCTGGAACGCTCTGGTTGACGCCGGATCAGGCGGGAAGTCGCGCCTTTAAGGAGGGGGACTACGACTCCGCTAAGAATCGTTTCCAGAATCCTGACTGGAAGGCGGCAGCAGCTTATAAAGCCGGGGATTATGCGGCTGCCCTTAAGGCACTGGAGGACGCCAAGGAGGGCTCACGAGACTACAACCTTGGGAATACCCTTGCCATGCAGGGAAAATATGCGGAGGCATTGAAGGCCTACGATGCCCAACTGGAGAAAACACCGGGGGATGAGGATACGGTTTATAACCGGAAGCTGGTCGAGGATGCGCTAAAAAAACAGCAGGACCAACCCAAGAAGCCGGAGGATGACAAAAAATCAGGCAATGAGGGGGATAAAAACCAAAACAAAGATCAAAAGCAGGATCCCCAGGGCAAAAACCAGGACAAGAAAGACCCCAACCCGGATTCAGGACAGAATTCCGATCAGGATCAAAAACCTAACCAGGGCCAGAATTCCAAAACGCCCCCCAAGGATTCGCAAGACCCAGGTCAAAAGCCCCCGCCTCCGGAAGATCCCAAGAATCCTAAGCATTCGGATGCGAAGCCTCCCGATGGAAAGACTCCGGGACAGGGTGGGGATCCGACGAAGGAAAACCCACCGCCCCCGTCAGGGACGGATGGAAAAGATCAGCCAGAGGCGCCACCAGAAAAGCCCCAAGCCGCTGGAAATCCGGAGGATAAGCCCCCAACCAGTGAACTGGATCAATCCAGTGCGCAGTGGCTTCGAAGGATTCCGGATGATCCCGGTGGTTTATTGCGTCGAAAATTCCTCTACCAGTCGCAGCAACGGCAACAGCAACAGCGTTGAAACAAATAGGTTTTTTGATGGATCCGATGACGCTTCGAAAAGAGCACCTCCGGGCTGAAATCGCTGGAGCTAAGACCCAATTCACCTGGTGGTGGCTGATGGGTTTATGGCTTTGGCTAGGAAGTTCATCGTTCGCCCAGGCGGTCGAAATTGAGGCTGTGCTGGATCGAAATCCTGTGCCGATCAATGAATCCTTTACCTTAAGCCTGATTGCGGAACTGGAGCCGGATGGGGATCCTGATTTCACCCCGCTGAACGCGCATTTTGAAATCCTCAACCAATCCCGAGGTAGTCAGTATGCTTCGGTCAACGGCAGCATCCATCGAAAGTACACCTGGCAGTTGCAGTTGATGGCCAAGGAATCCGGCACCCTTGAGATCCCAGCCATCAATTTTGGTAAGGATCGCTCTAGGGCGCTCTCCGTGACCATTACCTGGAATGGAGGTAGCCGGAATCGACTCCCAGGAGCCCCGGGAGCCACTTCGGGCAATGCGCCCGATGGCCCCGGCGCTCTGCTGGAACTTGAGGCCACCCCTAAAAACCCGTATGTCCAGGCGCAGGTCGTCGTGACGGTTCGGGTCTTGAGCCGTGTCGCTTTTTCTGGCGATTTGGGGCAGCCGGAAATCCCGGGAATCCTCCTTGAAAAACTGGATCCGGATCGACAGTACACGGCGGTTCGAAATGGGCTCCAGTACCGGGTGGATGAGCGCCGTTATGCGATGTTCCCCCAAAAAAGTGGTCCTCTGACCATACCGCCCGTGGATCTGACCGGGGAGTATGTGGATCCCGCCATGGGGCTTTCACTTCGATCCGGACAAAGGAAATTCCGATTGCGCTCGGACGCGTTCAATCTCGATGTGAGATCCATCCCTCCGGCCTTCA
>CAYQOJ010000364.1:0-2715 GCA_964419105.1 uncultured Methylococcus sp.
GCATACATGGAACCAACAATCGACATGTAATACCCACCGACTTCATGGCAGAGTGCAATCGTCTCAGCCCCCATGCATTTTTTGACCAGGACCTGCCCTCCAGCAGAAAGCAGAACCACGATAAAAATATAAAATCCACCGACAGCAAGAACATCGATGTCGAAATGGATAACGCCGTTGATGAAAGGTTCCATAGGGGCTCCGCGGTGAAGGCTGTTCAGGGCAAGGATGCACAACAATCTGGCGCTTCGCAAAGAACCCGGGGAACTGGTCCTCTTATGAAGGAGTCTGACGGGAGGACCGTCAACTGGATCCAGAAAACAACCTGGGGGCAGTGCGGTCAATATGTTCTCGCAACCACCATGGAATTGCCATTGATGACGGGTCTCCCCGAAAATACGGCCAGAGGAATGAGACTCAGATCTATCGATCACCTTCGTGGGTTGATCATGATCCTCATGGCACTAGATCACACGCGGGATTACTTCAGCCTTGCCCATTTCAATCCTCTGGATCTGGGCCAAACCACAACGGCGCTTTTCCTGACCCGCTGGATAACGCACTTTTGTGCACCCCTTTTTATCCTGCTTTCGGGAATCAGCACGGAACTTTCGCTTTACCGGAGTGGCAACAAGGCTTCACAAGCGCGACTCTTGTTGGTTCGCGGCGCTCTTCTGATTTTTCTTGAACTCACCTGGGTTCGCATATTGGGTTGGGATTTTGGGTTGGACCAGTCGTCGATCAGTGTCGGGGTCATTTGGGCGATCGGCTGGAGCATGATCACGTTATCGGGTCTCATTTTTCTTCCAAGAATCGCCATCCTGATCTTCAGTCTGGTTCTCCTTGGAGGACATAACACGCTGGATGATGTCAGTCCCGAACGCTTTGGATCGCTTGCCTGGCTCTGGCAGATCCTTCATACCGGGGGGCACATCCCCCTTTGGGGCCAACAAACCTTTCACCCCTATTACCCTCTCATTCCTTGGGTCGGGTTGATGAGCCTAGGCTATAGCATGGGGCCTTTGTTTCACCGGGGCAAAGTGACGCGCGAACGGGTTTTAGTGGGCGTTGGCTCTCTCCTCACCCTGGGTTTCCTGTCGCTTCGTGGACTCCATGGCTATGGCGACTCACACGATTGGAACGCTGAGGGATCCCTCCTTCATCAAGCACTCTCATTTCTTGACTGCACCAAGTACCCTCCTTCATTGCATTATCTTTTGATGACGGTCGGGCCAGGCCTCATCCTACTGGCTATCTTGGAACGCACCTTCCCCGAAAGACAGCCGGTCCTTGCAACATTTGGTGAGGTGCCTCTTTTTTTCTACCTGATCCACCTGCCCTTGATCCATGGGCTAGCTGTACTCTGGGACCTCGGAGTTTATGGAACCGCACTCTGGCAATTTAACTGGCCCATCAACGGAGGCCACCTCAAGCCGCCGATCGATCATGGACTCCCTCTCCTTGGCGTCTATCTCGTCACGTGCTTAATCATCATGCTGCTGTATCCCCTCTGTCGGTGGTATTCCCAACGCAAGCGACAACGAACTCACCCCCTTCTGAGGTATCTGTAATGCCTGTCATTGAGGTCAACTCACTGGTCAAGGAATTCGGGGTCGTCAAGGCGGTGGACGACATCAGCTTTTGCGTGACCCAAGGCGAAATCGTTGCACTTCTCGGTGGAAACGGCGCAGGGAAAACGACCACAATTTCGATGTTGCTCGGGATCCTTCTACCGACTTCGGGCCAGATCCAGATCCTTGGGACCGAAATGACTCGACATCGCTATCAGGTGCTGCATCGAATGAATTTCACCTCACCTTACGTCGACATCCCTCAGCGATTGACAGTAATACAAAACCTCAAGGTCTACGCGAAGCTTTACGGCATTGCTCACCCTGCAGATCGGTTAGAGGAAATCAGTCGGCTCTTTGAGCTAGGTCCCTTGCTAAACCGGCGTTTTGGATCCCTTTCAGCCGGTCAGAAGACTCGGGTTTCACTGGCCAAAGCCTTGATCAACGAACCTGAACTCTTGCTGATGGACGAACCGACTGCGGCTTTAGATCCAGATACAGCCGACCGAATGCGGGAAACGCTTCTCGATTACCAACGAAAAAAGAACGCAACGATCTTCATGTCCTCCCACAACATGCCGGAAGTGGAGAAGCTCTGTGATCGGGTTCTGATGATGCGAAATGGGCGGCTCGTCGATGACGCTCCCCCCAGGGTACTGATTGAGAAATACGGCCGTAAGACCCTTGAAGAGGTCTTCATCCATATTGCAAGGCAAGCCTCATGAGTGTTCAGCAATCGGGAACACGTGCTTCGTTTCGCAGAATATCCGCGATGGTCACTCGCTACGGCTACCTGATGTTGGCCTCATGGCCGCGGCTGCTGGAATTGGCATACTGGCCGACTATCCAAATGATTCTTTGGGGACTTATTAATCGCTACTTAATGGGACAAGCCGGGGGGACCCTCAAAGGCGCGGGAGTCCTGATCTCGGCGGCTCTTCTATGGGACATCCTCTACCGCGCTCAACTCGGAGTTTCTTTGGTCTTCTTTGAAGAGTTGTACTCGAGGAATCTGGGCAACCTTTTTGTCAGCCCGCTTCGCCCGGGGGAGTTGGCCAGCTCGCTTTTGATCGTGAGTTTACTCAGAACCCTTTTTGGTGTCGGCGTTGCTGCGGGCCTTGCCTTTGTCCTTTATGAGTTTTCG
>CAYQOJ010000365.1:0-2695 GCA_964419105.1 uncultured Methylococcus sp.
GGTGGATGTGTGTCAATGTACTCAATAAGATTTGAGAAGGATGTATTAGGCACCCTAAGGGAGCCTGTAAAAGGTGAATCAAAAGCAAAAACCAGATAAAGATTAGTTGTTACAATGAACGTGTACAATCCAGTCATCAATGCACCAGGAAGACCGTCACTCCTCCTTGCCACAAAGAAAGGGAATAAGAGCACCACAATCCCACCAGAAATAAGCCCGACCCATTCTATTCGGGGTATTACATAACCCTCAAAGTCAATTCTTCCTCGACGGCTGCTCCAGGCCTCCATTAATAAGTCCATAATTTCCTGAATAATGATACTTTGTTCATCATTATCGACTTTTATTGTGGTAGCTATCTGAATCAGATCGTGGAAATCACTCTTTGCTTTTTTGCTGTATCGAGTAGATCCTAGTAACCCCCATTCTATGTCCCTCACCTCATTCGCATAAGATTTTATCGTACGACGCAGCACGATTCCATGAGCGTCTGGTACTCCAGATGAGATTGCATAAATCTGAAGTAACTTATTTGCCTCATCACTGACGCTTTTTTTAGTGTTATCAAATTTGTTGGAGGCATCGACCATTATCAATCCTAAGGTGACAGCATAGAGCGTTCCAATCATTGACATCTGGAATGAGATAAGGTCACTGCCTCCTCTGGGTTCCTTATTAATGGGATGCTTGTTTATAAGATGCTGCAGAAATATCATTGTAAAAGCTATTATCGCGATTACAATAAATGCGGGACCATCACTATCAAGGTCACTAAGTGTCATGCGATCACCCTGCAAAAGTGCTGCTGAGCCATATTGGCTTTGATGAATGTTATAATTACCTGTCCTGATAGTTGTTGGCCTATTCCGGAAAGTATCCTAAGTACCTTGACACTATTGGTCCATTTGTCCGAATATATTTATCGCCTGGTCAATCTAAATCTTAAAACTAGAAGTGTATACGCCTAATTCCAGCTAGGCCGATCCTTTTAAACAAATATTCGGCTAATAAATAAAGCGAAGACACGATCTATTATTGTCGACCATAATCCCTGTTCTCGGCAATATCGACGCAAGACGAATATTGATTTGGGAACGCAAGAACACGACTGACAGCATGGGCAAGCTCATCTAGCTAATCTCCATCAGGTTGATTGAGCTCACACATTTTCTCATAGGCCCTTGCTGGATCTGTATAGTCGCATGTGCGATTTTGAAGCCCATGGATATTTTATTTTTTACGCTGACTATAAAGCTATCTCCTGGATAGCCTTATGGCATTACCAGATGAACTGTGAGTGCACTCTCAGTTGTGCTCATTCCCCATACATGAAGATCCCGAATCTGCGATACGCCTTGACTGCCTTTATTTCAATGTTTGCAGGGACGGCTGATAATGCCAACTGGAAAGCCTCGTGAAACAGCCCCCATGTGCCGGTTATTATAAATATAACTATGATCCGGCTGAGTGCCGGATCAACCCAATATGCATTGGTATAGTTCATTACAAGTCCAGCAACGATAACGCTTGCTGAAACTGCAGTATCGGCGAGCATATTTAGGTATCCACCACGAATGTTGATATCTTCATTCCTGCATTTTGATAAAAGTAGCGCAGAAAAACCATTCACAACAACGCCTCCGCCTGCCAGGATTGAAACCGTCAGTCCAGGCACTTCTGGTGTTTCTGAAAGCCTAGTAATTGATTCCCAAGCGTTACCACCACAAGCCGTGAGAAGAAAAAAGCATTCAGCAAGGCTGCAAGCTTGGCGGACGCAGACCAAATACGCCTGCCCCCCACGCTAGAAACAAGCCCAGCGCGTCTGAAAATTATGCCCTGCATCAGCCAACAGAGCCTTGGAGTTCGTCATGACGCCAAATGTAAATTCAACCACCACGAAGGAAAGGTTTAGGGCCGTAGTTATAGCAAGTATCGGGTTAAGACTCGGCGAAAAGGCCCTTCCCCAACTACGGTGGGTCTCATGATTGTGGTGATTCATGCATCTCTCTTTATCTTTCAAAATACCGCTCAGATGTTACCCTGATAAACGGGATCTGTAGTGGCTCAAGCTTAAAGCAGGAGGAATTTGGAAAGTTCACGCCGCTCAATTCAGAAATATTCCGGCCGTAAGGCCGAAAACTGGTTTTCTTGGGCTTCCAGCACCCTTCATCCACTGGAACTTCTCTGTCTCAAGCCGCTTGTACCAGAGAAAAAAGCCATTCCGAGACCAATCAAGATTTTCTTGTCACGACCTCGGTTGACGACGAGAAACAAAGCGCCCGAAAAAATATTCATGTGGAGCTCCATCTCCACAATCGCCGCCAAGCCATTAATCGACTTCCGAAAGTCCATGGGATTCCGATTCAGAAAAATCTGACTGACCTGATACCCGGAATGCATCAGCGGCTCGGCTGCTCCAAAGCCGTGATCAGACTCCCCAACAAAAAAAGGGTCGGGCTGTGCCGGCAAGTCGAGCCCAACCTCACTAAATCGTATCGTCCCGCATGTCGACTCCGAACCCAGTTTTTGACGCCATTGGGAAAGCGACTGGATCTCCAGTCCTTCACGGCGGGCATACGCGCGTGCCGAAATGCCTTCTGCGTCGATGACCCTCAGGTGATTGTCCCAGAAAAGAGACCGTTTGGTCATTTTGGCCTCCGTCATATTGGAGACCACGGTCTAAGAAAGTCAGGCC
>CAYQOJ010000366.1:0-2680 GCA_964419105.1 uncultured Methylococcus sp.
AAGGGTACATTTCCCTTTCGGGTCGATAATACCGTTTGTCGCGTTCAATGGGTTCAAGTTCATCCAGAAGTCGGTAGATATCCTCCATCTGCTGGACATCGCGGGCCCGAAAGTAGCGCCCGTGGGTCATCTCGGCCATGCCGCGCATCGTCGGTTCATCAAGATCCTGTGAAGGATTGACTCGGCGCGTTCCCAGAAGATCCCGGACCACCATTTCATCGGCGCCAATGCCGATGGTGTAGATTTTAAGGCCCGAGCGGGCGGCAATTTCTGCCGCTTTGAGAGGCGCGATATTGCCGGCTGTATTGGCGCCATCACTTAAAAGAATCAGCACGCGCTGGCCTTCAGGATTGTCTCTCAGGCGCTTGATGGCAAGCTCGATGGCATCGCCGATGGCGGTCCGGTCTCCAGCAAGGCCAATGACCGATTCATCCAACAATGTCCGGACGGTCTTGCGGTCAAAGGTGAGCGGTGCCTGAAGGTAGGCGTTCTCGCCAAAAAGGATCAACCCGAGCCGGTCGCCGACACGCCGGTCGATGAACTCCCCGGCCACCGCTTTGGTGGCGGTGAGTCGATCCACCTTATGGCCATCGAGGACAAAATCCTGAATTTCCATGCTGCCCGAGAGATCGACAGCGAGCATGAGATCTCGCCCTGTCACGGCCTGTTCGATAGGCTCTCCCTGGAAGACCGGACGGGCCGAGGCTGTGACGAGTAGCACCCAGGCCAGGATCAGAAGATAGGGGATGGGTTGCTGTTCCCGATAGCCGGGGCGGGCTGTTGGCAGCGCAAAAAACTCGGCCGCCATCGGGCTGATGAGAATGCTACCGCCCCCATCCGGACTTGCGGGCAAGATCCAGCGGATGAGCCATGGGAGGGGAAGCGCGAGAAAAAACCAGTACCAAAGGAATGTCATAGGCCGAACATAGCGACTTGAAAGTGCGCCATCAAGGGGTTGGGTCACCATCCTACGCCCAAAACTTCGATCGATGGGCCTGTCATCGCCCGAAGAGGCTCAGTTTGTTAGGATCCAGACGATGCTCACCATTGAGGGAATTCTTTGTGTCACAACCGATTAACCGCCTTCTCGATATCATGGCCAAACTTCGGGATCCCGAGGGGGGCTGTCCTTGGGATCTTGAGCAAGACTTTAAGAGTCTGATTCCTTATACCCTTGAAGAGGCTTATGAGGTCGCAGAGGCCGCTGAAACTGGCGATAGCGAAGACCTTCGCGAAGAGCTCGGGGATCTTTTGCTTCAGGTGGTTTTTCACTCCCAGATCGGCAAAGAAGCAGGCCTTTTTGACTTTGATTCAGTCGTCGAAGGAATTGCCGATAAATTGGTTCGTCGGCACCCCCATGTCTTTGGAGGCCTTGAATTTGAGACCTCGGAAGACCGGCAGGCTTACTGGGAGGCTTCCAAAGTTCAGGAAAAAGCCGAACGGGGCAAGGCGGTTCAGGCGGCGAGTGTCCTCGGGGATGTCCCCCCAGAGCTCCCGGGCTTGATGGTGGCGCAAAAGCTCCAGAAACGGGCTGCGCGGCATGGGTTTGACTGGCCCTCGATCGATCCTGTTTTTGACAAACTCCAGGAGGAGATCGAGGAGTTGCGAGAGGCCATGCTCCTCAAGGACAAGAACCACATGGCAGAGGAGCTTGGGGACGTTCTCTTTGTCCTGGCCAATGTAGCGCGACACCTGGGAGTTGATGCCGAAGCCTGCCTTCGCGGGGGAAACCGTAAATTCCGGCGCCGCTTTCAGCACATCGAACGTCGTGTGGCTGAGTCAGGTTCCAGTTTGGATCAGGAGAATCTCACCACGCTTGACGCCTACTGGAACGAAGCCAAGCAGCTCGAAAAATCCGGACATTAACCCTTTTTGGAGGCGCGGCTTTCGCGCCGGCCAAACCAGAATTTCATTCCCAGAATGGCCAGGGAAAGGATCAGGGTGACCGCATTGGCCGCGATGATCGGAACCGCGCCGAGCCGAATACCATAGAACAGCCAGAGGGCGACGCCCGCGCTGAAAAGAAGAAACATTCCGACTGAAATATCTTGAGCCGATCGGGATTTCCAGGTTTTGATGACTTGCGGCAAAAAGGCCAGGGTCGTCAGCGTTCCGGCAATCAGGCCGAGGAGTTCGGTTTCAGGCATGGCATTCTGCTTTATCTGTGTTGGGCGATGGGTTTTGTTCCGGCTTTCAGAGGCGTCGAAGCAAAGACACTGACGTGAAATAGTCTGCCACAGGGAAACGCTTTATGCGGGTTGCATTGGATTGGAGCTCTGAGGCATGATGGAATCGTCGGGCGTCTCGCGGTTAATCAAAGCCTAAGAGGAACTTTAGTACGCCGCGCCATGTCCTACGGGTTAGTCTCTTGTTGCGGATAATGAGGTGAACCATGGAACAGATGTTGTTGAGCGCATTAAGTGTCGCGGCCGTGGCTGTCGTCGTGATCGAGACAGTGCTGCTGCCGGGAGAGCGCGAGGTGGCGCGTATTCCGGACGACGAGACTGAGCGGGCCATGAAGAATCGATTCGACGACTGAGTCGATGTCTTCCCGCAGATAAACCCGGCCAGCCAGCCGGGTTTTTTGCATTCGGAGGCTATCTCATTTTCTCCTGACCCTTCAGGCGCGATGGGGGCCGAGACCAAGCCTTTGCCAGTCAAAAGAAGGACCCGGATCGCG
>CAYQOJ010000367.1:0-2660 GCA_964419105.1 uncultured Methylococcus sp.
TGGCGTTGTCACTTGGGTGACGGTAGACGATTTCGCTTCGGGATTTCGAATGACCCTGATGGCAGCTGAATTTCCCGGACCGAACCCCATCCCGGGGTTATCCTTGCGCTGCGTAGCTGGAATCAGGGCATCAAGATCCGCATGTCCAAGCCCTGGGGTAGGCTTGGCCTTGGGGAGTGGGGGAAAGATATCCGGAGGAGAGTCCATGGCGACGGGATTTCCCTGATGGGGAGGGGGTTTTCGCAAGCCTTCGATTTCCGTCTTGAGCGCGGCCATTTCGCTCCGAATCTCCTCGTCATGGCTTGTCGTTTGGGGTTCGGGTGGAATTGGGCGATGTTCCTCCAGCGTCTTGAGACGCTGGGCGAGATCGCCCTGAAGTTTCCGGATCTCGCGAAGTTCGCTCGCAAGCCCATCAATCCCCAGCGCTCTTGGGTCTGCATCCGTCAAAAGGTTCTTGACGATCGTTTTGCGGGACTCGATCTTTCGGGGTGAGGGAACGAACGTCGCAATCAGCGTGATGAACCCTAAGACCAGGGTAAGGCCTCCCCCGAGCACCCACCGGCGCTGATGCTCAGGTGGAAGGCTTAAAAAAAGATCGCGCAGACGGTTCACGATTTTTTTGCAAGGAGACTGGGGCGGCTGCGGCCTTGAGCCGGATCATCGGGAGAAATGAGAATATAGATTTCTGCTTCATGGCCAGGCGGCAAGGGCCCCGATGGATAGGTCGCGACGGCCTGAATCGGTGTCGATCCCATGCAGGTCTCTTCATCCAGTTGCAGTGGTGATTTTCCGTTGTTCTTGAGGATGCCCACCCGAATCTGCGGGCCTTGGCCATAGAAAACCTGTCGTGTCTGAATCAGGAGGTGCTTTTGCCGGCAGTGAATCGTTTCGCCTGCTCCGGGATGTCGAAATCGATACCCTTCGGGTATCTGACCTATCGCCAGAGTCTTGAGGATCATTCGCGTGGCATTCTCATTGTCCGAAGCTGACGCCGAGGTCTCCGAGCGCCCCTCAGCGATCCGGGGTTCCCGTAGTGAAGATTCCGCCGCCAGGTCCAGCAGCAACTCCTGAGGTTGGATGTCCTTGGGATCGAGACTCAAGGCCATCGCAGCATCGGGGTCCTCTGCGTTGGTGACATAGAGATACACCTTGGCGGAATCGACCGGCGCGATGTAAAGAACATGGCCCTGAATTTCGGCAGTTGAGGGATTCAGGGTCCTGATTTCCGGCCGATCGAAGGGAAGCACGATGCGATTGATCTGGCCGATGGCAATGGGGGCCGAAACCGTTTCTCCAAGGTGGACCTCGATATGCTGACCCGATTGTCGGCCCGATTTTTTAAGTGCGGTCGGCAGAAGGCCTCCTTCTTGGAAGTTCTCGCTGGCCTCAATGGCTGAGGTTAGAAGGATCATCAGGAATACGAGTCGAATGTTCATGTGGGCTTCCTCATCTGGGTGTCCTTGATACGGGGTTCCCCGGAATAGACATCGATGTGTTCGATGACGGGGCGGTAATGGCGAAATCCGATCCGAAACTCATAGGTTCGGGGGCGCGATTCCGGGGCGCTGCCGGGGCCTTGGCTGGTTTGTTCGCCGCTCACGTAGACGCGATCAAGCTGTGCGTCGTACATCACCTCGCGCGACTTGAACTTGACGCTGACCCGGTCCATCCGAAGCGCCTCGACTTCCCGTCCCAGAATCGTCATCACCTCGGGATAGATGCCCGAATCCAGGAGGGGTCCAAGACTCCGTTCGATGAAGGGTGCATTTCCCGGCGTCACATTCCCCAAAAGCTCTGCAAGATAGAGCCCCCAGGACTCCTTGAGGGTGGATGAACCCTGATTTTTTGCGATTTCCACTTCTCCGGGCAAGGTGGGTGGAATGAGGATGACGGGGGTTGCCTTGAAAAGGAGCGCCATGGCGGTTATCGCGTTGGTCAGGCCAAGCCCCACAATGGCACTCTGTTGCCATCGGTTCTGGTTCTGGACGCCTTTCAGCGTTGAAAGGTAGTCGCTGATTCTCATGGGTAAAACGTCCGGATCCAGGGGTTGGGATAGGACTTGCCGTTGCCGGGAATGAGCCCGAACCAATAAAGAGTGTCGAGGACAATACCGTCCGGCCGCTGGTTGCGAAACCTTCGGTAGCCCCGAACGGAGAGCCACGAGAGCAAAAGCGCAGGCAATAGCTCACCGAGGAGCATGCCAAAGGCCACCACCAGAAAAAAGGGAACAAATTCATCCGCGCGCCATAAAAGAAGCGTTACGGGTTCATCAATATCTCGAGGAATCGGGACAGGCTGCATGGTTGTTCTCCAGTGATCTGGAGACAGTCTGTCAGGGCAGCGAGGAAGTGAGGTCTCGCAAGATGAAG
This sequence comes from uncultured Methylococcus sp., assembly GCA_964419105.1. GTDB lineage: Bacteria > Pseudomonadota > Gammaproteobacteria > Methylococcales > Methylococcaceae > UBA6136. The sequence goes on from CAYQOJ010000367.1 coordinate 2,370, forward strand.
GATCAGGCGAACAGGGGAGGGAGGTGAGACCCTGATCCTGGCCTTGTCGGCAGGATCAGGGTGTCATGCCTTGAAAAGAAACAATCATCCACGAACCCCGTAGGGCTTTTGTCCTTGATCGAGAAGATCAGCATCCGAACCTTCATCCGCATTGCGGACTTCAGGAATATCGACCGTCGCCATCGCGGCCACCAAAATCGCACCTAAAAGTATCAGTTCCATCGTCATCTCCTGTTGTGGTTACCGTTACTATGACGCGAAATCTATACAAAAGGTCCGATAATCACCATT
>CAYQOJ010000368.1:0-2655 GCA_964419105.1 uncultured Methylococcus sp.
TGGTCAAACTGGGACCACAGTTCCTGATACGTTTTTCCGAGTTCGGGATGTTGAAGGGCTGGGGCTAGTTCGGCCAGCGGCTCCAGCACAAAGGCATAGCGGGTGATTTCAGGTCTTGGAATCTCCAGACGCCCTTTTGTGAAGATCGCATCGCCCCACAGGATCAAATCGATGTCGAGGGTTCTTGAGGAGAACTTTTGGCTTTCTCGGGTCCTCCCATGGCGCTCTTCGATCGCTCTTAGGTGTTCTGCAATGATCTCAGCGGGAAGATCGGAATCAAAAGCAGCGACGAGATTATGAAAAATCGGTCCATCGAAGCCAACGGCCGCGCTTTCATAGAGACTTGAAAGCTCAAGGGGACCGAACAAATCGCGAAGATCCTCCAGTGCCGCCGGGATGTGGCGCTCAGGATCAATATTGCTTCCGATACTGAGAAACGCTTTGGGCATTTGTCCTAATCCGCACGGCGCTCAATAAGAATGCCCACATCGCTTGCACCACTGATGGCGCCGCGTTTGTTCAGGGTCAGGCGGACCCACGGGACACCGAACTCCTGAATCAAAATTTGCGTGATTTTCTCGGCGAGCGTTTCTACCAGCTGGAAACTGCTCTCTTCAACGAAACCGATAATCCGCTTGGATACCGCCTTGTAATCGAGGGTGTGACCAATATCGTCGGTTTCCGCGGCTTTGCGAATATCGGTCGCCATTTCGAGATCGATAATCACGGTTTGGCGAATTTCACGCTCCCAGTCATAGATGCCGATAACGGTCTCGATGGTGAGGCCCTTAAGAAAAATGATGTCCATGGATGTGTTTGAGTTCATTCGGTGGCTGGCAAAGGAATTGGTAACATACACGCTTTCATCCTCGCAACACCGGGTAATGGCGAAATGACAATCTGGGCATTGATTCCACTGGCATACCTTATGGGTTCTGTTTCGACCGCGATCATCGTCAGTCGCCTTCTGGGGCTCCCTGATCCGCGTCAGCAGGGATCAAAGAACCCGGGAGCGACCAACGTCCTCAGATTGGGGGGTAAGAAAGCCGCGGCGATTACCCTCATCGGTGATGCCCTCAAGGGGTTGATCCCGGTGGTGGTGGCCAAGGCTCTGGAGGTCTCACCGGAAATACTGGCGGCCGTCAGCCTTGCGGCCTTCCTCGGACATCTTTACCCGATTTTCTTTGGTTTCAAGGGCGGGAAGGGCGTCGCAACGGCTTTAGGGATTTTCTTAGGGCTCTCCCCGTGGGTTGGGCTTGCGGTTCTTGCGACCTGGTTGCTCATGGCGTTCCTTTTCAGGTTTTCATCCCTAGCCGCCCTGACGGCAGCGCTACTTTCCCCTCTTTACCTCTGGTTCATTCTGCATTCGGAAGTGTTAGTGGGCGTTGGCCTCACCATGGCTTTGCTGCTGGTTTCCCGGCACCGGGCCAACATCGAAAGGCTTCTCAAGGGTGAAGAGAGCCGGATCGGCAGCGGCAAAAAGAAAACGCAGCAGGAAGCCTCAGGCTGAGGCTGCGCCAGGTCGTTTGAGCTCCGAGAGGGGCCACCGCGGTCTCGCCAGGATCTCGGTCGGCTCCCTTTGGCCGGCCGCAAGCCGCTGATAGCCTGCATAGGCAATCATGGCGCCGTTGTCCCCACAAAATTCAAGTCGTGGAAAGGCGATGCTGTAACCCCCCTTCTGGATCATCTCCTCGAGCTTCAGGCGAATTCGGCGGTTGGCGCTTACACCTCCGGCAACGACCAAGGTGCGAAGTCCTGTGGCTTCAAGGGCGCGTCGTGTCTTGATCACCAGAGTGTCTGCAACGGCCTCCTCAAATCCTGCGGCGACGTCTCTTCGGTCCTCAAAGGTGCCTTGAGTCCCTTCGAGGGTCACGAGCGTGTGGGTCTTAAGGCCGCTAAAACTAAAATCAAGACCTGGCCGATCGGTCATGGGTCTTGGGAATCTGAATCTTGAGGGATTTCCTCCTTCGGCAAGACGCGAGAGGGCAGGGCCTCCGGGGTAATCAAGGCCCAGCATTTTTGCCGTCTTGTCAAAGGCCTCGCCTGCAGCGTCATCGATGGATTCACCCAGAATCTGGTATTCGCCAATGGCTTTCACTGCGACAAGCTGGGTATGGCCCCCTGAAATCAGAAGCGCCAAAAAGGGAAATGCGGGCGGGTTGTCCTCAAGAAGGGGGGCCAAAAGATGGCCTTCCATGTGGTGGACGGCAACAGCCGGAATCCCGAGGCTCAGCGCAAGGCTCCGGGCGACCGAGGCGCCTGCCATCAGCGCCCCGATGAGTCCGGGTCCCGCTGTATAGGCGACGCCATCGAGGTCTGGGAGGGTCAGGTGGGTCTCTAAAAGCAGTTCACGAATCAGCGGGATCAGCTTTCGGATATGATCTCGCGAAGCCAGTTCAGGGACGACGCCACCGTATTCGGCATGAATCTGAATTTGGCTAAAGAGGCGATGAGCCAGAAGCCCACGGTCACTGGAGTAGAGTGCAACGCCCGTCTCGTCGCACGAACTTTCGATGCCGAGGACGATCATGGTTGTTTTGCCATATTGGGATAAGTCGGTATAATGAGCGGCTTTCGGTTCGCCCCGGGTTTCCCGGAACACTAACGCATTGATTTGCTGGAATATATTGGAAGTCTTGCATGCCTTCAATCAAG
>CAYQOJ010000369.1:0-2654 GCA_964419105.1 uncultured Methylococcus sp.
CAAATTCAGGCAATGCGCCAAGTCTCACAGTTCGACTTAAAGCTTCCTCATTTTTAGCGGTTACAACGTTTCAGTATGCGGTGGGAAGGGTTTCGGGTGATTTACATCCTCCTCGTTTGTTGTTGATGTCTGGCCTTTTCCGCCGTGGACGGATTGAAAGAGGAGAGCCTCCTTCAATTCATCTCAATACTCCTTAAGCTAGGCCCGCATTGGAAGTTCCGGTGCGGGTTTTTTTGGACTCAAGAAGTTGGGGGTGTTATCTGATTCCCGCTGAATCATGCGTTCATTCGACGCGCATCGGCGGATTCAAACGGGCGGTTGGGATGCATGCAAAAAGCCAAAATAGCTCCAATCTGCAAAAGAATGGCTGAGCCTGAAAAGGGCAAGGTCCAGCTTCCTGTGTGATCGATCAGATAGCCAAAGACCAAAGGTGAGATGATCCCCGCAAGCCCAAACCCAAAATTCATCATGCCGCTTGCGGAACTCGCAAATTTGGGCGCTATGTCCATAGGGACCACCCAGAGTGGCGCCACGACGAGCTCTAGACAAAAGAACGCTGCAGCTAGCGAGATGGCCGCAATGGTCACGTCATTGACGAACATGACGGGCATCAAGAAGATCAAGCTTCCAAGCATTCCAGCTATGATCACGTTACGACGCGCCGTTGTGCGATTCCCCGTTTTTTTCAGGATATGGTCGCTCCAAATCCCTCCCATGGTGTCGCCCACGACACCCGCAAGAAATACCCCGGCGGAAAAGAACGCCGATTTCTTGAGGTCTTGGTGATAGTTTTGGTAGAAGAACGACGGGATCCAGCTTAGAAAAAGCCAGAGGGTCCAGCCGTAGCAGAAATCAACAGCAGTCACAGGGAGCATCCGGCGAAAGAGCCTCAGCCAGGGCACAGGCTCTGTGGCGCCTCTTCGTTGATGGTTTCTCTCAGAAGCAGCGGGTTCAGATTTGGGATTTGGTTTGTCTTTGGGAACGTACCGAAGATAGCAAACCCATACGATCACCCAGAGGAAACTTAAAAGCGCGACGACCAGAAAAGATTCACGCCACGACATTTCCTCCAGTAGGAAAACGATCAAGGGTGGTGTTAAGGCGTTACCGATACGAGCAAAGGTATGGGTGATCCCTTGCGCAAAGCCCCAGCGATTTTGAGGTATCCACAAAGCCATGGCTCGGGTCGCGGTCGGAAGGGTCGCCCCTTCGCCGATGCCGAGAGTGATTCGAGCCATGAACAGCGCTGCAAGACTTCCGACGAAAGCCGTAGATGCGGTCGCTACGCACACGATCAATACGCTGACTGTGAGGGTCAGGCGCGCACCGAATTTATCGCCTAAATAACCGCCGACCAGCTGAAAAGCTGCGTAGGGGTATGCAAATGCTGATAAGGCTAGCCCTATTTCAGTGTTGCTTAAGGCGAGATCGGCCTTGATGAGCGGAGCAACTGTTGAGATGTTGACCCGATCCACATAAAGAATCAGGTACATCAGACACACGATCAGTAGGATCGTGTTTGATTGGGAAAACTTCTTCATCAACTTGGGCGAGTGTCCCCTTTGACCTGTGTCCGGTGAAGGACGCGCCGGCTCTGAGGGTCGAATGCGTCTCGGCGGTGCATCGTGCAACGGTTATCCCAAAGTACAAGATCGCCCACGTTCCAGACGTGTTCCCACGTCAGTTCTTTTCGATCGACGAAACTCCATAGTTCATCAAGGAGAGCCTCTGATTCTTCAATTTCAAGCCCAACGAGATAGGCATTCAGACGGCGTCCCAAATAAAGCGACTTCCTTCCAGTAACAGGATGCGTGCAAACCAAGGGATGGATTGCACCCGGCGAAGTCACAGGATCGGTTGTAGGCGCGACTCCCTGTCGAACATAGCCGCCACTATTAAAGGTGCCATCATGCTTGATCTTCAAGTTCGCAATTTGAACCTTCAAACGGGCTGGAAGGGCCTCATAAATACGGTGCATGCTGCAGAAGGAAGTGTTCCCGCCGATTTTGGGGACTTCGATTGAGTAGAGGAGACTCGCTTTTGGTGGAAGCTCAAGGTAGGACATGTCGGTGTGCCAGACCGCCTCCCCATCACCGAGACTTCCGATAGGGCTACCATTGACCTTTACATTCGAGACAATGTAGATCTGAGGTAAGCCCTCGACGAATCGACGTCCATTCTCCTGAATAGGAGCCCAATCGAGCGCACCTAACCGACTGCTGAACGAAATGAGGTCTTGGTCACTGAGTGTCTGGTTGCGAAACAAAAGGACCGAATGGTCATTCCAGGCCTTCATCACGAGGTCGAAGGTCTCATGGGAAATGTTTCTCAAGTCGAGACCCTTAACTTCTGCACCCACCGCCGGTCCAGTAGGAATTACACCCACTTCAGGAGTTTCTGAATATTCAAAGATCGCTCGATTACTCGCTGACATGATCACCTCTAAAGCGCGGCAGGTGAGCCGGGCTCAATCATTGTTTGAAAATCTCTTAGACGAAAAATAGGGTTTTACTGACTGCCCTACGATCGAAGTGGACTCCGAACTCAATTCGGATTCGTCCGCTTGTCCTTGAAAAAGAGATTAGGGGTGGTGGATCCAGGAGTCCAATCGAAAGAATGTAAGCGAGGGATTGATCTGAGTTATGTTTAAGTGG
>CAYQOJ010000370.1:0-2638 GCA_964419105.1 uncultured Methylococcus sp.
CATTGGCGCGGAGTCGGTTGCTGAAATCCACAGTGATGACAGCGCATGAGGGCTTCGGACTGGTGTGTGACCAGACGGGTATCGCAATGTCGACAGTTGGCGACCCAACCGCAGGCGTGGCACGTCTGCACCGGCGCGAAGCCGCGGCGGTTCACGAAAAGAAGGACCTGCTCCTTTCGAGAAAGGGTTTCCCGGATGGCGGCAATAAGCCTTGCCGACAAACCCTCTTCAAGAAATTCTGCTCGGATGTCGACAACTTGAAAGGTTGGAGGTTTTGCGCTGCCGGCACGTTCAGGAAGATCAATCCGGCGAAATTTACCCCGATTAACGTTGAAGAGGGTCTCCATCGATGGGGTGGCGGATCCGAGGACGATCGGAGTCCCCTCAAGGTGGCCGCGCATGATGGCTGCTTCACGTGCCGAAAAGCGAAACCCTTCCTGCTGCTTGAAGGAGGCATCATGTTCTTCATCCAGGATGATGAGACCAAGATGCGGGGCGGGTGTAAATAGCGCTGAGCGAGTGCCAAGGAGGACCTGGCATTGTCCGCTCTGGAAGGCCATCCAGGCATTCAGGCGCTCCGTCTCGGTGAGGTTGGAGTGAAGGATTCTGATGTCCGTCGACAGCCTAGCCCTAAAGCGGCCTTCCAGTTGGGGGGTTAGATTGATTTCGGGCAAAAGGACCAGGCTTTGTTGGCCTTTTGCTAGCGCTGCCTCGACGAGACGAAGGTAGACCTCGGTTTTTCCGCTGCCTGTGACGCCATAGAGCAGATTGACACTGAAACTTCCAAGCGCAGCAGAGAGAAGCTGGAGCGCCTTATCTTGTGCGGGATTTAACGGCAGCCAGGGAGTCTTGGATTCTGCTGGCTTCTCCTGAGCGGCCTCCACGTTTTGTTCAATCCATTCAGCAAGCCCCTTCTCGACCAGCGATCGGGCGGCGGCCCCCAGCTGCTCCTGTCGAATGACGTCGGAATAAAGCCCCTCCGGCGACTGGTCCAGAAGGCCCAGCAGCATCTTTTGCCGAGGTGATCGAGTGATTGGGGCAACCGTGATTTCACGGGGCAAGGCAATTAATCGCCTGATGGTTCGGCCAGAAGCGGCTTTGCCGGCACGCAGGGCCGAAGAGAGCGCAGTGAAGACAGTATCCCCGAGTGGGTGATGGTAATAGCGGCTCGCCCAACGTAGGAGTTCGAGATCCTTAGCGGAAAGAAGCGGGGCCTCATCCAGAATGCGGAGTGCGGGGCGAAGCCGTTCCGAGGGGAGCTCTGAATGCTCGGCGATGGCCAGCAACAGCCCGGTTTTTTTTTGTCGCCCAAAGGGCACTTCAAGGCGCATGCCCGGGAGAAGGCGCTCTATTGGAACCTCGGGAGGTGGAAGGTAGTCATACTCTGCATCCATTGGGACCGAGAGGACGACCTTCATTACAGGGCCTGTGTTGCGATTTTTCATCGCTATTAGGTTCGTCCCATGGCAAGAGCGGCGCTAAGAGTTTTTCCTTTCCCGCAAATTTTATACACTGTCCGGATTAAGTCCTGAATCAAATGGTTACGCAGAAACGAATGCCTGAATAAGAAGATTACATTCAATTAGAGGAGGTCTCATGGAGATTGGTCAGCTACAGGTGTTGCGAACGGATGCCTCAGGTATGCCCCTGGAATGGTTGGGCTACCAAGAGGCGGCGAAGCTCTATCACTTGGGCCTGGTGGCCTATAGCTGCGGGACCGCGCTCTACACGCTAAATGGCGGCGTTAATGCGCGAACCGGGGAGCGAAGTCGCATCGAGGTTAATTCGATCATCGCAACCCATCATCACCATCGAAAAACCCCATCCACCGCGACCAAGTCCTCACCCCCGCTCAGTAATCAGGCCCTTTTCCGCCGTGATAACCACCTCTGTCTCTATTGCGGCTATCAATTCCGCCACTCCGATCTCTCCCGTGACCACGTCAAGCCCCTCAGTCAGGGTGGTCTTGATCTTTGGGGCAATGTCGTGACGGCTTGCAAGCGGTGCAACAATCACAAGGCAGGCCGCACGCCGGAGCAAGCGGGCATGCAGCTTTTGGCTATTCCCTTCATGCCGACCCACGCCGAATACGTCTATCTTCAGGGGCGGCGGGTCCTGAGCGACCAGATGGAGTTTCTAAAAGCCCATTTTCCCCGAAAAAGCCCGCTCCATCAGCGGCTCTCGTAGGGTTTTTAGACCTCAGGCAGCCGAAGTTCGACGGCTGACCATCCCGTGGGTCCCTCGAGATAGGCATCAATCTCTAATACGCCCTTGACCCGGGTCCCGATTACCAGATGCGGGAGTGAGGGGAGAGCCAAGGGCTGCGGACGTTCCGGTGGCGCTGAAAGATCCTCGGCGAGTGCAAAAGTGGCAAAGGGAGCCAGTCCCTCGGCTTGAAGCTGCGCCATGATTTGGCTGGCATGACCCTCCGGGTTTTCATTCAGGGAAAAGCACGCGCGAGGAATTCCGCCTTGAGCCCCAATGATGCCAAAGGACTGGGATTGCGTTCTCGTTTGGGCGAGGTGGAATAGATGATTGGTTAATTCGCGGGTGAGCTCCATGGGCATTCCTGGCGGGATAGGGTTAGCCGTATCTTGCCATGGTGACCCGAGGATGTCTTTGAAGGTCCTCCCGGGTT
>CAYQOJ010000371.1:0-2632 GCA_964419105.1 uncultured Methylococcus sp.
GGATATCGCGTCGCGCTGTGTCATGTTTCTTGAGAAGGTTCGAGTATTTGCTGGTGGTTCGAATCCTACCACGTCGCTGAATAACATGCTGTTTTCCTTGTGTAAATCGCACTTTTTGCGAGTTCCTTGGGACTTCCAAAGGCTCCATGCATGTCCATACGAGGCGCCTGCGGCGTTGCATTTCGCGTCGCGCAACCCAAATCGAGTCGCCTTTCGAGTCGCGCAGAGCCGCTGAAATATTGGGGTGTTGCATGTCCCGGTTTGGTACTCACACACGTCGGTGGAGGCAGTAGGATTCGAACTAGGTGAGTGATGTTTTGATGCGCCGGGCCTGTGTGTAATGCCCGTTTTAAAAGTTGCTCCGTTTGTGGTAATCCGATAACGTTTAAGCTCATTCGGTTTCTGATTTGAGTGTTGGGTGGCTTGATACAAGTGCCCAGGAACAATTTTTCCTGCAAAGGCATAGGACATAATCTTGCAGTCCATACACGATGAGCGACGCGAACCAAACACAGACTTTAGCCGCATCGTGTTCCATTCGTAATTTCGTTCAACGAAGCTCAAGTTGCCGCTCAAGCCTTGAAAGGTTGTTCCAAGCAGGAGTCGTGATAGAGTGAGAGTACTCCAATGCACATATAAAAAGAATCAGAAAATTGGCTTTGCTCCGAATGATGGTTTCGCTCTATGGTTATCTTTCGGACGTCTCGACTATAGGTGATGATAGACGAACTCTGATCAATTGCTGTTTTACGGAAGGCTATGAATGAAACTCTTTGTGCAGTCGGCATTGGTTCTCTTGCTTGCCAATCCGCTACATCTTTTTGGTCAAGAAGCGGCTCCAAACGTGTTGGTTATACTCGCCGATAATCTTGGGTACGGAGAAGTAGGAGCCTATGGAGGGGGAGTCACTCGAGGCGCGCCAACACCACGAATCGACTCTCTAGCTAGAGATGGCATGCGGTGTTTGAATTTCAACATGGAAACTCAATGCACGCCGAGTCGATCGAGCCTGATGACCGGCCGATGGGCAGTTCGCTCTGGTACGCATTCTGTTCCATTTGGCGGCGTCGCCGATGGACTTACCCAGTGGGAAGTGACGCTAGGCGAAGCGATGTCCGATGCAGGTTATGCGACGGGCTATTATGGGAAGTGGCACCTTGGTAGCCATGATGGGCGATTGCCCAACGACCAAGGGTTTGATGAGTGGTTTGGTATTCCGCGAACTACCGATGAGGCACTCTGGCCATCGTCTCCTGGTTGGTCGGAAGATGTCATGCCTGCCGAGCAAATCATGGAAGGTAAAAAGGACAGAAGAGTCAATCGCTTGGAGTTTACGACCGCACACAGAGGCGTTTGATTGATGCCGAAATCACCAAGAGGGCTGCTTCGTTTGTCCGAACGAAAGCAGAGTCTGGCAGGAGGTTTTTTGCCTATGTATCTCTCACCCAACCACACCTGCCCACCGAACCTAATCCTGCATTTCAGGGCAAAACTAAAAATGGGGACTGGGCGGATGTGCTCACCGAGATGGATCATAAGCTCGTACAAATGCCATTGTCCCAATCGCATTGTTCGGAACCTGTCTTTGGAGTTCAAAATCTCGTTCCAGCAATCCACGGATCGCCTGGGCATCGGCCAAACTATGGTACTCAACCCATATGGCCCTGGTTTGATCCAGTTTCAAATTCATAAGTATCTCTAACTCGCATCCCTCGGTGTCAACCTTCACCAACTCACAACTTGGTAGTTCCTGGGCTGCAAGGCACTCCACGACTATGCGATGCTGAGTCTGACGTCCTAACTGGACAAAACCTCCCGTGACTAAATTATCCCCTAAGTAGATTTCGTCGATACCGCTATGAGCTCGAATTGCAGCCGATAGGATAGTCGCCCTGCTACCTACAGCGTGCCGCAATCGGGTTACATTGAAAGGCATCGGCTCACAGCAAATAATTCGCGAAGATGGCCAATGCTCTAACGCTAGCTGAGCAAAGGCCCCGATGTTGGCCCCGATGTCTAAAATACTTTCAGGCTCGAATGGCAATGGTACAAAGTACTCTTGAACCTCCTTGATTAGCCAGTCTGGAATGCTTTCAGGATGGATGATCTTCATCGGTGGGGCAATCTAGGTAGGCCAGGATACATTATTAGCGATCGATGTGCTTAATTCTCATTCCCGTTCGCTACCGACGTTACCGATCCAACAATCGTCGCTAGCGAAACCATTTCGATAAACAACTTATGCTTTGCGACGAACGCGGCTCAAACCACCTGCAGCGAGCAATCCAGCAAGTACCAATCCCGAAGCTGGCTCAGGTACCGCACCAACGCCACTGTTGATCGTGATGAGCCCACCGGACAAGTCTGAGCTGAGCAAAGTAGTAGCCCCCGCCGATCCAACGTAATCGAACTCGGAATCTCCAAATGTCAACTGGTAAGTTCCTGATACCCCCGAGGCGGCCGTCAGACTAAGCACCAACCAATAGCGAGTTCCATCCTGTGCAAAGTTATTCCCACTCAACGTTGTATCGTTGTAAATGTGGGTGTCGTTTGCCCAATTCGTCTGGGAAACCGATGCGGGGTTTGGTGGATTGGTACTCGTGTTGTAGTAGTCCTCTTGGAAACTATCGCC
>CAYQOJ010000372.1:0-2617 GCA_964419105.1 uncultured Methylococcus sp.
CAGCAAGGTCCGTTAGTTCAGTTGGTTAGAACGCTACCCTGTCACGGTAGAGGTCACGAGTTCAAGTCTCGTACGGATCGCCAGCATCTCCAAGGCCCCATAGTCTATCGGTTAGGACAACGCCCTTTCACGGCGTAGGGACGGGTTCGACTCCCGTTGGGGCTGCTAATTATATGTTGGCATAACAACTACAGTAAATGGTTTATCTGGCCTATCATTTTTAATGTTTTTGAAGGTACTAAATATTACTTTTTCTTCACCAACAACAGACATATTGCTGAGGATCATAATATTTCTATCTCCAGTTTCTTCAATAACAATATCGAATAATCCAGAGTCAACCATTTGATGATTCACCACACAGATAGTTGGTATGTCTAAGTTTTTCTTTATAAAGTCTATGTATTTAGTTAAGTTATGATCATGATAAGACAAAGTTACATATGCTATATTATTTGCATTACCTTTATCGTGTGCTGATATGTGTACCATTGCAGAACTAACTACTGAAGGCCCAGGGATTGTTTCGATTTCGTACCCATTTTTTCCAATTTCAGATATAACAACAGAGGTTGGCTCACCCAAAGAGGGGCATCCCTCATCTGAAATTATTAAAACGTCGACACCTTCCTCCAACTTATCTCTGGTAATTGCTACGGCCTCATCGCCATGGTAGCCAATATCTGTATTTCCTATTGCAAAAACTGGACAGGTTATCTCTATGCCAATTTGCGCTAACTTACTTCTTACAAACTTTTCATCTTCTACAATAATAAATTTTGCCTCTTGAAGCATTCGAATCATTCTGATGGAAATGTCTTCCATATTTCCTATTGGCATTGTGCCAGCAATAAGTTTAGCCATTATCTTGACAAACCTCTCCTTTATGTGTATAATAATTATACCTTATTAAAATGCCGCCTTAACTCAGTTGGTAGAGTGCCATACTTGTAATATGGATGTCGTCAGTTCGATTCTGACAGGTGGCTCTGACTAATGGTATAATATAGTGTCGAATAGATAGGACCTATTAATGGAAAAACCAGTCGAAATGCTTCACAAGCAAGACTTTGAGTTTGACATCTGGTACGAATACCTAGATCCAAACTTTACAGATATATGTAAGAGGTCTAGGCTTCCAGAAAAATGGATATCATTCCAAAAGGTCTTGTCTGGAAAGTATTCTGACTCCATTTTAAAGCCAATAAACAGATACGTTGAGCAACTATACCCAGCACCAGCCCTTCTTGGCATTACTAATAATACGGTTACTCTTCAACAGAAAAACCACGCTGAGTTTTTTATGCTTGAAACAGAAGGCGGAAATTGGTATACATTGGATAGACCATGGATGAGACAGTACTACAAGTCTAACGAACCACATAGACATCAATCTGGCCATGTGCCCATGATGTTTAAGTTTTATGTTCCATGGATAATTGACTCAGATATTCCTGTCAGGTTTGTTCAGGCAGAGAATTCGCCATTTACTATCTATGAAGATGAGTATGTATTTAGTAAAACAAATAGTGGTTTGGATTATTACGAACCTCCAATGGTTAGGTTTCAGTTTAAAACAAGCGGGGACCACATGGAATATCATAACTTTGGGAGAATCTTGAGGCAGTCCCCAATGTTTAATATTACATTTGAAGCAGATGATATAATAGTAGAGAGCGTTAGGAAATTCTATGAACAAGTTTAAGGTACTTCCGTTTGGAGAGAGAACTCCAGACTTTACTCCAGAACCAAAGCCAGCAAGTCGCTTCATGCCAGAATGGTATAGAAAGCAGCCAGGAGAGGTTAAGCCTGGAGAAATGATCAAGCAAGGCGTTATCGGAAGCACTGTTAAAAGATGTATGCCAATCTTTGATATGATGAGTGCTGGGTATATATTTAGTGCCCCATGCGATATTTATGTAAACTCTACTAATCCAGACAAACTAGAATACTCTTTGCCAGCAGCGATGAGACAGTTCCAGTCTGATATTTTTGCAACTCATTCACCAGAACAGTACAGCGAGTACCCTATTGACCTGAGTATTCACCATAAAGATTTGCTAAGAATTCTTCCATTCTGGGCTATCAAGTTGCCCCCAGGGTATAGCCTAATAGCAATGAACCCATCACACAGGGATGAATCCCCTCTGTGGGCATTCAATGGATTAATTGATGCAGATAAGTTTATTGTAGACGGACACTTCTCATTCCTTGTTAGAAAAGGCTTTGAGGGAGTCATTAAGCAGGGCACCCCGCTTGTTCAGATTATTCCATTTAAGCGTGAAGACTGGGAAATGGAAATTGTACCTCTAGAAGAAGCAAATAAAATGCTTACTACTCAGAGATACAATCTAAGAAGTGTTTTCCAAAATGGATATAAACTAAAGTTTAGATCAAAGAAAGAATATAAGTGAGAGATAAGCCATTAAAGATTAAGTTTGTTCCAGGTTTCAGAAACCCTGGACATAGACTTTCTCCTCCAGAGCCAGCAGTTAGACATGTTCCAGAGTGGTATAAGAGTTTGGCTAAGCATGAAAAGTCAAACGATATTAGAACTCTAGCGCCAACTAACCATGTTGGAACTGACGGTGCTCAGGTGGCAACCAAAATGTGTATG
>CAYQOJ010000373.1:0-2599 GCA_964419105.1 uncultured Methylococcus sp.
CCCTGCCCCGCCGAAGCAGTACCTCGTCGACATCGAGACCACCTACAAGCGCACCTACACCGACGTCATGGAGCGCGTCTACCAGTTCGAGTCCGAGCAGAAGGCGCAGGACGCCTACGCAAGGCTCTCGGCGCAGGCCGGGTACTTCTCCAAAAGCTTGTGGCCATTGAAATGAAAGTCGCCAATGATCGGGACCGAGCACCCTTTGGCCTCCAGCTTTTCCCGGATGTAGGGGACTGCTTCTGCAGAGGCTTCGTTGTTGACAGTGACCCGAACGAGTTCGGAACCGGCGCGGGCCAGTTCATAGATCTGTTGAACCGTGCTCTCGACATCGGCCGTGTCGGTATTGGTCATCGATTGGATGACGATAGGTGCGCCACCACCGATTTGGATATTGCCAACCTTGACGCCTACGGTTTTCTTGCGAGCAATCATCTTTTTTTGAACAGCCATGGAGTGATTCAGATCCCCAATTTTAACCCGAATCCCCCTCAAGGTGGGTTCGGCCGGCTTCGTAATGAGGAATCAAGCCATTTCCTTGGCGATATCGAAGATGGCCTCTGCATTGAGGACTTGGGTATTGGATTCGAAAAGCTTGGCGATACAGGCGCGGTGAAGGGCCAGTTTGAGTGTGCCAAAGCCGATGGCGCCCCAGACTTTTTTTCCAGAGCGATCCTCTCCTCGGTCCATCATGTCCAGGCCACCAAGCCCCAAGGGCGGCGCAGCGTTCGCATCAGCCACCAATTCAAGCGTTGGGCTGGAGATCCAATGCGCTTCTTTCAAGAGCTCGATGCCCGTCGCGCCGGTCGCCACCAGAATCTGGGCACCCTCGAGTATCTTGGCGCGGTCTTCAGCGGAAGGGGCCTCGATGGGTGTGACTTTAATACCGAAGCGATCGAGCAAATCCGAGGCGGTTTTGTCGGCACGGCTCTGTTGGCGGCTGGTCAGGAGAATCTCTCCGGCCCCAGCTTTGGCCAGCATGAGGGCTGCCCGCTGACCCACGGGCCCTGTTCCCGCGAGAACGACCGCTCGCTTCCCGGTAATGGTGCCACTGGTCATGAGTTTGGCAACACAGGCAGCGGCAGTGGTGTTGCTGCCGTTGCTGTCCAGCATGACCGAGACCCTGAAATCGCCAAAGAACCGTTTCCGGACGGCAGCCAGGAGTGCTTCACCCGCCTCCATGTCGCTGCCCCCTACAAAAATAGCGGTATTTTTCTTTTCCTTGGGAGGTCGCGTAAAGATCGTGCCATCGACCAACGCGCCGACTAGTTCCGGGGTCAGGCCGCCATGGCCGATGACGTGGTCGGCACCCCCGTCATAAGCCACGACAGTGTCAAAAACGGAAGGGTGGCTGTCGGTATCAAATTGAAACAGAAGCTTTTTCATAGGCTCAGATGAAATAGGGTGAAAGGCCTTTGCTTGCAAGTTACCCCACGGACAGGAAGAGGTAAACCCTGAGGCTTGCTTTATACTGGGTCTTCTTTACATGATCCTTTTTTTTCCATGAATATCGTGCACGACCAATCCGTCGAGTCCTTTTTGGGCGCGCTGGCCAGCAAGTCACCCACACCTGGCGTAGGGAGCGCTGTAGCCGTCTTGGGAGCGATGGGTGCTGCCTTGGTTTCGATGGTCGCGAATCTGACGATCGGCAAAAAAAACTACGAAGGGGTTGAGTCGGAGATGGTCGATGCGCTTCGAGCGGCTGATCAGCTTCGAGAGCGAATCCTCTCATTGGTGGCAGCGGACATCGCTGCGTTTGATCAGGTCATGGCGGCCTATGGTCTTCCCAAGGAAACCGAAGCTGAAAAGCGGTCTCGTAGCGAGGCCATACAGCTCGGGCTCAAGGCGGCGACCGAGGTGCCCTTGGCCTGCGCTAAATTATGTCGGGAAGTCATTCTGCTGAGTCGATCAGTGGCCGAAAAGGGCAATCGCAATGTCATTAGTGATGCGGGTGTTGCGGTTCTTTCTGCCCATGCAGGTTTTCGAAGCGCTGTCCTTAATGTCCATGTAAACACCGGAACGATCAGGGATGCTGACTTCGTTGCGGATGCTCTGGGGCAACTTGAAATCGCCGGGGCAAGTCTCGACAAACTGGCTGAAGAAACCTACGAAATCGTCAAATCGAGGCTGTAGTCCAAATTAATTTTGATCCGGGGTTTGACGTACGGCCCTGGGGTTGTTAAGATTCTCCGTCTTGATGGTTCGTCAAGCGACACTCAAGGCTTAGTCCTCCGGGGTATAGCGCAGTCTGGTAGCGCGTCTGCTTTGGGAGCAGAATGTCGGGGGTTCGAATCCCTCTACCCCGACCACGCGCTTGTAGCTCAGCTGGATAGAGCATCGGCCTTCTAAGCCGAGGGTCGCAGGTTCGAGTCCTGCCAAGCGCGCCATCATCTCAAGACTCTGTCGATGGTGACTGTAGCTCAGTTGGTAGAGTCCAGGATTGTGATTCCTGTTGTCGCGGGTTCGAGCCCCGTCAGTCACCCCACCCGCCCTGACGGGTGTAATAAGTTTCCGGGCCGTTAGCTCAGTTGGTAGAGCAGTGGACTCTTAATCCATCGGTCGAAAGTTCGAGTCTTTCACGGCCCACCAATAATTCAAA
>CAYQOJ010000374.1:0-2589 GCA_964419105.1 uncultured Methylococcus sp.
AAGTTCAGAAGCTGAGTAGACCGAAGCCCCTGCTTCTGAAACCACCACCTTGGTCAATCGGACGTCAGGATGGCGACGAATGAGTTCCTCAGCCAACTGATCGGTTTCTCGTGAGGCGGTGCCAGTTCCGATGGCGACCAATTCCACCCCATGCGTTTGAACCAGTTGACTCAGGACCTTGAGCGAACCTTCCCAATCATTCCGGGGCACGTGGGGATAAATGGTAGCGGTCTCGAGAAGCTTACCCGTGCCGGCAATGACCGCGACCTTGACTCCCGTGCGAAGTCCGGGGTCCAGCCCGAGCGTGGCTCGCTGTCCGGCAGGTGCGGCTAAAAGGAGATCCTTGAGATTGTGGGCAAAGACCCGAATGGCCTCTTCTTCTGCCAACTCCCTCAGGCGTTGCTTGAGATCCAAATCGATCTTGGGGAACAGCTTGATCTTCCAGGCAAAGTGGACGCATTCCTGCAACCAGGGATCGGCCGGGCGGCCCTTCGCCTCGATCCCCTGGTCACGACCGATCAGCCCCTTGGCTGTCTCATGCGAAGACTCCGGATCTTTTCCTGGCAGCAATGTCAGGTCAATGATGTCCTCATTGCGAGCCCTAAAAAGGGCCAGGGCCCGATGCGAGGGGATCTTTGCCAGCGGTTCATCGTATTCAAAGTAATCCCTGAACTTCGCGCCATCATTCTCCTTGCCGGTAATGACGCGGGCCGAAAGGATGCCTTCGTTCCACAACCGTTCTCTGAGGCCTGCGACCGTTTGCGGATTTTCGGCAAACTGTTCCATCAAAATTTGCCGGGCACCATCCAGCGCATCCTGGATTCCGTGAATCGCATGCTCAGGGTTGAGATAAGCAGCCGCCTCTTTCAAAGGGTCGCGCGTCGGGTCGGCAAGCAGCCCCAAGGCCAGAGGTTCAAGACCTGCCTCGCGGGCGATTTGGGCTTTTGTTCGACGTTTGGGCTTGTACGGAAGGTAGAGATCCTCAAGGAGGGTCTTGGTTTCAGCTGCCAGAATGGCTGCCTCCAACTCAGGCGTGAGCTTGTCCTGCTCCCGGACACTGGCGAGGATCGTCTCTCGTCGGGCCTCAAGTTCGCGCAGATAAATCAGTCGCGTCTCCAGAAGCCTCAACTGGGTATCGTCGAGACTTCCTGTGGCCTCTTTTCGATAACGGGCGATGAAGGGCACTGTCGCGCCATCATCCAGGAGCTTCACTGCGGCCAGAACTTGGGACGGTTTGACGCCGAGTTCCTCGGCAATACGATCAATGATATCCATCAGGCAAAAAATTTGAGGTGGGATAAGAAAAAGGCCACTCGCGCGGCCTTGTTCGTAGGATCAGTATGGAGCGCCGTCCTCTTTAGGGACGATCGTCTCCGGATCCCTCTTTTTCTGGAACCAGAAGGTCCGCACGACTGATGCCGAGACGATAGGCCAGTGCGGAAGCCACATAGATTGATGAGTAGGTACCCACGAAGATACCGACGACCAGAGCCAGGCCAAAATTGCGCAACACTTCGCCTCCCCAGACCGCCATGGCGACGGCAGACAGGAAGGTCAGGAATGAGGTCATCAATGTACGGCTCAAGGTTTCATTGATCGAGAGATTGATGACTTCCAGTGTATCGGCCCGACGGATCTTTCTGAAATTTTCACGAATTCGGTCGAAGACGACGATGGTGTCGTTCAACGAATAACCCATGATGGTCAGCACGGCTGCAAGGACGGTCAGGTCGAAGTCGAGCTGAAGGATCGAGAAGAATCCAAGGATCATCGTGATGTCGTGCAAGGTTGCGAGAATCGCACCCAATGCAAAACGATATTCAAATCGCCAAGCCACATAGACCAGGATGAAAAAGGCCGATGCGATCAGTGCAATCAGACTGCCTTCCACCAGATCATCACCGACTTGAGGCCCGACAAAGTCAACGCGACGGATTTCCGGACGGTCTGACGGATTCTTGTTCAAGGCATCCATGACCTTGGTTCTGAGCGCATTACCATCTTCGCCCTGCTTGAGGGGCGCAAGACGAATCAGAACATCACGGATCGTGCCGAAATTTTGAACCGTGGGATTTTCAAAACCAGCCGCTTCGAGTTCACCTCGAATGAGACCGAGGTCGACCGGGTTCTTATAGCCGGCTTCGATGACCGTACCACCGGTGAAATCGACGGCAAAATTAAGCCCCTTGACCCCAAGGGAGCCCATGGCAATGACACTGAGAACCAGCGAAGCGATGACGGCAAAACCGCGCCACTTCATGAAGTCAATGGCCGCGTGCTGTGGGTTAATGGTAGATGTAGACAAGACTAACTACTCCTGAAAATTCGGTCGGGCTCTTGGATCTTGGGGGAGGCCACTAGATCGACAGCTTGGCCTGACGGCGTTGCCCATAAATGAAGTTCACCATCATTCGCGTGCAGCTCACCGCCGTGAAGAGCGAGGTGATGATGCCGATCGTCAAAGTGACGGCAAATCCCTTCACCGGGCCTGAGCCAATGCCAAAGAGCATAATGGCCGCGATCAGGTTGGTGATGTGAGAGTCCCAGATGGTCGCAAACGCCCGATCAAAACCGGCGTAAATAGCCGCT
>CAYQOJ010000375.1:0-2560 GCA_964419105.1 uncultured Methylococcus sp.
GTCAGGTACGTTTCCATCAGGACCTCGTCGTTATCTCTAGAGTCTCAATCAGGGAAGCGACATCCGCCTCCGCCACTTTCTGCTGTTCAGCTTCACGCCTTAAGAATTTTACGCCGACCAAACCGTCTCGTGCTTCATCATCGCCGATGACAAGCCCGATCTCGGCGCCCCTTCGATCTGCGCGCTTGAACTTACTTGTGAATCCGCCCCCCCCAAGATGGGTCTGTAGGCGCAAGCTGGGGAATTGATCGCGGAGACTTTCGGCGAGGCGAACCCCCATCCTTTCCGCAGCCTCACCGGCCACAATCAGGTAGACATCTGCGGTTGAAAGCTCCGCCGCCGGGATGGTCTCGTTGACGAGCCCAATCAAACGTTCCATGCCGAGCGCAAACCCGATCGCCGAAGAACCTTTCCCGCCGAGCTGCTCCACCAGTCCATCATAACGACCACCGGCACAGACGGTACCCTGGGCCCCCAGCGACTCGGTGATCCATTCAAAC
The DNA here is from genome assembly GCA_964419105.1 of uncultured Methylococcus sp. Taxonomy (GTDB): domain Bacteria; phylum Pseudomonadota; class Gammaproteobacteria; order Methylococcales; family Methylococcaceae; genus UBA6136. The sequence continues at coordinate 501 of CAYQOJ010000375.1, forward strand.
ACGGTGTTTGAGTAGTAGTCGAGCCCTCGAACCAGACGGGGGTTCACCACATACGCCACACCCTGCGCTTCAAGATCGGCCAGAAGGCGATCGAAATGGGCCCGCGAGGCCTCCCCGAGGGCTTCTGTCAGGACCGGCGCACCGGCAATCACGGCCTTGAGATCGGGGTTCTTACTATCGAGAATGCGAAGCGGATTGGTCTCAAGGCGTCGCAGACTGTCTTCATCAAGCTGATCCAGATGCTGCCTGAAATAAGCGACCAGACTTTTCCGGTATTCCAGACGCTCAGGTGCCGTTCCGAGAGAATTGATTTCAAGACGGAGCTGACTTTCAATTCCTAATGCACGCCAAAGCCTCCGGCAGAGGAGGATCAGCTCGAGATCAATGTCCGGACCCTCAAGCCCATAGGTCTCGACGCCGAACTGGTAAAACTGCCGATATCGCCCTTTCTGGGGCCGTTCGTGGCGAAACATCGGCCCAAGGTACCAGAGCTTCTGGACTTGATTATGGAGAAGGCCATGTTCGAGGCAGGCACGAAGGCAACCCGCCGTGCCCTCCGGACGAAGTGTCAGGGAGTCGCCATTCCGGTCATCGAAGGTATACATCTCCTTTTCGACGATGTCGGTGACTTCGCCGATCGAACGCTTAAAGAGCTCGGTCTTTTCAACAATCGGAAGACGGATCTCCTGATAGCCATAGGCGGCCATGACCCGGCGCAGCTCAGCCTCCACGCGTTGCCAGTGAGGACTTTGCTCGGGCAACACGTCGTGCATGCCGCGGATGGCCTGAATCTTTTCACTCATGAAGGAATTTCCTGAAGGGTACGCTTAGCCAGCTGCCTGTAGTCGGATGGTTCGCTTGGTCCGATCCTTGACTTTCCCCACCAGCTGGCCACAGGCCGCATCAATGTCATCCCCTCGCGTCTTACGCGTCGTTGTCACCAAGCCACCGGCCTGGAGAATCTCGCTGAAGCGGCGGATGGTTTCGGAGCTTGAGCACCGGTACGATGAACCCGGGAAGGGATTGAAGGGAATCAGGTTGACCTTGGACGGCAGCTGACTCAGGACCCTTAGAAGCTGACGGGCATGAAGGGGGGAATCGTTGATGCCATCGAGCATCACATACTCAATCGTGACCTTGCGGCGCGGATCCCCGCAAAGATAAGTCTTGCAAGCCGCAATCAGTTCCTTGATCGGATATTTCTGGTTAATGGGAACGAGTTCATCGCGAAGTTCATCGGTCGGCGCATGCAGGGAAACCGCCAAACTGACATCACACACCTCGGCGAGGCGTTCGAGGGCCGGCACAACACCTGAAGTACTCAAAGTCACGCGGCGTTTGGAAAGGCCGTAGGCATGATCATTGAGCATCAGGGTAATGGCCGAAACCACGTTGTTGAAGTTCAGGAGAGGTTCACCCATCCCCATGAGGACCACATTAGTGATCGCCCCGATCCCAAGCTCACGCTGCGCCACCCAAAGCTGCCCAATGATTTCAGCCGCCTCGAGATTTCGGTTAAAGCCCTGACGTGCCGTGGAGCAGAATGAGCATTCCAGCGCACAACCGACCTGCGATGAGATACAGAGGGTGCCCCGCGATTCTTCAGGGATATAGACCGTCTCGATGCGATTGGTTGCATCGGTACTCAAGACCCACTTGATCGTTCCGTCCGAAGAGACCTGCTCATGGACGATTTCCGGCGGCTGAATGACACAAACCGACTCCAGCTTGGCCCGAAAGGCCTTACTGAGATCCGTCATGGCTCCAAAATCATCAACGCCACGCTGGTGGATCCACTGGATCAGCTGCGTGGCGCGGAATGGCTTCTCGTTCATTTCGACACAGAAGGCCTTCATGGCCTTCGGGTCGAGTCCGAGCAGGTTGATCTTGGCGTCGGGACTAGCGGGTCCGGGCGCAGAGTTCATTCGGCTGGAAGAAGTAGGCGATTTCCTGAGCGGCCGTTTCCGGACCGTCAGAGCCGTGAACGGCATTTTCGTCAATGCTGACGGCAAAGTCCGCACGGATCGTGCCCGGCGCCGCATCCTTCGGGTTGGTCGCAC
>CAYQOJ010000376.1:0-1404 GCA_964419105.1 uncultured Methylococcus sp.
AACGGTAACCCATAATCGTTCGCTGCAGGAACTTGTCGACATCCGCGTTGACGCTCGACAGCCCTTTCAGATCCATCTGAACATAGATTGCATCATTACTCTGCGCTGTCCCATTGGCATTGATCGAATTCAAATAACGCCGCGCAATAATGGCGAACTTGTAGCAACAGGTCTCTCGTTCAACCCCAAAGAAGGTTTCAAGGGTTGTGTTATTCAGCAGCGAATACTCCCAGCGACCCACCATCTGCCAGCCCGCCAGAAGCGGCAAGCGGAAGGAGACGTCCGTGAGGTTTAGACACTCGCTGAAAGTCGAAAGATAGCTATATGAAGTATTGGAACTTGTTGGGCAACCCGTATTGGTATTCTGATTCAAACGGTATCGGTAGATCATGTTGAGGATCTGGTTCTGCCGATTGTTGTAGGTCAAACCAATCTGACCACGCGAAATGACATTCTGGGAAACGTTGTACTGACCGGCGTTATAAATGCTCCAATCTTCATTGATCGCGGCATACACATCACCCACCAGATTGGAAAAGCTCTGACTGTAGGTCGAGGGCGTCGTCCCAAGAGTCGTGACCTGGCGATTATCCAGATAGGCAATATTTCCAATGGTCGCGCGCAAACGGTCATAGCCCTTTTCGCCATCGATGATCCTCGAGGTCACTGCCGCCGTCACCGAGTTGGTATCCCCAATACGGTCATACCCCGTATAGCGGTTTTCACGGAACAACTGATAGTAGGTAAAGTCATAAGGCGTGGTGTCAAAGACCGGGATGTTCGACTGTTCTGCATATGGGATGTAGACATAGAACAATCGCGGTTCAATCGTTTGCTGCCAGGTCTGCCCTCCAAGATCAAAATCCCGATCGAAATAGGTTCCGGCATCAACGGAGAGGATCGGCACCGTGAAATTTGGGTTTGAGGTTTGCTGGACTGCAACGCCATTGGCCTGCTGGAGCGCCTGCCACTGTCCCGTGTTTTGAAGCGAATACTGGTTGTAGGCCAGGGTCGCACTGGGTCTGAAAAAGCCCCAACTCGACTCCAGAGGAAGCTGGAGTTTCGGCCGCATAACAAAACGCTGGCCCGTGGTGAGATAAGAAGAATCAGCCTGAATGTCGGCCATTTGAATCGTGTTGGACAACGTCAAGCCGGTGTCCAAAATCTGTGTCCCCCAGTTATGCTCCAGCTTGGGGAGATAGAAGTAGGGATAAGCGTTTTTGGGAATGGCCGGATTGATGGTCTGGTAGTAATTCGCCATCAGGTTAACGTTCCCAAACTCACCGGCCGCATAATTCACCGTGGCACGGCTGGTGATGTTGTTTGTGTCGATCATCGACAGCGGGCTACCCAACTGGGTCAGGTAATTCGCATCTGAAACATAATTCAGATCGACCTGACTGC
>CAYQOJ010000376.1:1414-2560 GCA_964419105.1 uncultured Methylococcus sp.
CCTTCATCCAGACCGAAGTATCCTGAAAGCCGAACTGTCCTCGGGTCGTTTTGGTTTCCTTGTCATAGGGCACAATGTCCGCGATCAGCTTGCCGCGAGAGGTATCTGAAAGATAACGGAACTCGTTGAGACTCATGAAGCCTCGTTCACTCAGGTAACGCGCCTGAACGGTGGCATCCATGTTCGGGGCGATATCAAAGTAATAAGGGACAGCCAGGTTGAACCCGTTGATTTGGGTATATCCCATGACCGGACTCAACAAGCCGCTCATCCTTCGCCCATCAATGGGAAATGACATGACCGGACTCCAGAACACCGGGAGATCGTAGAAACTGAGCCAGGCGTTATGGGCTCGCGCAAAACCCGTGTCCTTGTTCATGATCACGTTGTCCGCATGCAGGGCCCAGTTCTGGTTGCCCGGCGGACAGGTGGTGTAGCTGAACGTCTCATAGCGGGACAGGATCGCGCTATCCAAGTAAGTCACCCGCGACGTGCCGCGGCCAGGCACCTGAGGCAGGATGAACTGACTGTTGCGGAACACCCCACGGCCATCACCCTTGAGATGGGCGCTGTCGCTCATCATGATTTGCGTCTTGTCCTTGTACACCACGTTCCCGTGGGTGTTGATCGCACTATTGGTCAGATTTCGGGTAATAAAGTCGGCCCAAAGCTCCTGATCCGCCTGGGTTAGATGAGCACTACCCAGGAAGGTCGTGACCTCATTGTCGATGAGCTCAAAGAAATCCGAATCGATATCGGTGGGGGCAGTGTCCCGGGCCATCCGCTCCTCACGGGACATCATGAACTCGGTGAGAGCCGGCGGAAGACGTTTTCCGACCTTGACGGCACAGAGCCGGGTCCAGGGATTCGTCGGGAGCTTGCCCATTAGCGTCAGGAATCGCTCCTCATCTTCACGGGTGATTTCCCGCGACTCGGACCAGTTTTCATCATCCTCACCGGCTTCACTGACCACGTGGGCCATGCCTCGGGGGTCTCTTCCCGTTAGTGAACAGACCCAACTTCGGTCTTCACCCTCATCGGCGCTCGGCTGGCAGTTCCATCCGGCGACCTTGCTTTTGGGCGGCTCGCCTTTGGCCAAAGGTGAATTGAAAGGATCCTTTCCCTTCAGCATTTCGGGTCGGTCTT
>CAYQOJ010000377.1:0-2558 GCA_964419105.1 uncultured Methylococcus sp.
TGCAAGAGGCCGACTTCGACCTGTCGCTCATTGGGTTTGACGAAGATGAACTCGATGCCTTGCTGGCCGACGTGCAGGGTCCAGCAGAGCTTAACGGCGATGAGGATGATGTACCGGACGTTCCGACGCAGGCGGTAACTGCATTGGGCGATACGTGGCTGCTCGGAAGGCATCGAGTGCGGTGTGGCGACTCCACCAGCACAACCGACGTAGATGCGTTGATTCAGGGCAAGAAGGCTGAGATGTGCTTTACGGACCCGCCGTATGGGGTGGACTATGACGGAGGGGCCTTTACTGTTCGCGAAAAGTTAAAGAATGACGCATCAAATAATATTTACGATGCCGTGCTCCCGCTGCTTATCAGTGCCTGTTCTGATACCGCTGCGTTCTATATTTGGCACGCAGCAGGCTATGCGGACGTTGCGGATAAGGTCGTCAATAACGGATTGAAGATTAGGTCGCAGATCATTTGGAACAAAAACATTGCTCAATTTGGAGCATTGAGCGCGCAATACAAGCAAAAGCATGAGCCTTGCTTTTACTGCCACAAAAAGGGCCACGCCCCGAGTTGGTATGGGCCTACAAATGAGGTCACTGTCTGGGAGCAGGACAGAGAGCGCAAGAATGAATTTCACCCGACGCAAAAGCCAGTCGCACTTGCGGAACGAGCAATAGGCAATTCGTCCAAGTCGGGCGACATCGTCATCGACTTTTTTCTTGGCTCTGGCTCAACACTCATCGCTGCGGAGAAGACCGGACGTACTTGCTACGGCATGGAGCTCAATCCGGCCTATGTCGATGTCATCATCCGGCGATGGCAAAACGCAACCGGTCAAGAGGCAGCGCTTGAGGCCACCGGCCAGACCTTTGACGAACTCACCGAGGCCGGTCGATGAGCCGCTATACGCACTACTGGTCCACGATGGACACGCCGCCTGACCGTCTGGCGTGGCCGCGTATTCTGCGCGATGTACGCAAGGTGTTGTCGGCATTTGAGCACCTCGTCAAAGCCAAGCACTACACGAAATCAGAGCGACACGTCACGCAGAAAATCGAGTTTGACTCGGTTAAGCCGACTCCGTACAGCGGATTTGAATTGGGCCTAGAACCGGCGCGCTTCGTGTGTTGCCGCACTTTGCGCACCGAGTATGACGTGGTCGTTACGGCAGTGCTGCTGGTCGTGAAGCGACACGCGCCGACGTGGCTCAAAATCACGTCCGATGGACGTTGGGTAGATTGGGAACCCGCACGCACGTTCTTGCGCGCCGCGCTCGACTACGACGACACAGATTTTGCGGAGGCCAAGAAGGACTTCGATGAACTCATTAGGGGAAGCGACGAGGAGTTCGACCTTGATGAGTTCCTGGCTGCGATGCAAAAAGCCGAAGAGGTTGCCGATGCTCGTCCCTGAGTCCACCATCGCTACCCGTAGCGCGCTCGATACCTACGGCGACTACGAGCAGGCGCAGATTGCCATTGAAGAATTAGCGGAATTGGTCGTTGCCCTGAAACACTACGAGCGCAACCGCATCGACAAGCTCGTCGTGTGCAACGAGATAGCCGACGTGTGCATCGTGCTTGCGCAACTGGTTGATGCGTTTGGTCGCGAAGACGTAGTGCGGCTGACCGAAGAAAAACAAAAACGACTCATGGAGCGTTTGCTGTTGCGCGATACCACCAACAGCGCACTATAAGAAATCGAGAGCCTGCTGCGCGCGACCTAGTTGTCTCCCGTTACTCGGATTGCGCGCTGCGGGCTCTTCCTTTTGGCAAAGCCCCGACGATGCACCATGCACCGCCGGGGCACGCCCATGCCGTGTGGTATGCCTGCCCGGCAACCACCTGTTCTCCGTAGCGCGTTAGGCGCTGCGACGAAGCTATCGGTGACAATTTCTAGGCGGTCAGATTTTGGCACATGCCCGGTGTACGAAACAAGTGCGCCGCCGCTACTACCCGGTGCAAGGAGGTCAGAATGAACGTCAGCGAGTACCGCGCGCATCCCGCGCTTTCCTATTCTACATTGAAGGCGTATTTGAAAAGCCCGCTTCATGGAGTCCGACAATTTCCGCCGTCCGAGAGCGCCGCGATGCGGTTTGGGACGGTCGTAGACCTCGCGATGAAGGGTCAGGCCGACACTGTAGTGGTGAACCCGTTTGAGGACGGGCGCACCAAAGAAGCGAAAGCCTGGAAGGCCGAGAACGAGGGCAAGACGGTGGCGACCCGCGCCGAGTACGACCGCGCGATGGAGTGCTTTTTCAGCGTAGCCAACCATCCAGCAGTCAAAGACTTGCAACTGTCGATGCTTTCGCCCGACGTGCCGTTGTTTGGCCGTGTCGATGACCTCGACGTGAAGGGACTACCGGACTGGTGGTTCGGTGAGGTTGTAGTGGACCTCAAGACCACGTCAGGCGGTGTCGATGCCACGTCGTTTGCGCGCACGGTAGATAGCTTCAACTACGATATGCAGGCGGCGCTGTACCTTGAACTTGTTCGCCAACAGGGCGAGTCCATGCCGGAATTCTACTGGGTGGCGGTCGAGTCGGATTCGCCCTACGATG
>CAYQOJ010000378.1:0-2552 GCA_964419105.1 uncultured Methylococcus sp.
CAAGCACGGTCAGGTTAGAAATCGCTTCAAGGATGTCGTCTTTTGAAATTGCCATCGAATTTCTCCAAAAATATTTACTGTTAGGTCGAAACAGTCAGCCTTATGCCGCTTGCTTCTGATCCCGAATTGCTGCAATGGTACGAACCAGCTTGGTATTGGGTGCATCCAGCGTACGGACAAACTTCTCGATCGGCGCCTTCATGGTCGCCATGAGGATCGAGATAGCCTGATCTCTCGTCGGAAGCTTCGCCAGGCGATCAAGGGCCTCTGGACCGTACTGCTTACCACCCACAGCGACCAGCTTCACGACCAGCTTGTCGCTCTGCTTGACGAAGTCAGCGATTACACGTCCAGCGGCACCCGGATCTTCCAGCGAGAACGCCAGAATCAACGGCCCCACCAAACCTTCCTGCAAACAAGCGAACTCGGTACCCTCTACTGCCCGACGTGCCAGTGTGTTTTTAACCACTCGCAGGTAGACACCAGACGCACGCGCGTTCTTGCGCAGGTCGGTCAGCTGTTCAACGGTCAGTCCACGGTATTCCGCAGCGACCGCCGAATATGCCTTTGCAGCGACAGCGGAAACCTCTGCGACGACAGCTTTTTTGTCATCTAGTCTCAGCGCCACTTCTCTTCTCCAGTTAAATCTGAATAGTCGTTCTATTCAGAGCCATTAAAACGAGCCCTCCTGATAGAGAACTCGCATTTTCACGGCTCCTTTCGTCGGTTGCCGACTCAAGGTCACCGTCTGCGCAGGCTGACTCTCATTAAGCACCCAGTGCACCTGCGGTCTTTGACGGTTACCGGCAGATCGCTCCGCCGGCAACCCAAAGTTCTTATGCGGACAGGCTGCTCGGATCCAGCGTCAGACCCGGACCCATGGTGCTGGATACGGTAATCTTCTTGAGGTAGACGCCTTTAGAGGTTGAAGGCTTTGCCTTCTTCAGATCCGCCAGCAATGCTTCAAGATTTTCCTTCAGCGCATTGGGCTCGAAGCTCACCTTGCCAATCGTGCAGTGGATGATGCCCTTCTTGTCCGTGCGGTAACGCACCTGACCCGCTTTCGCATTGCGCACAGCACCAGCAACATCGGCCGTTACCGTACCGACCTTCGGATTCGGCATCAGGCCACGGGGGCCGAGTACCTGACCCAGCTGGCCTACGACACGCATGGCATCGGGCGTTGCGATGACGACGTCAAAATCCATCTCGCCGGCCTTGATCCGCGCAGCCAGATCATCCATACCGATGATGTCTGCTCCGGCTTCTGCCGCAGCGTCTGCGTTAGCGCCTTGGGCGAACACCGCTACGCGGGCTGATTTGCCGGTACCGTTCGGAAGTACTGTCGCACCACGGACCGCCTGGTCCGACTTTCTGGGATCCACACCCAGAATAACGGCGACATCTACTGCTTCTACGAACTTGATCGTGGAGACATCCTTGAGGACAGTAAAGGCTTCTTCGGCGGCATAGAGCTTGCCCGCCTCGACCTTTTCATTGATCAGTTTTGCTCTTTTGGTCAGCTTAGCCACTTAGATTCCCTCCACGTCCAGACCCATGCTGCGCGCACTACCCGCGATCGTGCGGATGGCCGCATCTTCGTCGGCCGCCGTAAGGTCGGGCTGCTTGATTTTCACAATCTCAGCCAACTGGGCACGGGTGATCTTGCCGACCTTGGTGGTATTCGGGTTGCTGCTACCTTTCGCAAGGCCAATCGCCTTCTTGATCAGAACGGTAGCCGGAGGGGTCTTCGTGATGAAGGTAAAGCTCTTGTCCGCGTAGACGGTGATGACCACCGGCAGGGGCAAGCCCTTCTCGACGTTCTGCGTTGCCGCATTGAACGCCTTACAGAATTCCATGATATTGACACCACGCTGACCGAGCGCGGGACCAATGGGAGGACTCGGGTTGGCTTCGCCAGCCTTGACCTGCAGCTTGATATAGCCTGCAATCTTCTTTGCCATGTTTTTCTCCTAATGTGGGTCAAACGCCCGCAAGGGCTCCCCATTGAGCTCAACCGAGGCCAGGCAACGGCCCGATTGCCCTAATGCGATCAGGCCTTCTCGACCTGTCCGAAATCCAATTCGACTGGCGTTGAACGCCCGAAAATCAAAACCGATACCCGCAAGCGGCTCTTCTCGTAATTGACTTCTTCAACTACGCCGTTGAAGTCCTTGAAAGGACCATCGTTGACACGGACCACTTCGCCCACTTCGAACAGAATTTTGGGCTTTGGCTTCGCCGCTCCCTCTTCCATTCGACCGAGGATGACGGCAGCCTCCTTTTCGGTGATGGGCGCAGGACGATCAGACGTACCACCAATGAATCCGAGCACTCTGGGCACTTCCTTAACGAGATGCCAAGTCTCTTCATTCAACTCCATCTGGACTAGGACATAGCCCGGAAAGAACTTCCGCTCACTTTTCCTTTGCTGCCCCATCCGCATTTCAACCACTTCCTCGGTGGGAACCAGGATTTGGCCGAAAAATTCACCCAGACCAGAGCGCGCAATGCGCTCTTCAAGGGAGCGCTTGACCTGATTCTCGAAATTC
>CAYQOJ010000379.1:0-2157 GCA_964419105.1 uncultured Methylococcus sp.
CAATCGTTCAATTTTTGGCCAGCAGCGGCCTGAGCACGACTTTCTTGCGCCCTGTACTGGGCTGGCTACGTTGGGTCAACGCTTATGTCTGATATCGACCCTAAGCGGTCATCCAGATTCCCCCCTACCTTCGTAGCATTTGATGAAATCGGAGACAAATAATTTTGAGTCAAACTTTATAATTGGTGCTTATGTGATGCGATAATGCACCACAGCAACGATGCTAGCAGAGGTAAGCACCATGGCAAGGCAAAGCATTACATTTACCGCACCAAACGATCACTGGCTGAACTCATTGGTAGAGAGCGAAGAGTACAGCAGCAAAAGTGAAATCGTGAACGAGCTGATTAGGAGGGCAAGAGCCCAACAAAATGAGCTAGAACTTATCCGCGCTCGGTTGATCAAGGCGGAAGATAGCAAATTCAACACCCAGTCTGCAGAGGAACTGAGATCAGAATTCAAGGAAGAGCTGCGGCGCGATGGGAAGATTTAGAATCACAGAAGATGCCAAGGAAGACCTTAGGCGTATCTATCGATACGGCGTACTGACCTTTGGCGAAGCACAAGCCGATAGGTATTACGACAGCTTATTCGAGCGATTTTCACAAATCGCTAATGAGCCCTACCTATATCAATCAGTTGATTTAATTCGAAAGGGCTATCGTCGCTGTGTTTGTGGCGTTGACAATATCTTTTACCGATTAAGTGAGGATGGAACGGTCGAGATTATGGCTATCCTTAGTAGGCAGGATTACCCTGAAAGCTTATAGCGAACATTGCCTGTAAGTCTTTATAGAGCCACTCTCTGGACCATTACTTCTCCCATCCCAGAATCTCAGATATGCCGTAACCGACCCTGAGCGGACATTTGGCATTCCAAATATCTGGATATATCATGATGAATCAAGACCAATCATGATTGAGTGATATGAGCAAAGCACAACTTGAAAAATTCTCTTCTCAGGCATCACCTGAAGTGTTGAGTGAGCTCCGGACGATCGCCGAAATGCAAGGGCGTCAATTCCAATCCGTTCTTGACGAGGCGTTTCGAGAGTACATTGACCGCCACGGTAAACAGCGACCACGACAACACGTGATGGCCAGTTTCGCTAGTTCCTTGAATGAGTTTGATGAGTTGTACCGCGAACTCGCGAAATGACGAAAGATAAAACTCGGGATTACCTGAGCGTGGCTGACGTGCTCGGCATGTACAGCATTCTCATGAAAAGGTATGGAGGAGAGACTGGAATCAGGGACCCCGGCGCCCTTGAATCTGCCATATTCAGGCCCATGACAGGCTACTACCAGGATGCAATATCTGAAGCAGCTGCACTAATGGAAAGCCTTGCTATCAACCATCCCTTCATTGACGGAAATAAAAGAATTGCCTTCGCAGCTGCCGATGTTTTCTTAAGAATAAATGGCTGGAGGTTGACGGGAGAATCAAGCGAGATTTACTCGCATATGATTTCACTATTCAACCAAGGTGATTTTGATCTTGCGCATATCGAACCGTGGCTTAGGCATATCGCGATTCGGAGCGATTGAAAGCAGCTGTCGACCCAAAGCAGACCTTCCAGATTTAAATGAAAAGGTTATTGCCCCGACGTTTTTAATCTGGTCGCCTACCTTTCTGGGTGGATTATTCGATTTGGATATCGCGGAAGCGATCTCCTGGATATTTCAATTATATGGGCGTACAGCCTGATCTGTAGATGAAAAGCTTCAAAAAACGTCGGCCATAAGGCCGGCGTATGTTAGGCCACAAGCAATCGCTTCTTGCAGTCTTTATTTAGTCGAATCGGCAAATCGCTGATGAGCTGGAGGCTCACACCGGATTCAAAGACTCGATCCACATTAATTCCCAATCCGATACCTGTGACCTCGATATTCGAGCTATGCCAGCTGGACGGTATCACCAGACGGGAACTGCTGCGGAATATGCTCGACAAGGAGTGGACATGGGCGCAGCAAAGACTGCGTGCCAAGAGGGAATCAGGCGCCTGAGGAATTTTTGTAAGCAGAAATGTAAGCAGCAAATACCGTTGAATGTGGGCAAGATGTCCTACAGTCAGATCAGTGCTGCACTGTATGGGGCAGGCGGATCTAGTCTGGGTGCTTACAAATTTCTTACAGGCAAAGCCCCAGAAAGCAAAA
>CAYQOJ010000379.1:2167-2537 GCA_964419105.1 uncultured Methylococcus sp.
AAACGTGGTAGCAACGGCGGGACTTGAACCTGCGACACCCGCATTATGAAAGCCTAATGCGATTCGTAAGCTACTGATTCTATTGACACTAAAATCGCTGGCAGCAGGTTGCTTTGCATATCCCAGCCCATCTTTGCACACTGAATTACCCAGAATTTACCCACGCGAGCATGGGTTTCTAAAAAACTTACCCAAACGATTGAACGTGCTGCAATCAACAACGGATGTCAGTTTTCGCAAATTCGTCTTCCACCGTGAATTTGGTGTGGCTAGGGTCACAAGCCTGAGCTAGATGAGCATTTATGCGCCTTTTTGCTGCAAAACAGCAACACATTGCCCATTGGTCATTTATTAGGGATGAACATCATCA
>CAYQOJ010000380.1:0-2536 GCA_964419105.1 uncultured Methylococcus sp.
AATGAGCGAGAATCATTTCATGACAAAACGATTCAGCGCATAGCGAATCAGGTGTCGCTATACCCTGCATGGCTCATTACTGATTGAATCTGGGTTAGGAGAAGCGGGCCTTTGGTTCGATTCCTAGCACACATAACGAAAAAATAGCGTGACATTGTCGCTAAACTCCCCGATAGTCAGGCTTTCTTCACGCCTGCGCGAATGCTTGGCTACTGGAGCAAGACAGACCTTGTGGGCATTCAACTCCCATTACAACGTTTCTTTTCTCTCCTTCGAGGCGTAGAGGTTATTGTTGTCTTCGGACTGATCGCGACCTTTGCCTCTGGAGCAGAGGAAGCCGGAAATAAGGTGCCATCCTCCGGTAACCTCCTTTACGACATTCAAAATCCCTTTGCATACATTCCCAGGGTTCAAATCGAAAATCATTTTGATAGTGGCGAGGGCCCCTTCAACGCATCAACCTACAGACTGAGGATGCGTCCAATCATCCCAGTGGATTTTAATGATGACTGGGGGCTTATAACCCGAAGTACCATCAACATGACTTACCAAACTGCCCCCACTCCTCTGGCCGCTGGGCAGTTGGGATTCGGGGACATGGACTTGGAGTTTTATTTCATTCCGAGGCGCTCTCTTGCCAAAGATATGCTGCTTGTGGGTTTTGGTCCGTCGATTCATATTCCAACGGCCACAAAAAGTCTAATTGGCATTCACCAATGGGGTGTTGGGGCATCTGCAGCGATCATCTGGCAGCCAGCAAGTATCTATGCGCTTAAAGGTTGGACCTTCGCCTTTAATGCCAACCAGACCTTTGGCTTTGCGCCCGAAGTGCAAGTCCAGTCGCAAAACCTCGTTTCATTTCAGCCGAATGTGACCTACACGACTGAAAGTGAGATTTCCCTTGGGATGTTTTCAGAAACCTATTACAACTGGACAAGAAACCAGTGGACGGTGCCCGTCAACGCCGGGGTGAGCTTCCTTGTAAAGCCCGGCGGACAAAATGTTGTGGTGACATTGATTGGAAGATACTTTGCGGAGAGGTCTGCCTACGATCCTCAGTGGGGGACTCAGCTCAACTTCAACTTCCTTTTTCCTGAGGGTTCTTAATCGTAAGGGTGCGCCCGGCGATTGGTATGGCCGAACTGATGCCTGCAATGCCTCGGTCCCTTATGTGATGGTCGCTTGTATGAAGCAGAAAAAACAAAGGCTCACCGAAGTGAGCCTTTGTTTTTGAATTCAATGGTGGGTCGTGTGGGATTCGAACCCACGACCACTGCATTAAAAGTGCAATGCTCTACCGACTGAGCTAACGACCCTCCAAGCTGGGAATTATAATCGTTGAGTGCTCGCATCGGCAAGGAAAGGCGGTGTAGAGTTCTCTCTCGGCATCAAATCATCCCTTTAAAAACAATGATTCAACCCTTATTTGCAGCAAAGCGAGTTCTGATTCTCTTGCTAGCCATATTTTTGGCAGGTTGCGTCTGGTTTCGGCTGCTAGAAATCAAAAATCAGCTGGCTGATTTTGATGAAAACATCCGGATTGAGGTGGCGGACAAGCACTTTATCGTGCATTTCAAGGAGCCGGTTCTTCTCAGTGAGGACTTTGTCTACTTGAGTAAGCTCAATCCCAGTCGTATCGAAAAATTAGCTGATGGGAGCTATCGCTGGTATCTCGATTTTCATCTCGACCCCGCCAAAACCCCGGAGCAAAAGACCAAATTGGTGTCTTTTGCTATGACTTATACCCGTGAGCACAAGCTGGAAGCTTTTGATTTCTCTCCGCTCTTTGTGGAGATGGCGCCGGTGGCCTTTCTTGAGGCCTCGATTCGTTCATTAGGCGTAGGAAAAATTGATCAGGATAAGCGTCAGCTGAAGGTCGATCCCGAAGATCTTCCCAAACTGATCGCATCCCTTCCCAAATCTGCGGATATCACCCGTGTCATGGGTCCTCCAGAAAGTATCGTTGATGAAAATGGACTCAAAATCCTGGTTTATCGGTTTAAGGCGGATTCCCTGCCGGTCGACAAGGAGTACGAGGAACGCAGGATTGCGGAGGCCAAGCTCTACTTTGATCCTGCCAAGGATGAGATTCTCGGGCTCAAGGGACGATTTGCAGGGCTCAAGCTATCAATTGACTATAAAAAGCTTGCGGCTCGCTAGGTATGCTCAATGGCTCAAGGTGGTGATCATATGAAATCCATAACGCATGGTCTCTCCATGGCGGTTTAACCCCGCCTGATGGGCCAGCTGGAGGAAATTCTCGAGCGTTTCAGGAAGGTCGTGGTTACGGACATGCTCAACCGCCATCTGACTTTCCTCAGGCGTAAGCGTGGTCCATCGCCGGGTCATATCCTCACAGTAGGCGTCCAGATAATCTTTTAGGCTTTGCTCTTTATTTCGGAAGACATCCACGACGAGGAGATCTCCCGAAGGACTTAAACGCTCCTTGCAGAGGGTCAACAAGTCCTTTTTCTGCTCGGTCTCAAGATGATGTAAGGAAAAGCTAACGAGGATGACATCGAATGTCCTTGGTGGG
>CAYQOJ010000381.1:0-2534 GCA_964419105.1 uncultured Methylococcus sp.
GATGCTGATGACAAAAGTGCGTTGGCTGTTTTGAAGGTCCAGCACCTGTTTTCGCCGAAGCTCATCCCGAACCAATTCCAGGGCTTCATGCACCCTGAGATAGAGCTCTTCGCTTCGTGGTGTTGGGGTCAACGTCCGCCCGCGGACGATAAAGAGCGGATCATCCATGAGATGACGAAGACGGGCCATGGCATGGGAGATCGCGGGTTGAGTCATGCCAAGTCGTTCAGATGCCTTGATCTGGCTGCATTCCTCAAAGACCGCTTCAAAGATGGTCAGGAGATTGAGGTCCACGGAACGGAGATTAATTTCACGCATAGTCGACTTGCGAATCATTCATTGGAATCATGCCTTGCCTCGCCCTAGATTCTCTCCATCGGTTCAAAGGAAAGCAGTTCCTTGAATCACCGATGAACTTCGATTGAGGGAGAAATTTATGACGATTTTTTATTCAAGGCCTTTGGGTCGGTTGTTGCCTTTGAGTTTATTGATAAGTGCTGCCTTTGGATCTCATGCGGCAACTCTTCCCGCAACGGCAGCCCAAGTGATCGTGAGTGCACAAAGTACCTGGGGAACACCCCAGGACAGTTGGGCAGGATACACCGGCGAAGTGGATGTTTGGGTTCCGAGTGCTGTGAGTGGCCCATGGACCTTGAGCTTCCAGTCACCCAGTTTGGGGAAACAGGCTGCTGCTGCATCTTTCTGGAATGCAACCGCGACCTATGACACAAACACCGGTACTTATACCTTGACGTCCCCGAGCTGGAGTTCAGGCGTTGCCGCAAACTCGGTGATCAAGCTCGGTTTCAATGGGACCGGTGTTCTTGATCCAGGTTCTGCTCTCACCAACTGTACCTTCAATGGGGCCCCCTGCGTGGCATCCGTGATGAGTGCGACCAATGCCCAGCAAACGCTGACAACATTGGCTCAGAATACGAATGCCAACTCTTCTGGGACGTCTGGCTCAGGGGAAACTTCAGGCTCGAGCGGATCGACCTCGGGAAGTAGCTCGGGGACTTCATCTTCAGGAGGGGCCGTTCAGACCTCGGCCAGTCTCCAGCTGACCCTCAGTGTGGATAGCGCCTGGGCGGGTGGATTTGGAGGGAATATCTCGGTTCAGAACCTCTCGGGTCAAGCCTTGCCGGCCGGCTCTTCCGGATGGAAAGCCACGCTCAAGTTCCCGGATGCGGTGACCGCCGCAAGCGTCTTTCAGAGCGGGCCCTGGAATTTCACCGTAGCGATTGGCAGTGATGGGACGGTCACGTTGACTCCGCCGTCCTGGGCATCCGGCCTTCAAGCGGGTGCCGTGACCAGCAGTGGTTTCAATGGTCAAAATGCCCAAGCCCTTCAGAGTGCGATCAGCACGACACCCAACGTGAGCCTTCAGTTCGCAAGCTCCGTTCCTGCAAGCTCCGGCTCCGGCAGCACGTCTGGAACCGGCGGATCAGGCACCTCGGGCACGACTGACGGGACGAGTGGATCGGGAGGTGGCAGCACTACCCCCACAACACCGCTCCCAACGGGCGCAGTGGCCGGCGGGTTTCTCTTCAGTCCCTACAAGGATGTGACGAACTCACTGAACTGGAATACCAATGTCGCCTCAACCAGTGTGACGGGGACGCTTTCCCCCCTGTTACAGGTGCTTCCGGCTAAGGTGCCGGCTGTCACGCTGGCATTCGCAACGGGCCAATGTGGCAGCGAAAATTGGGGTGGGGTGGCGGCTGATGCAGTGGCCAAGGCCAATATTCCCCTCTTTACCTCGCAAAAGCGAAACTATGTCATTGCGACAGGGGGGGCAGCGGGGGCCTTCTTCTGCGCCTCATCCAGCGGGATGCAGGCGTTCATCAACCGCTATGCCTCATCGAATCTGGTCGGAATTGACTTCGATATCGAAGGCGGCCAGACACAGGCCGACATCACGGCTTTGGTGAAGTCCGTCTACGATGTTCAAGCGAGTTATCCGAATCTTCGGTTCAGCTTTACGCTGGCGACATTGGGATCCACCAACGGTCTTGCGGGATCTGCACCCAATGGTGACCTGAGTCCCTTGGGCGGGTATGTGATGAATGCTCTGGCCAAGTATCCCTTGAGCAACTACACCATTAATCTCATGGTCATGGATTACGGAAGCCCGGGCGCTGGCGTCTGCGTGGTGGGCTCAGATGGACTTTGCGATATGGGGCAGACGGCCATTCAAGCCGCCAAGAATCTTGCGGCGCGCTATGGAGTTCCCTATAACCACATTGAACTGACCCCCATGATCGGCATGAACGATGTCACTAATGAGGTCTTCTCGTTGAAGGACACAGCGACAATGACGCAGTGGGCCAAGGCGAATGGCATTGCGGGACTTCATTTCTGGTCTGTGGACCGAGATACCCCATGCACCTCGGCTTATGCTTCGCCGATTTGTAGCTCAGTGCCCTCGGTTCCTGTCTGGGGTTATACACAGGAATTTATCAAGAATCTCGGCCTTTAAATCGGTTGAGTCTAGGACCGCGGGTCGCTAGCTAAAGCTGGCCCGCGGTTTTTTT
>CAYQOJ010000382.1:0-2524 GCA_964419105.1 uncultured Methylococcus sp.
TCGGCGCCGTTTCCCTAACCGCAACTCGAGAGGCACCCATGGAAGCAAACCTAGTCAAGGGGATGATCGGATTCGTCATCCTGATGGTCGTCGGATTCGTCATCATCGGGAGTACCCGTGAAACCCAGCAGGAAAAGGTCCAGGGTGCATTCCTTCAGACCTCCGGCATGCTGAACAGCCTTGCCTTGAGCAAGTGCTCGGAAGCTGTCCAGAAGGAGATCAACACTCATCCCTATACGCCCACGGAATCAAATAGTGACGGGATGACCTATGTCACGCTGATCTGGGCCAACGTGGGTTCAGTCGCGAAAGCGGAGTGTCGCTACATCATCGATCAGGGTATTACGCTTTTGAAGCTCGATGACCGTACCTTGATTGAGAAGACGCAGCCCACAGACAGCGTGGCGCCGTCTCAGCCCCAGCCCACGCGCCTTCACCACTGAAGGCCTGCCTCATTTAAAACGCCGGGAGCTTTTGCCCCCGGCGTTTCAAACGACCCTGCTTTGCGGCGAGGTTTTTTATCGCTGGCTAGCGCGTCCGCCGCGCACGGGAACTTCGTCCGGAAGGACGATATTGAGTTCCAGGACCTCGCGATTCTCATCCTGATCCATGCTAACGGAAATGGCATCGGAACTGACGTTCACATACTTTCGGACCACTTCAAGAAGATCCCGCTGAAGGTCAGCCAAGTAGGCCGGCTGTTGGCGTTCTGCACGGCGTTCATGAGCGACCAGAATCTGGAGCCGCTCCTTTGCGATAGAGGCCGTCTTTGGCCGTGAGGCGCGAAAATAGTCGAGAAGATTCATGCGCGCCCCCCAAAGAGACGGCCCAGAAGGCCCTTTTTCTCTTCTTCGATAAAGCGTTGAGGGACATCTTCACCGAGGTAACGGGCAACGACATCAAGATACGCCTGCCCTGCATCGCTCTCTTCATCGATGACGACGGGATTACCTGAGTTGGAAGCATTCAGGACCGCCTTAGATTCCGGGATGACGCCCAGAAGGTGGAGAGAAAGAATTTCCTGCACATCGTCCACACTCAACATTTCGCCGAGCTTGACACGTTGAGGGGAATAGCGGGTCAGAAGGAGGTATTCACGAATGGGCTCCTGATTTTGCTCTGCCCTTCGTGATTTACTGGCAAGAAGGCCCAGCATGCGATCCGAATCGCGAACCGAGGAGACTTCGGGGTTGGTGACCACAATGGCGTCATCGGCAAAATACATGGCCAGATGGGCCCCGCGCTCGATCCCCGCCGGGGAGTCGCAGACAATGTAGTCAAAGGTCTCGGAGAGTTCGTTGAGAACACGCTCCACACCGTCCTGGGTCAGGGCGTCCTTATCGCGCGTTTGTGATGCGGGAAGCACAAAAAGGTTTTCGCAACGCTTGTCCCTGATCAGAGCCTGATTGAGGCTGGCTTCGCCGTTGATCACATTGACGAAGTCGTAGACCACCCGGCGTTCGCATCCCATGATGAGATCGAGATTACGAAGACCGATATCGAAATCGATGACGGCGGTCCGATGGCCACGAAGGGCCAGACCCATGGACAGGGCGGCACTGGAGGTCGTCTTGCCAACGCCCCCTTTGCCCGATGTCACGACGATAATTCTTGCCACAAGCGCTCTCCTGAAAGGGGTGATGAGGGAATAAGGTTTAAACCGGGGTTACGACCAGCGCATCATCCTTGAGGTGGATCTGAACGAGACGCCCACGCAATGAGGCGTCTTCATCCTCACTGGTGCGGTAGTGTCCGCCGATCGCAATCAACTGGGCCTGAAGGTCGGTGCAGAAAATGCGGGCTTCAAGGTTTCCTTGAACGCCGGCAAGTGCCCGTCCCTTGAGGGGGCCATAGACGTGGATATTGCCGTCCGCCATGATTTCGGCGCCCGGGCTGACTTGCGCCATGACGATGAGATCGCCCCCGGCAGCGTAGATCTTCTGTCCGGAACGAACCGGCTGGTCGATGACCTTGGTACTGGACAAAGCCTGTCGGGGAGGCGGAATTGGCCTTTTGGCTTGCGGGCGGGCTTCCTGAGCGGGGCTCTCCGAGCGGACTTCCGCAAGGATTGCGAGCTTTTCCGCCTGGGCGGCCTGCTGTTGGCGGACGCTTCCTCCTCGCATCCCCACCGGGGCGAGTGACAGGCGGTGAACGGTCTGAAGTAGAAGGGCAAAATCAAGCGCATCCTTCTCAGCTTCGGGAAGGTCCCCGAGATCCAAAATGATTGGGGCATTTCGAAAGAATTCGGGTGCTTTGCCGAGCTTGTCCTCGAGCTGAGCGGTAACCACCGCGAGCTCAGGGCTCAAAATCTTCAGGATCGGAAGGGTTATGGACCCGGATTTAAGTTCAACCGCAGCGGTTGATGAGGACGAAGAAACGGCGTTTTCTGGCATCAGCGCGAGGATCCGGAGCGTGGTAGTCTGGCCTTCATTCTAACATCGGCGCTAAGCGCATGAACACGAAAGCAAGCTGCGGGGAACCAATCGTAGGGATTCCTCCGGATCCCTTTAACGGGATCGTCAAC
>CAYQOJ010000383.1:0-695 GCA_964419105.1 uncultured Methylococcus sp.
CGACCATAGTCCTTGGATCCTGGTGACACGGAAATCTGTCGATCCAGCCACTCCACCTGATGGATTCCGCTGACCGTATGACGATTTCCATTTGGATCGTCCCTGACAATCACTGGCACTTGCGTGATGCTATGTTTGGCGAATCGCTCAGGGTCGATAGTGATGGGTGGGATCTCCTTGCGATCCATGCCTTCGATGAGAGATCTGAAACTCGCGACAAATCCCTTGAGGGACTGACCTTCGGAAAACCCTCGAAAGACCATCACCCGATCCTTGTGTCCACGATTTTCCCAGACGATCTCGCGAAGCATGTCCTGTCCCAGAGACTGAGAGACAAAGATGTATGTCCTGGGTCCCTTGGGTTCCCTTGTCTCCGAATGGGAAAGTCCTAAATCCATAGGCTTCGGCGGACTGAATCCACCGACATCGGCTTTTGGATGCATGGCTTCCTTGAGCCACTCTGGCATCGGTTGTTGTTTGGATGATTCCAGAATCTCCCGTGACCGTTCCAGCCAGGGCTCTTCGGCGAGAAGGGCAGGAGTCATCAAAAGTCCGATGGTCAGCATTGCCGTTCTTTGTATCGTCAGATCAGAACGGCAACGCATAAGCCTTCCCGATGATCTGCTGCTGATAAACGACACCCCAGTACCTTGAATCAAACGACTTGGGTTGATCCCCCATGACCCAGTAGGTCA
>CAYQOJ010000383.1:705-2515 GCA_964419105.1 uncultured Methylococcus sp.
AACCCTCTCCGACAGGCCTTTGATCCACATTGATCCGTTCTTCATCCTGCTGCACAACCTGTCCTGGAATGCCTTCAACGCGCTTTACGAAGGTGGTTTCATCCTTGAAATAGGGCCGCATCCGTTCATCCGATGCAAACGCCATCAAGTCACCCGATTTGAACTCACGACGCCAATGGTCGATGACATACCAACGATGGTGCCCCGATAGACAGAGTTCCTTCTGGTCATCGATCCCAATGGAATAGCGTTGGGTCAGTACATGACCTATGGCGACTACACTCAGGATGTAAGGAAGTCCCCAAAGGAAGTTGATCAGATGTTCTTGGGTTATCGATCCATGACGTGGCAGCGCCTTAGTGGACATAGACATCCTCCGGGGCCCCAAGCACCCAACCGCCATCAATCACGAGAAACCCTTCCTTCGCATAACGTGCGGCAAGATCCTTCAGATTTTGTGTCACCCGCTCGCGCTCTACAGGATCTCCCGAAACCGGGAGACCCTTGAGAATCGCGGTACGATCCAATATCACTATCGGTGTCATCAGGGTCAGACGTTCCTGGAGTCGCGATTCTTCCCAAAGGGAGTGTGTGCCGATCAGTAGTGATAGAAGAGCCAGTGAGGTCGTCATTTGCCGCTTGAAAACTTCAGTGAACATGGCGCTGACTCCTGCGATCAAGAAGCGTCTGAATGGCTTCGGTGATCGGGATACCCTGCATTCGAAGTTGCCGGATCTGATGCACATCATCCGGTTTGGTCGAGAAGAGGAGCCTTTTGAAGGGATCCACGATCAGCCGCCCAATTCCTGCCCCCATCTCGGTCAGGATAAAAAGCTCCGAATAGACCCCTGGGACTGTATGAACCGTCTTGAGAAGGTTGTATCCCCCTTCAGGCAAGGGAAGCCGCTTCTCACTCCTTAATGCCTCAACGGCTTCAGCCTTTTGCCCGAGGAGAATCATGTGAGCGGAGTTCTCGACAATGGCTCTCCCGGTCGAGGTCCGATAGAGATCGTTGACTGACTGGGTAATCGTGATGGCCGATCCTCCGTACTTACGAAATCGTCGATAGCCGTGTTCCATAAAGGTGGCCGCATCTCCCAGGGTCAAAAGATCCCAGGATTCATCGATGACAACGAGCTTGGGTCGATCTCGTTCCCCAAGGTACATGGCCTGCTGGATCTGATAGATCAACTGAAGCAGGACCACCTGCTGCAGATGCTTCCTTCCCTTGAGTTCTTCCAGTTCCAGAACGGTGAAGTCACCTGAGAACCGGACATTGTTCCGACCATTGAAGAACCGGCCGTATTCGCCGCGGCGGGTGAAGGGAAATAGCTGTTCCCCCAAATCCACGATGCGCTGATCCTTCTGTGCCTTGAGACGATCCGCCACATCATCGACCGACATCGCATTGCCTTTCTCTTCCCAGACATCCCGCAAGATGCGTTTGAGGGAAGCCGTCTGAAAGTCCGAGAGTTTCTCTGTCGGTGCCGCCATGCTGGTCACAAGGCCTGCAATGACATCGGCTTCTTCATCCCAGTTTTGGACGAGATCAAAGGGATTGATACAGAGATCAGATTCCGGCGTGAAGGCCATGAATTCGCCATCGAGACTTTCCGCGAGGTTCATGTAGGAACGGCCCACATCGATGACCCAGACCCGAGCCCCTTCGGCGAGCGAGCTCACGATGAGTTCATTGGTGAGAAAGGACTTCCCGGAACCCGATTGCGCCGCAATACAAGCGTTGTAGTTGCTGCCTGAATCGAAGAGCGAAAAGGACATGAGTTGCCCTGTTCGACTGATCAGATTCAGA